>CAZWXI010000063.1:0-19496 GCA_964637845.1 uncultured Hyphomicrobiales bacterium | reverse complement strand
TATAAACAAGTCAAAGTTAAAAAAGTTACATGTTGGAGATAATTTTTTTTCTTCAGGAAAAAATACTTAAATTTGTTGCTGTAAAATTTTGATTAACTGGATAGAAAATTGAGCGAGAAATTGAATCAAGAAATACAGTGTTTGGATAAGGGATTTGTTCGGCTTGTGGACGTAATGGGCGATGATTCGTCAATAGTCCAAGCGGCCCGGGTCTCCTATGGCAAAGGCACTAAAACATTGCACGAAGACCGCGGACTGATACGATATTTGATGCGTCACAAGCATACAACACCGTTCGAGATGGTGGAGTTCAAGTTCCATGTAAAGTTACCAATTTTTGTAGCTCGCCAATGGATACGGCACCGAACCGCAAACGTAAACGAATACAGCGGCAGGTACTCAGAGATGAAAGATGAGTTCTATTTGCCCTCGGAAGAGCAAGTTCGTTCACAAAGCAAGAGCAACAAGCAAGGACGAAGCGATGAAACTCTTTCACCTGAAAGCATCCAGGCAGTATTAAGCGAAACAAGTGCTCACCACGAGAAATCTTATGAACTGTATCAGTCGTTATTGGAGAAAGGATTAGCTCGGGAGTTATCGCGTATGGTGCTTCCCGTTTCGAATTATACTGAGTGGTACTGGAAAATTGACCTGCATAATCTTTTTCATTTTTTAAGATTACGGCTTGACACTCACGCACAATACGAAATACGAGTTTATGCCGAAGCAATGGCTGAAATAGTAGAAGGTATTGTGCCTTTGGCTTGGGAGGCATATGAAGACTATATGTTGAATTCGATTTCTCTGTCGAAAGGCGAAATGGCGGTTATTGCAAATATGCTGAGTACCAGTGAAATTGATATACACAAATGTACAGAGTATGGATTAAGCAAACGTGAAATAGACGAATTTAAAGACAAATTCAATAGAATCATGAAATTATCGATTTATAAATAACTTTTGACCAAATTAAACGTCTTATTAGAAAAATTGAGGTTAGAAATCTTGAAAAGTTACATAATAGTTATTGCATGCCTAACACTGTTCTTATATACAGCAAATGGTAAGGAAATATCAACTGATAGCATACTTGCAGAGTTTATAAAATCGAAAAATTTCGAGAAATTGAATAAAATTAACGACTTCCATTTAGTCTATGAACAAATGGCCGAACCCAAGCCGATAAAAGTAGATTACTACTATATGAAAGATAATTACTATCGTATAAATATTACCCATCGGGGACCGTTGACTGCGGTTTATGATGGCGAAAAAGCTTGGGTAAAACCACCGAATATGCCTACAATACCTGCAAATCCTGATATGGTAAGACAGTTTCATTTGATTTACGAAATCATATTTACACCGATTTACAGGAACATATCTACTGCAAAATTTGAATATGTCGGCACAGAGACAATCGGAAGAGAAGAATTGCATCATTTGACAATGCTCGATAGCGCAGGTACATATACAGAGTTGTATTTCGACAAAAAGACTTATGATTTACGTAAAGTAATGAATCTTGTGGAATTTCAAGGAACAATGTTACCGTTTGAAATTTACTTAGATGATTATATCACCGAAAGTGAAGTTCGCATACCGACAAGAGTAACTGCATCGCAAGCCGGCGAGCCGATAAATTTTAATATTAAGAGCATAGCTTTTGATTTGGGTTTAACCAAATTTGAATTCAGAAGACCATATTAATTAATTATTTATTTATTTTAAAGGAGTTTTTAATGAGCTTATTCTCAAAAATAGTAATTGGGATTCTTATTTTTGGATTTTTGCAAATCCATGCACAAACCGTTGATGAAGTATTAGATAAATGCTACAAGGCAACAGGCGGGAAAGAAGCAATCGAATCTGTGAAATCAATGAAAATCAAAGGTACAATTACCAACGTAGCTCAGGGTATGACAATCAATTTGCATTACATAATGCGTCAACCGGACAAGATGTATGTCGAGAACGAGGTCATGGGAATGAAAATGACCGCAGGATACGATGGTGAAACTGTTTGGGCAATAAATCCGATGGTGGGCAATGAAGCAATAATCATGAGCGGCGATGAAGCCGAATTGACGAAAACTCAACTCGAAGGATTTAAAAATATGGCAAAGTTGCCGTTTGCGAATTGGAAAGAACAAGGACTTAAAGCAGATTATTTAGGTATCAAGGACGTTGGAGGCAAACCCTGTCACGTTATTTCATTTATAGAAACTGACGGTAGTTCGGCAGATGTTTATTTTGACTCAATAACTTATCTAATGTGTAAAACGAGCCAGATTAACAACGGACAGACAATTGAGACATATATCACCGAGAGGATGAAAAAAAATGGAGTGATTTACCCTAAGACCATTGAAATTAAAGTTGGAGGTAATTTAGCACAAAAACTTAATTTTACGGAAATAGACACGAATTTTGAAATTGGAGACAGCATCTTCAAGGCACCACAAAAATAATTGAACTGTTTAAAAGTCATTATAACGAATCCGCTATTAAGTGGATTCGTTATTTTTTATAAATTTGAAAATTAGTTACTAACAAAAAAATTAGGGAGAAATCCAATGCGAATAGAAGTAGTGATGCCCAAAATGGGTGAATCTTTGCAAGAAGGAACAATAACAAAATGGCTTAAAAAAGTCGGTGATAAAATTGAAAGAGATGAGATGATTTTGGAAATATCAACTGATAAAGTTGATACCGAAGTACCTTCACCTAATGATGGTGTTTTAGCTGAAATTGTTGTCAAAGAAGGTGAAACAGTTGAAGTAGGCGCTCCAATTGCTTACATCGAAACAGATGTATCAGCAGTTCAAGCAACAAAAACCATACCCACAGCAGAAAAATATAAAACCGAGCCTCCCCCCGCACCCACTGTTGAGAAAAGCGTTCAACTGGAAGTGCAGGTTTCGGGTGAAGGTTTTACAGATGTTGTGATGCCTAAAATGGGAGAGTCGCTTCAAGAAGGAACAATTACGAAATGGCTTAAAAAGATTGGTGATGTAGTGGAAAGAGATGAAATGATTCTTGAAATTTCAACAGACAAAGTTGATACCGAAGTACCCTCGCCTGTATCGGGCATTTTAGCCGATATCTTAGTCCAAGAAGGTGAAACAGTTGAAGTTGGGGTTGTAATTGCAAAAATATCTTCAGATGGTGCGGTCGCGTTAAAAACCGGAACAACTAAGGAAGCTCCAGAAACCGAAGCATCTATCGAAAAAGTGGAGCTTACCCCATCAGCCACAACGCCGACAATTACCGTTCCTGTGGGTGATGGAACAAAAGAGATACCTGCTCGCGACGGAGAAAGGTTTTATTCGCCGCTCGTTAGAAAAATCGCTGAGGACAACGGAGTAACTCTCGAGGAACTCAGACAAATCCACGGGTCGGGTATTGATGGTAGAATTAACAAGAAGGATATTTGGGATTATATTGAAAATCGTAAAACCGGCAAAGTACCTAAAACTCAGGTGCCTACAGCACCTGATGCTCCAAAACCAGTCGTAATTACCACGTCGTCACAACCGAAAGCACCACAAATTACTATGCCTGCGGGGAATGATGTCGAGATTATACCAATGGACAGAATTCGTCAATTGATAGCCGAACATATGATTTATTCGAAGCATACATCGGCACACGTCACGAGTGTATCTGAGGTTGACGTGACGGGCATTGTTAATTTCCGTGAAAAATTTAAGAATGAATTTGAGAAACGCGAAGGATTTAAGCTCACATTTACTCCGTTTTTCGCACAAGCTGTTATTGATGCCGTCAGACAATTCCCTATGGTGAATATAAGTGTTGATGGTAAAAATATTATTCGCCATAAGAGAATTAATCTTGGGATTGCTACTGCTCTACCCGACGGTAATTTGATTGTCCCCGTTATCAAGGGCGCTGATATGCTCAATACTACTGGCGTAGCCCGCTCGATTTATGATTTATCGACAAGGGCAAGAACGAAAAAGTTGATACCTGACGAAGTACAAGGTGGTACTGTAACTTTAACAAATGTAGGGACTTTCGGTACATTATTCGGTACTCCCGTAATTAATCAACCACAGGTAGCGATATTTGGTGTCGGAGCAATCAAAAAACGCCCCGTAGTCAAGGAAATCGAAGGAAATGACTTAATTTTAATCAGACAAATGATGTATGTCTCAATTACATACGACCACAGAGTAATTGACGGTATGTTAGCGGGTCAAACCTTGGCTAACGTTGTTAATAATTTGGAATCAATGAACGAAAAAACAATTACTATCTAAACTATATAATTATTTCATGAAAGGAATCAACAATTACTTGATTCCTTTTTTATTTTATCATAATAGATTGATATATATTCATTTAGCATTCTATGAGACGAGTATCTACTTAATATTGTATTAATAGAATTAATCATATAATTATACCAGCTTTTCTCTTTATCAATGTTTTGCGAAAAATAGAGTGGTAAAATTTCATTTTCAAATTTATCATAAATAATATTTACTAATTTATTATCAGATACGTTATTTATATTTATGTCACCTATGGACCAACCATTATCACCCGTATAGGCTTCATCCCACCATCCATCGAGAATACTGAAATTCACTGTCCCGTTCAAAGCGGCCTTCATACCAGATGTACCGCTTGCCTCGAGTGTCCTAATTGGAGTATTTAACCACAAATCGCATGATTGCACTAAGTGTTTAGCTATTTGCAAATCATAATTTTCAATAAATATAATTTTGGAAGCAAGATTATTGTTATTAATTAAGGTAATAATATTTTTTAGTAATTTCTTGCCCTCTATATCGGCAGGATGAGCTTTACCGGAAATCAGAAATCTTACAGGTTGATTTTCTTTACTAAAAACAGCTTGAAATCGTTCAATATTTTGGAAAATTAGGTCTGCTCTCTTATATGGAGCAAATCTACGTGCAAAGCCAATCAAAAAACAATCTTCATGCATAATGTCTCGTATTTGCTCAAATCTGTCGCGTTTTATATACTTAGGCGGATTTAATCTAAAATAATGATTTAGAAAGTCAATTAATTTTGATTTTACTTTTCTTTTTGCTGAATATAGTTCCTGCTTGGGTATTGAATTTAAATAGCACGAAAAGTCGGAAATATCGATATTTGATAAATATTCGATACTTATATATTTATCATATAATTCTTTAAGTTCTTTCGAAAGCCAAGTTCTAAAGTGAATTCCATTTGTAATTCCATGAATTTTAATGTCGTTTTTAGTAAGTACTTTTTTCCACATATTGCTGGCGGTCTCAGAATGTAATTTACTGACAGCATTAACATTTTTAGATAAATTAAGAGCCAATACAGTCATGGAAAATTTTGTATTACTTTTATCAAGCAATCCAAGGTTTAATAATTTATTTATATTAAGTAGTTTAGCAAATTCAGAATATTCAAAATACTTTTTTATTAAATCAGCTTCAAATTCTTCATTCCCGTGGATTACAGGAGTGTGAGTAGTAAATAATGATTTTGTTCTTATGTGTTCAATTTTATCTTTTATTAACTTTTTCTGGCAAATTCGCATTTCCTCCAATAAAGCAAAAGCTGCATGACCTTCGTTGATATGAATAATTTTCGGGATTAGATTAAGTTTATATAATGCGCGAATCCCACCTATTCCCAAGATTATCTCTTGCAGCAGTCTAGTTTCGCGATCAGCATCATATAAGGTTTGGGTTATATATTTTAAATCACCATTGATTTCATTAAAAGTATCTAATAAAATAACGAAAACATTACCTATTCTCATTTGATACAAAAAGACTTTCAATACATTGTCAGGTAATTTTATTTCAATGAATTCATGCTCGGTTTGAGAATTGATGATTGGATAAATACCTGTATCACTGGGGTTAATATCCACTTGAATAGAGTTTTGTGCTCCTGATTTTGATAACTTTTGCGTGAAAAATCCCTTTCTGTACAATAGTGAAACCGCTACGAGAGGTAATTTCATATCGGAGGCTGATTTGATATGGTCGCCCACCAAAACGCCCAACCCACCTGCGTAAAATTGCATATACTGTGCAATACCAATCTCAGGAGTTAAATAAGCTATTGAGTTTTTGTAGCGAGTATGGAAAAACGGCAAATCCGGATCAATCCCTAATATATCTGAAAGCTGAATAAATGACTGTTCTATGTTGTGATTCTTTGTATTTTCGCACTCCTGTCTGATTAAATGTAGGAATTTTATGGTATTATGTTCACAATATTCCCAAAGTTTCGGGTTTAGTTTATGGCATGAATCAGAAAATAGATGTTCTGATGCAACATAATGGTCAATCTTATCTATCATAATTAAAAAATATATCTATACCTAAGGCAAAAATAATATTTTGAGACCAAAAATGTCTTAAAAATTTTATGTTTAATTTAGCTAAATTTGTCGAATGTTTTACGAAACACGTTTATTAGATGGTCTCAATGATAGAAATAACTCCCTGAGAACTGCACTCGATTATTTAAATTCAGGAGAACCAATAGCGTTCCCGACAGAAACCGTTTATGGCTTAGGAGTGAGGATAGATGATCTTCGAGGCGTTGAAGCAATTTACGCTATAAAGAACCGAAGTAAGAATCAACCCTTAGCGGCTCATATTTCGAGAATTGAGCAAATTAATGAGCTATGCTCCATTATACCCGACAATTTTTACAGGCTTGCCGAAAAATTTTTACCTGGGCCGCTTGCAATAATTATGCGCCGCTCCGATAAAGTTGATAAATCGATAACTTCGGGTTTTGATACGATTTCCATACGTTTTCCATCGAACAAACTTTGCTTGGAATTCATCGAAGCCGTAGGCATACCTTTAGCTGCAACATCAGCAAATATCAGCGGAAATGAATCAGCTAAAACAGGTAAACAAGCGTTCGACAACTTAAACGGCAAGATTGCGGCAGTACTTGACGGAGGCGAAACGGAATATCAGTTGGAATCAACAATTATCAGCATTGTTGATGAACCAAAAATTTTACGGGTTGGAGTAATTCCACAAAATGAAGTACTGGAATGTATTGACGCAAAGTAAATAATGCGAATTAATTATTGGGTAACTTTTTCTACTTTTGTAGTTTATGCTTATTGATAAATCGAATTATGCTTGTTTGCGAAAAGGAAGTAACAGTCAAAAACAGAGCCGGATTACATACGAGACCGGCAGCTACATTAGTCAAATTATCCTCAAGGTTTGCTTCTGAGATATATCTGATAAGAGACGGATTTATGATAAACGGCAAAAGTATAATCGGAGTCATGACATTGGCAGCCGAAAATGGTTGTGTGCTTACTGTAAGAGCTGAAGGAATAGATGCCGAACTGGCAGTCAGCGAAATAGCTAAATTGTTCGATAACGGATTCGGAGAAATATGATATGTTTGGTGAAATAAAGGTTAATTTACCACTTTTTCAGCCTCAAGATGAGACAATCAGAACTACCGGATTTTTGAAGGGAATTCCCTCATCATCGGGCATTGTGATTGCTAAAGCGAGGGTAATTCAGACTGAAAACTTTATTTCGCCTGATGAGAAAGTTGAACAATCATCTATCCCACATCAAAAAGAAAGATTTCTGCAAGCATTAAGCGATTTAAGAAAAGAATTCAACGACGTACTTACCAAAATACCTGAATATAATAAAAGTGCATCAACTATTTTAGAGACTAACTTATATATAATCAATGATTCGTTTTTGGTAGATTCTATCATTACAATTATTGAAATGGGATACTCGGCTGAAAGTTCAATCATAAGAGAGTTTGAAAGGCAAAAAAGTTATTTTACAAAGTCTAAAGACAGATTATTACGCGAGAGAGCAATTGAACTTGACCACGTAAAGCTTCATTTATTGGGAGTGTTAAAGCAAAGACGTTGGCAATATAATATTGCAAAAGATTCAGTAATCATCACTCAATCACTCACATCCACGGATTTTGTCAATTATCATGAAGCAGGCGCACTTGCCATAGTCACGGAAGCAGGCGGAATAGCCTCTCATGTTTCGATTCTCGCACGTTCATTTGAAACCCCGGCAGTCATCGGAGTTAAGGATGCATCAAGCATCATAAAATCAGATGACTTGGTAATTGTTGACGGATTTACTGGATTAGTAATATACAATCCGACTAAAGATTTTCTTATTAAATACGATGAGAAAATTCAAAAAATCGAAAAGCATCGCCAAGAGCTTGGAATTTTAGCAAAAGAGCCGGCAGTAACTTCCGACGGCAAGAGAATACGTTTGATGGCAAACGTGGACAGACTTGACGACGTTGATGCCGCAAATTTTGTTGGTGCCGATGGCATTGGTTTGGTGCGTTCCGAAAGTTTAATTCTGCATTATTCCTCAATACCAGGGGAAGACATACAAGCTAAATGGTATAGAGAAATCGCTGATAGAATTTATCCTAATCCGGTTACTATCAGAGCTTTCGACATTGGTAGCGATAAATATTCAGAAAGCATCATTCATACAGAAGCAAATCCTGCGCTCGGGTTCAGAGGAATAAGGTATTTGCTATCTCGTACCGAGCTTTTTAAGACGCAAATTAAAGCTGTACTGCAGGCGTCGGTAAATAAAAATATTCGCTTTATGCTTCCGATGATAACCGATTATACAGAATTTGTAAAATCATTGCAAATCATTGATGAATGCAAGAAAGAACTTAGGGGTGAGTTAGTTGAATTTGATGAAAAGATGCCTATCGGCATAATGATTGAAACACCGTCCGCGGCACTCATGGCAGATGAGCTTGCCGATATTGCAGACTTTTTCAGTATCGGGACCAATGATTTAACACAATATACATTAGCCGTTGACCGCACAAACGAACATGTATCGGATAGGTTCGACTCTTTCAATCCGGCAGTTTTGAAGTTGATAGCGATGACTGCAGAAGCCGCTGCAAGAAAAAAAATATCCGTAGGAGTCTGCGGTGAATTAGCAGGTCACTCGGCTGCTACTTCTATACTGATTGGCATGGGAATTGCCGAATTAAGCGTAGTACCGGCAATGATACTCGAACTGAAAAGCCGAATTAGGCAAATAAAATTCTCAAGTTTGAAACATAGTACTTCCAAACTACTTAAATTGCCTGATTCAACTGAAATATTGAAAATATTAGAATCTTAAACTTCCGAAAATGAACGTCGCATGTATTGAAGCCTCTCAAGAATCGGGGTGTTGGCTTCGATTTGTGCCACTTGGCCTTTGAATTCATCGATAGAATTATATCCTTTTCGAGTCATCCAATTAACAATTCCATCGTTTAGCGTTTTGAAATACTCAATTCCATTTCTATAGATTGCTGAACAAACTTGTACCGCATCAGCACCGGCCAATAAATACTTAATTACACCTTCGGCATCGTGGGCACCTGTCGAGCCGGCTAACGAGCAGGACAACTTTCTTCTCATCAAAGCTAACCATCTCAATGATTCAGTAATTTCGGTGGGATGGCTGAGATGAGAATCCGAAATTAATTTCCCTGTCTCGATATTAATATCGGGCTTAAAATAACGATTGAAAAGCACAAATGCGTCAGCCCCCGCATTTTCCATCAATTTGAGTGATAGTCCCAAATTTGAATAATGATTGGCAATTTTTACGGATATCGGTATCGTGCAGTGATTGTTGACATCACTAATCACCCTAATTTGCCTCTCAAGAATATCATCGTTTGAAACATCGTGTTCATTTGGAGTTATTGAGAGGTTCAATTCAATAGCATCAACTCCCGCATTTTCAAAAATAATTGAATATTGAGGCCACTGATGAAATGAAATACAGTGTATGCTGGCAATAATAGGTACGGATAAACGCTTTTTCGCTTCTGCAATCAGATTTAGGTAAAAATCCAGATATGAATCAGGCGCAGATTGCTTAACGTATTCATAGGTATCAATTGATGAATAATCTTGTAATTTATATGAATTCCCCTGACCTGCATCAGTTAAAATCTGTTCTTCAAACAATGATTTAAGGACGATTGCGCCAACACCCGATTCCTGGGCAATTATTAAATTTTCAATTTTTTCCGTCAATCCGCAACTTGCAAAGATTAGTGGACTTTTTAAATTGAAATGCATGTATGTTGTATTCAAAGTCATTTTCGACCTCATAAATATGTTACTTGTCGCTTTCCTTCTGTCTATTGACCACGTAAATCAAGTTCTCGAGTTCGTGGACAATGTTAATGTTATTGATTGTTAACTCGGTTGTGCTTTGGAATTTGATTGGAGTAAAGTTCAGTATGCCTCCTATCCCCGTAGCAGTAAGCAAATCAACGGTATGCTTGGCAACCATTTGCGGGACCGTCATAATGCAAATTTTGATGTCATTCACCCGGATGAAATCTGCTAATTTGTCGTTATGATACACCGGCGGATTTCCGTCGGGATTGATTTTACCCGGATCAATGTCAAAACCTGCAACTATCTGTATGCCCTCTTTCATGAAACCTTGATATTTCATTAGAGCCTCACCAATACGTCCGGCTCCGACGACAATAACTTTTTGGACTTCGTCTTTACCGAGGATATCATCAATTTTTGCTAAAATTGAGTCAATTTCGTATCCACCCTTACGATTACCTGTAATTCCGAAATTACCAAAATCTTTCCTTACAAGGGAAGATGAGATTTCGAGTGTATCGGAAATATTGTCCGAAAAAACTTTCTTGAAACCGAGTGTTTGAAGATGTTTCAATAAGTTTTTGTAGTTTAGTAATCTTAAAATTTGGCCTTTGTTTGTCATTTTCACTCCTAATATTTATTCCATTAACATATTATTTGCTATTTTACGAGAACTAACATTGCATATTGTTAAGTTTATCACATTATATTTACAAATTATCAAGAACTTATGTTTCAAAATAACATAATTATATAAAACATGCAAATAAAAAATAACTTTGTGGAAAAAAATATTACCTTTTTGCCAAATATGTGAAAAGTTTACAAGTTCGCGAAGGAACATAGAAATTTTGTACTCATACATATTAAGTTCGGAATTTATGACTTAAAAACTTAGCAAAAGTTAATATTTGATTAACTGCTACGTTATTGTGAAAGTAGTCTTTTGTTTGCGTCAGTTTATTATATCGTGCGTAAATCGTAAATTAGTATTAAAAGAACTGAGCGACTACATATTTTGTAAATGTTATCAGTATAGCGAACAATCTATGGTATATGTCCGAAATTTAACAATAATTATGATTTTATATCTTACCTTGTCACTTATTTCATGCGACGGGGGCTTGGCGCCCAAAGCTGAATCGGAGAAATCATTTTTGACGGGTACGGTTGTGTACAAGCATGGCAAATCAAAATGGCCCCCTGCCGACTCGATATTAGCGGTAAGAGCAGCGGCATTCAAAAAGTATCCCGATTCTACGGGCATATTGAACGATATAATATCCGGAAATGCATACTTTACTTTGAATTCCATGCCTTTATTTGTTGACAGTTCTTCATTTTTCTTTGAAATCGCGGAAGTTCCTACTGAGTTGATTTATATTGCCGTAGTTCAGCAGTATGACAGTTTATTGACCTCGCAAAGAGTTATCGGTTTATACAATGTATCAAACGAAAAGCATACTCCGTCCCGACTTTATATAGAACCCGGTAAAACTTACCACATAACAATCGAAGTTGATTTTGATGATTTACCACCAATGCCATTTTAATTTATGAAAACGTTTATCATTGTAATCCATATTTTTGCGCTCTCAATAGCCAATTTAGCATCACAAACAATACAAGGTACTGTACAAGATGCAGAAACCGAACAAAATTTATCGGGCGCAACAATCCGTATTGAAGGCACTGCATATGGTGCCATCGCTGATAAATCAGGCAGATTTACCATCAATATTACAAATCCAAGTCCCCTAATTGTATTGATAGCTTCAATGGTTGGATATGAAACTCAGAAACGCACCATTGAGTTGACAAATGGAAACGCAGATGTAAACATAAGACTTAGAAGTCAACCACTACAAACCGGAGAAGTCGTTGTATCGGCAAATAAAAGAGTTCAAGCAGTTCAGGAAGTGCCGATTTCCATGTCTGTTATTGACCGGAGGCAATTGGACGCGCGAGGGGCAATCTCATTAGAGAGAGCATTGGAATACGTTCCCGGATTGGAAATTAATCAGGATAATGTCAGTATAAGGGGGACATCGGGATTTTCTTTTGGAATAGGCTCAAGAGCCGCACTGTTATTAGACGGATTCCCGCTTTTAGCAGGTGATAATGGTGATATGAAATTTGACGCTTTACCCATGTTTAATATTGACCGAATTGAAGTAGTCAAGGGTGCGGGTTCTGCTTTGTATGGTTCAGGTGCTTTAGGTGGAGTTGTAAACTTGATTACCGAACAACCTCGAGACAAAGCAGACATCAGATTTAGAGCATTTACGGGATTTTATACGCAGCCAAGACATGAGCAATGGGTATTTAGCGATGATTTGCAATATAGAAGCGGTGTTAATGCTTCTTTTTCTCAAAAAATCGGGAAATTGGGTTTTTTGGCTTCAGGTGCATATTATAATGATATGGGATACAGATATTATGATGACCGTTATATACTTAACTTTTTCGGGAAATTAAATTATGATTTGTCATCGCGAACATCATTGTCGTTACTTATTAACGGTTCATTAGACGATAAAGCAGACTGGGTCTATTGGAACAGTCTTGATAGTGCCACTCGCCCACCAACAGGTACAGATACGCAAATTAGAATTAAATCTGATAAATTTTCGAGTTTTGCCGTATTAAATCATATTTTAAATTCAAAGTTTTTTGTTACTGCACGCACAGGCTTTTACTTAACAGAATACAATAACACTTTGCCGAAAACTGACATCGAGCATAGGCAATCGCAAGCGATTACTTTTAATACTGAAATCCAATCCAACTATAATTTAAATGAGATTTCAGCTCTTACTTTCGGTATAAATTCGTCGAATACTATTGTCGAATCAATTACTTACGGTAATCAAATTCAGAACATCTATGCGGCATTCATTCAGACAGAATTGAAAGCTACATCCAATATTATCACAACATTAGGCATCAGAGCTGACTATGAGAACTTTATGGACAAGTCGAACAATTCAAATATAAGTGACGGCATGTTGGTTTTCTCACCAAAGTTTGGAATGGCATTTAATTACTCTTATGGCTTGCACATTCGTGCTTCTGCAGGAGGCGGCTTCAGAGCTCCTGCCATAGCAGAACGATTCTCATCTGTTGCATTTCAAGGATTTGAAGTGTTGCCTAATCCTGACTTGAAATCTGAAAGAAGCTGGTCCTACGAAATCGGTGCAAATTATAAATTAAATGTGGGAGGTACACCGATTTATCTGGACTTGGCTGTATTCCAAAATGATTTATATGAACTTATTGAGCCATCGTTTGTAAGTCCTACCGAAGCAAGGATTCAGTTTATAAATGTAACCCGAGCACAAATTCGTGGTGCTGAAATAGGCATTAAATCCTTCGTGGCAGGTCTTTTCGGGATTGAAACTTCATACATGTACATGGAACCGAGAGATTTGTCGGATAATTCAGTCCTAAACTATCGTTCGGAGCATATTTGGTATAATAGATTATTGTTGCCTTTGGGAGACTTCGAGATTCAAGCAGATTACCGCTACAAATCAAGAGTCAACAATATTGATGTTCAACTCGGTCTATTAGTCAAAGATTCAGATGCAAGAGTTGACATGCATGTTCTGGATGCAAGGTTAATTTATGACTTAAAACCACTTCTGGGGCAAAATTTGAAATTAACTTTAAACGTTAACAATATTTTCGACTACTATTATACGACAATGGTCGGTAACTTAGGTATGACTCGTACGCTCACCTTGATGCTCGAAGCGACATTTTGATTTGAAGAAGTATTTATAAGCTAATATTGCGACAAAAAATGATAGCAGTAGTAAACCAATTTGCTTTATCAAATCATTGTTGTCTTGGATTACACTTAGATGCGAAGACTCGCCAAATATTAGCGAAATAAAAGCGGCAGCATTATTGATAAAATGAATTATAATGGCGGGGTAAATGCTTTTTGTTATGAGAACGACAATCCCCAAATAAAACCCAAAGATAAATAGTTGGGGAATTGTAATCAATTGCAAATGAACAATGGCAAACAGTAAGGAGGTAAAAGAAAGTGTTTTATATGGTGAGATGTATTCTAAAGTCTTGCTGAGAAAAGTACCTCTGAATAAAAATTCCTCGCAAAATGCCGGTATGACCGCACCTGACAGTATGATTAAGCTGATACCGATGAGATCGTTACCTAATGTACCAAATGTTGAGCGATACAATAAATCAACCTTGTATAATTCATTCGAAAGCCACGCTGATGCGCTTTCGGGCAATACATAAATCAAAAGAGATATGAGAGCACTCGAAAACATATCTAATGCCAACCAACCGATTAAAATCGGGAGCAACCATATTACCGGAAATTTCCATTGAAGATATAAACTCTTTTTGATTGAACCTGCTCTATAAGCAAAGACTATCGAAGGAATCAGGAATATAAAAACTTGCGGGATTACAATGCTCAACATCATAAATGCCTTGTCATTGCTTTTTACAGAAATCAGCGAATCAAAATCAACAAGAAAAATAAACAAAATGGCAAATAGGAAAGTTAAAGCAATCAAAATCAATATAAATTGCAGATAAAACTTTAGTAGTTTGCTAATGCTTTTTGGGCTACTGTCTTTATTCATTTTCTCCAATAAGGCAAAGATTAATACTTCATTCATACAAAAGTAGGTTTTTTTTATTAAATTGCATTTATTTAGCATACAACGTTGAATTATTTATCATGAAGACAGCAATACTTCTATTTATGCTACTAATGCTTTTAGGCATTTTCACGGCATACTCACAGCCGGTAGTAATATCCGAATATCTTGTCGGAGGCAATCAGAACCAATGGACAGAACTACTCGTTGTCCAAGATAATGTTTCATTGGTTGGGTACAAATTACGCGATAACAGCCAAGATGAAAGTTGGCAAGGCGGGGTGATTTTCCGTGACCATGCGTTGTGGCGTAACCTCAGACGTGGGACGATTATTATCGTGAATCACAGAGGATTCCCAACAGATGAAAAGCGAGAAGACGGTTTTGTTGATATCGGTGCGCAAAGTGGAATGTATTTTGAACAATTTATGGAGCAAGGTACTACACGCACGTGGGTAGAAGCGGGTTTGAATTTAAACTATACCAGCGATATGGTTCAGATCCTGGACCCTCAAGGTAATCATGTCCATGTGCTTGCACATGCGAGTTTAGCAGATAAACAGGTACTATTTGCTTCGCTCCCTAATCCCAAAATCGGTGTTCAAGATGCTGCACCTGCACAAGGATATTCACTAAGAGTAGTACCCGGCAGCAATTTATCCCAATACGATGGAGGTCTAAATTATTCACTCGCAACGATGGACAGAAACAATATTTCTCGCGGTACACCAAATAATTCTAACACTGTAAAAGGCGCAAATCAACTATACTGGCGTTCATTAAGACAACCCGATTGGACTAATCCGGCAATAACAAGCATACAAATCGTCGGTAGCAATAAAGACCAAATTAAACTTACTTGGAATCCCGCAAGTACGATTTCCGATACTATTGAAGGATACATGATTTTGCGCTATATCGAAAATAATAATTATGAGCCCGTTATTGAAGACGGGAAGATTTACAATATCGGACATACATGGGGACCCTATATGCTGATTGCATATGTAAAAGACCTTACGAACAATGAATTTATCGATAAATTCGATGCCATCCCGGGGGTATCTTTTCAATGCGGCAAAAAATACGGTTATCGAATATATGCCTATCGCTACAGTGCAAGTGATGAAAATGCAGCAACAATTGATATTGTAGTTACAAATGCACGAGGCAGACAATATAATGAGACGCAATTTGCTCAATCTATCGGAATAATTAAAGAGGTACCGCCAACGCCTGTAATTAGTTCAATGGGAGATAAATTTACTTTTTGCACTAACGACGAAGCCATACTGACGTCAAGCATTAAAGATTTGCAGAAATACATATACGAATGGTACAATTCCGCAGACCCGTCTTTTAGCGGCAATGAGCATACAGTAACGGTGAAAAAGTCAGGGCAATACTATTTGCGTTTGGTTGATAAAAATTCAGGGTGTGAAACAATCTCGAATAATATTACAATCAGCGCTTTAGAAGCTCCGGAAGTAATGGTTAGCGACCCTTTGACTTTTAGAACGTTCATGCGAGATACTATAATACAAATGTGTATAGGAGAAACACAAAGATTACGCGGAATTGTGAACCCGCCTCAATCGAGCGAATTCTATTGGATTAAAGATGGCATTGAAATAACAACAAATAACGAAATAAACGTAAACGAAGCCGGAGTTTACAGATTTATAGCACTGAAAAATGGCTTATGTCCCGATACATCCGTTAAGATTGATATTCGCATTGTAAATCCAGATTTCTTGTTAAGTGAAAATGCTCTAAATTTCAACGCCGATACTGACCCCGAAAAGGAAATTACCCTTACAAATAACACTACTCAGGCAATTATTTTCAATGCTGGGGATGTAATAATTTCGGGCGACGGCTTTTCAATTATCTCTCCGATGCCTGAAGCGGGAACAAATACATATACTATCCCCGCAAGCGGTTCTTTGACATTTAGAATAAGATTTTCTCCCGTCGGATTTGGAACCAGAGAAGGGCAGATTACTTTCAGAGCACCCTGTAATATAACAAGGTTAGCTACTCTAACGGGAGTTAGACCAAACACGGGGGTTTCGGTTCTTGATGCCGCACCATCGTTCATTAATTTTGGCGTTGTCCCTATTAATTGTGACCAAATGAAGGATTCAACTATTAATCTCATATCAAGCGGTAACGACAAGTTTATGGTATTTAAACCAACAATGAGAACGAATTATTTCGATGTATCATCACCGAGGTTTAATAACCCGAATGAGAGAACCATAATTAATGAAAATTCGCAAATGTCGCTGACAGTCAGAGTATTGCCCAATTCACCGGGAGTATATTATGATACTGCTTATGTGACATATCATATATTAGTACAAACCGACAAGATTGATACAATCAAAATCCCATTATCTGTTGAACTGATTGACCCGAAATTGACTTTTTCTCCCTTGCATTTTGATTTTTCAGCTTTACCAACTTGTGTTGCTGAGATAGACACATTTATTATCGTAAAAAATACCAGTGGATATGCTTTCAATATTACAAGACAAGCATCAGAGCCAAAATTCTCAATGATAGGATTGCCATATACGCTTAATCATAATGATGAAGTACAGATTCCGTTAAGAATAAGATTTACCGACAAAGACCCATACTATGTTAACATACCGTATTTACCTTGCACGATGCTATCCCCGCAAATTGCAATTATACCACCGCAAATAGATTTTACGGTAGATGTCCCCGATAGTGTCAATTTCGGTATCATCAAAAATTGCGAAAATCCCGGGACTGTTCCAGAAAGCATAGAAATTAATACCTCGCATGATGTTTCTCGCATAGGTAATATAATTTACTCGGGCGCTAATTTTACTACGACTATTGCAAATGGTATTACACTCAAAGAGTCGCTGAATGAATTTTCGGTAACTTTCATTAGAACTCAACCCGGCAAATATATTGACTCAGTTGTATTTATAATAGAACCCTGCAAATCCACGCATAAAATCATTCTTACAGCCGAGAGAATTAATCCGCTTGAACCCTTAATCAACGGATTACAAATTAATTTCGGTACAAATACTTTGGGCGTAGCTGGGCGATTTTCGCAAAATTGGACTAATCCAAATGAAGATGAAGACATGGTAATTGATTTAATTTCAGTTCCTGCACCTTTCGAATTGGTTTCTCATACAATTGTAGATTTCCCGATTGTAGTGCCACCGCTTGGAAATATTACATTCGAATATGAATTTAAACGGAATGTTGTCGGTAATTATTCAGATTATGTAACAGCAAAATTGACTCATCCATGCAAACTTGACTACACATTTGCAGTTACAGGTGAATCGATTGACAATCGTTTAATTCCACTTCGCTCCGAGTTACGTCCTGCAAATATCGTAGCAAATCTTGGTGAGACATTTACCATACCTATACATGTGGCAGTTGCAGAAGGATATTCACTAAATGGCTCAGGTGCCACCTTTTTTGAATTATATTTAAGCTATGAGCCGTCAATGCTGTTTCCCGAGGGATTAATCGTTAATTTGCCGTATCGCTCAAATATTACGCAAGCTACTATGATTGAAATTCAACCCGGTTTAATCAAAATTGATGCAATAATCGGAAATGACAGCAATTTAACGGGCGGAAATTGGTTGACAATTAATGCTAAAGCTTTATTAGGTAAGAAACTGATTGCTCCCATCAGGATAGACAGCATGAATTTCGTTTCAGTTATTGCGATTGAAGTTGAGGATTTTGAGGGGCAGTTGCAAATTGTAGGCAATTGTGACTTAGACAATCGCTTATTAGATTTATCGGGCAATGTCGGCATGGTCCTAAAAGGTGAAAATCCCATCAGGGAATCGGTTGAGCTTGTGTTTAGTACCGTAACGGAAGATTTAACCTCAATTCAAATTTACAATTCATTTGGACAATTAGTTAAAACAGTTGCCGCGAGGTCTTTTAAACCCGGATATCATACAATTAACTTAAATGCATCCGAATATACAACGGGTTCATACTTCATTCGTATGATTAGCGGAACTGCTGTAAGAACAGAAAAATTTATTATACTGAAATAAAATTATACTTGCTTTATTCGTATATTTTTTCATATATTTGGACTTGTAATTTGCTAGGTTCGATTATAAATATTGACAATATTTTACTAAAGTCATAAGGAGTAGGAAATGAAAGCTCTCTTATCGGTTTTGATAATATTACTTGCAGTGATGATTATTGCAGGTTGCTGTTCAACTGATGTGGTTGAATATGATACCCAAATATGGACACCGGTTTATAAAAATTTGGATGAAATCCGGAGCGGTGTAAAAACAACTTCAAGCCGGGACCTCAAAAATCCGGGCAAAATCTATTTTTATGGAAATTACATACTAATCAACGAACAAAAGACGGGCATACATATCTTTGATAATTTTGACCCAAGTACTCCTAAGAACATATCATTCATCGAAATACCGGGTAATGGTGACTTGGCGGTCAGAAATAACATACTTTATGCAGACAGCTATTTGGATTTGGTTGCAATTGACATCAGCAATCCCACTAATTCGCAAGTAGTAAAACGAATCAACGACATTTTCCCGCAAATGATGGAAGTAATGGCTTGGGGCAGACCTACTGATATGAGCGAAGGAGGATTAATCGTGGATTACGTT
>CAZWXI010000062.1:0-19943 GCA_964637845.1 uncultured Hyphomicrobiales bacterium | reverse complement strand
GTGATGCTTTGGTTATATGGCATTGATTCATTTATGGACTTTTCACTTTTTGGAACTAATATGCGAGAACTCTTCCAAATGAAAACCTATAACCTGAACGTAGCTGTTTGGGTGGGATTTATAGCCCTATTTGGAATTGCAACGGATGATGGCGTGGTTATTTCGACTTATTTGATGCAAAGTTTCAAAAAACATAAACCTGAAAATATTAAGGAAGTTAGGAAAGCTGTTTTAGAAGCAGGTATAAAAAGGGTAAGGCCGTGTTTAATGACGACTGCAACAACTTTATTGGCATTGTTGCCCATTTTAACTTCCACAGGTCGTGGAGCAGATATTATGATACCAATGGCAATACCCGCTTTTGGCGGTATGGCAGTGGCTTTGATTACTTTATTTGTTGTGCCGGTGTTATTTGCTGCACGAGAAGAATATCAAATTAAAAGAGCTACAAAATGAAAAACTGGATAATCTACATATTACTAATTCTGGTTTATTCAAGTAATGCCTATGGTCAAACTTTGAATGAATATTTAATCATTGCAGCAGAAAATAACCCGAATTTAAAATCAAAATACTTTCAATATCAGGCAGCCTTGGAGCGAGTGCCTCAGGTTGGCTCATTACCTGACCCACAATTAGGTTTTAGTTTCTTCATTATGCCAATGGAAAGATATATGGGAAACCAAGTTGGGACGATTTCCTTAATGCAGATGTTCCCTTGGTTTGGAACATTAGGAGCAGCCAAAAACGAAATGACATTTATGGCAAAGGCAAAGTTTGAGGAATTTAATGAAACCAAATCAATGCTGTTTTATGAAGTTCGGGCGAATTGGTATGCCTTGCAATTATTAGAAAAGGAAATTGCCATCACTAAAGAAAACATTGAACTGTTGAAAACGATGGAGCAAATCGCACTGACAAGATTCAAAAGTGGTGGGCAAAGCGGAAATAATTCAGGTGGTTCTGGAAATGTGAGAAGTTCAGGCAACCAAAACACCAACAATTCTAACAGCGGAATGGGTGGTATGAATATGCAAGGTCAATCAACTACAGGAAATTCGCCATCCCGAAATATGCCCCAAATGGGAGAAATGGACAATATGAGCAGTAGTGGCAGTATGATAGATGTGTTGCGTGTTCAAATGGAGATTAACGAGCTTCAAAATAATCTTGCGTTGTTGGAAGATAGTAAAATACCTCTTTTAGTTCGTTTCAATTTGTTACTGAATCGAGATAAAAATGAGACCGTATTGTTTTCAGAGTCAATAATGGCTGTAACTATTCCGATTTCACTCAATGAAATTCCTGACAGTATCAAAGCTAATAACCCAATGCTGAATATGTTGGAGCAAGATGAACAAGCATTCATTGCCCAAGGTAAAATGAATCAGAAAATGGGCTTACCAATGATTGGCGTGGGCTTACAATACGACATTTTTCAGCCAAGAGCCAATAGCGAAAGTATGATGAACGGACGAAATATGTTGATGCCAATGGCAACTGTTACTATTCCTTTGTGGCGAAAAAAATACACTGCATCGGTTCGTGAGTCGGATTTTATGCGTCAATCAGTTATCGAACTAAAACAGGAAGTAAGCAACCAATTGATGGTGAATTATGAAGATGCTTTGAAGGATTTTAAAGATGCCGACCGCAGGGTGAAATTATATCAAGACCAAACGTCTTTGGCAAATCAGGCACTTAACATTTTAATTGTGCAATACACCACCGAAGGCAGCAACTTTGAAGAAGTATTGAGAATGCAACAACAACTTTTAGATTACCGATTAAAATACTTAGACGCACTCATTGACGGAAACATTGCAGTTGCAATGATGGAAAGGTTGATGGGACGATAATTCTAAAACGAACAGAAATGAAACGAATATTCAATAATAAGATTTTGCAATTCAGCATAGTGCTATTGCTGGGTTTGCTCTTGGGGTGGCTTTTATTTAAAGGCAATCATAATTCAGAAAACACACATACTCACGAACAAGGTGAAGAGACCACCTACACTTGTTCAATGCACCCACAAATCAGGCAAAACGAACCGGGTAAATGTCCGCTTTGCGGAATGGATTTAATCCCGTTGGCACAAAATTCAAGTGGTGAAAGCAATCCCTTTGTATTTACAATGAGTGCCGAAGCTGTTGCCTTGGCAAATGTGCAAACTCAAAAAGTTAAAACCGTTTCAGCCGAACACGAAGTTTACCTAACAGGTAAAATCGCTATAAATGAGCAAAAATTAGCAGTAATTACTGCTAACTATTCAGGTAGAATTGAAAAACTTTTCATTGATTTCACTGGGCAGTCAGTAAGCAAAGGTCAAAAACTAGCCACTATTTATTCCCCTGAATTGGTTACAGCACAAAAAGAGTTAATCGAAGCTGTAAAATTCAAAGAAGTTAATCCATCACTATACAATGCCTCAAAGGAAAAATTGCGCTTATGGAAGATTACTGAATCACAAATTAATCAAATTGAAAATAGTGGTATTGTGCAAACAGAATTTGATGTATATGCCGACCAATCGGGAATTGTTATTAGAAGAGATATTTCAAAAGGCGACTTCGTAAATAAAGGAAGTGTTTTGTTTGAAATTGCCGACCTAAGCAACGTTTGGGTGTTATTGGATGCCTACGAAAGTGATTTGGCATTTATGAAAGTGGGTCAAAAAATTACTTTGACCATTGCATCACTTCCTGGAAAAGAATTTATAACCAACATATCGTTCATAGATCCGTTAATCAATCCACAAACGAGAACTGCTGCTGTAAGGGCAGAGTTAAACAACCCACAACAAATTCTAAAACCTGAAATGTTTTTGAAAGGAAAAATCAAAGCAAACTTATCTGTTTCAGGAAAATCATTGGTAATTCCAAAGACAGCATTACTATGGACTGGCAAACGCTCTATTGTTTATATAAAAGTTCCAAATTCTGAATTCCCCGCCTTTGAAATGAGAGAAATTTCACTTGGTAATTCAATAGGAGAATTCTATATAATCGAGAGCGGTTTATCAGAAGGAGAAGAAATTGTTACGAATGGAGTGTTTGCCATTGACGGAGCAGCACAATTGACTGGCAATTACAGTATGATGAACAGACCTGTAGATAATACAATTGCAGTCCCGGACAAGTTTTCACAACAATTGACTGATTTTGTAAACCAATATTTTGAACTCAATAGAAGTTTGGTTCAAAGTGATTTTCAGCTGACACAATCAAATGCCAAAAAACTTGAAACCATTTTCAACAAAATTGATATGAAGCTGCTGGATGAAGAAGCACACAAGTTTTGGATGGAGCAATTTTCAAAAATTAAAAAGGAAATCGGACTACTACTCACAGCAAAAGACATTGAGAAACAACGAGAAATATTCTCTGCCCTTTCAAGTCAAATTATTGAAACCGTTGAAACATTTAATTTGAAGATTGAGACGGTGTATGTGTCCTACTGCCCAATGGCGTTAGGCGACAAAGGTGCATTTTGGCTGAGCAAAACGGAAGAAATAAATAACCCCTATTTCGGTGACAAAATGCTGAGATGTGGTGAAGTAAAAAAGAAAATTGGAGCTAAAAGCACAAAAACGACTAAAACAAATCAACCACAAGGACATCAACACTAAGCCCACCCTATTTGCAAGCACATTGCCAAAGCCGCACAAGCCAAACCGCAGACCAAAGCTTTGTCAAAGAGCTTGCAAAGCCAACGCAAGAAAAAATTGAATTAAAAAAATCTCCTCCTCTTCTGAAAATAATAAATACGCAACCGCACAAACCAACACGACAAACAAAAACACAGTAAAACTCAACTGGGACAATGGTTTACAGACACGGAAGACAGGAACACCAGCACCCAACATCACCTATACGCAAGCATGGGTTTCGTGCTTCGTAGGACAGGAAAGTGGTAAATTTAAAGTTCAGTTCTTCGTAGGAAGTTCAGTGGTAAAAATCCCTGCCTGCGTATAGCTGAGAACCGTTAGCAACCAATTTAAAAAGAACAGACATATGAGAAATTTTTATTTGACAATGTTGATTATAGTAATTCTGACAGGCTGTAACAACAACAAAGGACCAAAACAGGAAGATTATGACAAACTTCAAGCAGAATTGACTGACTGTAAAAAAACTGTTGAAGAATTAAGTAATACTCCTCAAATGAGATTGGCAAATGGACAGAAGTTTCAAGCCGAGAATGATTTTGCTAATGCAAAAAAAGAGTATAAGGAATTAATTGAAAAATTCCCAGGAACTGACGAAGCCAAAAAAGCCACAACTTTAATTGCTGACATCGAAAAAGTTGAAATCGAGAAGAAAGAAGCAGAAGAACGTAAAAAGGCTCTTGGATTTAAAGCAATTAAAGAAAATACATCCTTAAAAATTGGTGATATAACAATAAAATTTAATAGTGTTAATACGGCAAGTCAATGGAATTTTGATGACTATGGAAGTGAATATAGATTAAGAAAAGCAGAACGTGGTGAAATTTATATTGTTGCAAAAGTTTCCATTTCAGCCGAATCAAAAGACCCATCGCTTCCGCCAATATCAGTCTATCAAATTTCAAATGGCAGTCTAAAACTTTTAGGAACAATGGGATATGAATTTGTAAGATGGAAAGATTATGGTTCATACTTGGGTAATTATGCTGACTATGGGAATGATTTTTCTCATACGAAAACAATCTCATTTAATTGCGGCTTATCAGTTTCTCAATCAATAATGGACAAAGACCCTGTTTTTGTTGTTGTTAAAAAAACAAATTGCTTCAATCGTACAAATAATACTTATGGCAATCCGCCTGTATCATACACTGAAGGAACTTGTAATATGAAATCAACATTGACAGTAGATGACTTTGATAATGACTATTATCTAATTAAAGTGTTTAACAAGAACAAATTATAAAGAAAATCGGTTGCTAACAAAGGCTAAAATCAAGCGGGCAGATAGTGGTAATTTGGAGGGTATTACTTCTAATAAACTTCATCGCATTTTGACAGTGAAGTGCTCCGAAATGCCCGCCAGCTTTTAGCCTCGACCGTTGGGCGCAACCCTATCGCTTCGTGGACAGTAACGCGGTAACTTGACAGTGACTGCAAGTAAAAAAGGGAAAAATAAGACCGACTGGGAAACAACACAACTTTAAAAATTGTAACTTTGGGACAAATTTGAAGAAGAAATATAAATGCTGACAAAAGAAAAAATACGAGAACTCAAAAATGATGGCAATGGTGCTATCGGACAACTTGTGCGTGAGCATAAGAAAAGCAACGCTTATATACTCAGCATCTTGGAAAATCTGGGACAGCTTCCCGACAACTTTGACGGAAGTTGGCTGCCCGAACTTCTTGACAGCAAAAGCACGCAAGTGCGTTTTTGGACAGTAAAAAATTTGGGTAAACTGACAGATGATGAATTTTTAAAAACGCTCAAAAAAGTTGCAGTATCGGACAGCGATACCAATGTTAGACGCGAAGCAGTTTCTTCAATCGGACGAATGAGAAATCCGAAAGCAAAAAAAATTCTATTTGAAATTCTCAATGACACCGACCCAAAAATAGTTTGCCAAGCAATCAGAGGATTATTGGTTTTCAAAGGAGATAAAGAAGTTGATGAAAATTTACAAAAACTAATCAACCATCAAAATGAAATGGTGCGAACAGTGATTTATAAAGAGTTTTTTGCTACGCAAAAAACTCTCTCAAATCTGCCCCACACCGAAAGTTATGATTACTTAAAAAATGTAATTGTCAATGGAGACACCATTGAAACGATGAAACTTTTACAAGATGAAAGCATTCATCTTACTTTCACTTCACCACCATATTACAATGCACGGGACTATTCAATTTATCCGAGTTACAAACACTATTTAGAATTTCTTGCTGAAGTTTTCAAACAAGTTCATCGCATAACAAAAGAGGGACGATTTTTAATTCTTAATACTTCACCGATAATTATTCCGCGTGTAAGCAGACAACATTCAAGCAAACGCTATCCAATTCCTTTTGACATTCATCCTTATTTAGTAGAAATGGGATGGGAATTTATAGATGACATTATTTGGATGAAGCCCGAAGCATCGGTAAAAAATCGTGTTGGAGGTTTTCAGCAACACAGAAAACCACTCGGCTACAAACCCAACACGATTACAGAATATTTAATGGTATATCGCAAATCAACTGAAAAACTTTTGGACTGGAACATTCGGCAATACGATTGGAAGACAGTAAAGGAAAGCAAAGTTGGAGACGATTTTGAAACAACAAATGTTTGGCAAATTGACCCTTGCTTTGATAAAGTTCATTCGGCAGTTTTTCCAGTTGAACTCTGCAAAAGAGTAATTCAATATTATTCTTTCGTTGGAGATTTAGTATTTGACCCGTTCGGTGGAAGCGGGACAGTCGGAAAAACTGCGAAAAGTTTAGATAGATACTTTTTCTTGACAGAAAAGGATGAGAAATATTTTGGCTATATGCAATCAAAAAAATCAAACGGAATGTTTTACAAACATCCAACTAAATTTTTATCCTTAACCGAGTTTCATCAATCAATAAAATGACATTAACCGAACAAGTAGCGAAAAACATAATCCGTAAATTACTCAAAGGAGGTGATTATAGAATAGAGGTTGTTACACTCATCAATGCAGAGTTCCTGCAATTCGCAATAGAATTTTTCAAGAAAATTGTTGATGCAAAACTTCAAAGCAAAAATATCACCACCGACTGGTATAAGGAAGCATTTTTAAATCCCGAAAAATTATCGGCAAGCGAAATCGCAATCAATTCGGGATTGAACAAAAAGACAATTCACAATATGTTCAATTCCTCAACGAAAGAAATTGTAATTGATGCTTCCAATGAACATTACGATACACTTTACAAAAGCATACAAGAACTTGTTGAACACGAGCACGAGTTAGAATTAACGCTCACAATAAAGTTCAAAGGCATTGCGGTTGATTTGAATGTAAGCGAAAGTTTAATCGTCATAAATACGCTTGCAGTCAAGCGGGCAGAACTTCGCGGTGGACTTTGGAGTTCAGCGGGTAAACGAGTTGAAATGCCGTTAATGCTTACGCTTTGCCACCTCTATAAAGTTCCAGAGAAAAATTACACAGCGAAAATAAAAGGAAAATCCACAAAGCCTGACTTTGAAAGAGAAATTGATTTTTACTTGCTGGACAACGGAAAAGAATATCAGTGCGAAGTAAAATTAATGGGGAGAGGAAATCCTGAAAGTGCAGATGCTGTAATTGCAAGGGCAAGTAAAATTTTCGTAGCGGACAAACTTTCAGAAACAAATAAAAAACAACGGGATAGTTTGAAAGTAAATTGGGTTGAGTTACGCAGCGACAATGGTTACAAGCGTTTCAAAAAAGTGCTGGACAACTTAAACATTCCACACGCGGACTACAACGGAAATATTGACCGCGACTTGGACAAAATTTTTGATGAAATATTCTAACTACTCGGCAGACAAAAAAGAAGGGTATGCGCCCAACAACAAATTGCCGCAAGTGGCGGGACAGTGGTAAATTGAGAGGTCGTGCTTTCTATTTACATTTGTGCGGGGGGACAAGTAAGTGCAAGTAAAACGCCACCCTCGGCAATTTGCAAACCGTTGGGGGGAATTTTAAAATAGAACGGACGTGAAACTTTTTAGATAAAATTTTAACTTTGGGAGAAGAAAATTAATATGAGCGACACAGAGGTTTTAGAGCGGACAACTCTTTCAACTATTCCTATTGATTACTCTTGGTCGTTTGCGGACAAAACCATTCAATTTAAAATAGCAGCGTAGTATGGCGGGGCATATTTTTGTCACATCATCAGAAAATTTTGAATTGTGCAAACAAAAAGGGATTTGCGGAGATGCTGAACATACTCACGAAAGAACCAATGCAGAATTGTTGGCAAGATTTGAAACTTTGCAAAAAGGTGATTTCGTTTTCTTTTATGTAACGGGAATTCAAGGCATTTACGGTTTGTGGAAAGTTTCCAATAAACCATTTTATGACAACACACCAATTTGGATTTCAGAAAGTCAAGTTTATCCATACAGAACTTGTATTGAACCTTACATCAGAGATTTTCCAAAGCCAGTTGATATGAGTGATATTTATGACTTGATGGATAAAGGAAAGATTTGGACTTTTGAACTTGGAAAATTTGGCAGGTCAAAAAATCATCACACGATTACAACAGAAGAAAGCAAAGAATTTGTTCGGTTGCTATTGAGAAATAATCCCGTCTTCAAACCAGTAAAAGCAATTCCAAATGCACATCCATACAGAAATAATCCATTACCATTAAAATTAGAAACAGACCATAAAGGATTTTTGAAGTATGAAGGATATTTGACTGCTTGGTTTATGAGAATGTTTTCAAATGGCGCATTGAAAGATATCTTTGGAGAGTATTCAGACTGTTTATGCAATGTGCCAACTTCATTCAATAAAGAAATGGATATTTTTTTGACGCACATTACAAAAGTTGATGGGCTTGATATTTTACATAAGTATTCTGTAATGGAATTGAAGAGGGATTTGGCAAATGAAGATGACCTTGCTCAACTTATCAGATACGAAAACTGGTTAATTAGAAAAATGGCGGAGGGAGACAGCGAAATGGTTCAAAGTGTAATTGTCGCTTTTGATTTTGCCAATGAAGTGATTGGTTATGTAAGCAAGCGAAAATCTCTTGAACAAAAAACTGTAAGATTATTTAAGTATTCAGTGAACAAAAAAATCAATGACATTGAAATAAAAGAAATTTAAAACTTCGAAATTATGAAAGCAAATCAAACAATTATTTCGCTAAAAGAAATTCGTGAGTTCTATAAAGAGCGATGCGAGGATGGAAAAGAAAAATTTTCCGAAAAAGATTTTGAGGCATTTATTGATTATTGCGAAAGAGATTTTCATCAGTGGCTTTCGGATAATTTTAAATATTTCCATGGAAAAGCAAGAAAGGAATTATATGATAGCTCAAAATTATGGAGACAAGCCCCACGGAAATAACAAATACAACGGAGTAAGGTCCGCATTTGTCATTTGGAATTTACTGCAACGATACGCCAAAGAAAGATGTCTGTTCGTATTGAGGAAATTAAGCATGCTCGCGAGGAGGGCGCGGGGCTTGATGTAAATGTGCGTAATTGTATTAAAGTTAGTATTTTTCTGCAATAATGTTGATTATTTTATCGTATTTGTGTGTATTGGGGGGTAATTTTTATATTAAAAAGACTTGTCTTAACGTTAATGAATTTGTATTAACTTTGTATTAAATAAAAAGTTGCTTTATGACAGAAAACATTGCTTATGAACAATTGATTGAATCTCTTAGGAGAGATGCTGTTCAAAAAAGCATTTTCCCATACTTTAAAACTTCAGACTTTTGTTTGTATAATGATGACTGCATTGAAGTAATGTCAAGGTTGCCGGACAACTATATTGATATGATTTTTGCCGATCCTCCTTACCTTTTAAGTAATAACGGAATAAGCTGCCATGCAGGTAAAATGGTTAGTGTAAATAAGGGAGAATGGGATAAGAGTAATGGGTTTGAAGAGGATTTATTATTTCATGAAACTTGGTTAGCTGAATGTCGAAGAATTTTAAAACCGGAAGGAACAATATGGATAAGCGGAACTATGCATAATATCTATCAAGTTGGTTTTTTGCTTCAAAAATTTAATTTTCATTTGCTTAATGACATTGCTTGGTTCAAACCAAATGCCGCTCCGAATCTGGCTTGCACCACTTTCGCTCACAGCCACGAGACACTTCTTTGGGCACGCAAAGACAAAAAAGCCCGACATACTTTCAATTACGAATTAATGAAGAATGGAAATTTTCCAGAAGACAAAATGAAAATGGCGGACAAACAAATGCGTTCCGTCTGGTCAATCCCCACACCAACACAGGAAGAAAAAGAATTCGGAAAGCACCCGACACAAAAACCGCTTGCTCTTCTGAAAAGAATTGTCCTCGCTTCAACAAAAGAAAATGACATCGTGCTTGACCCTTTCAATGGTGGTGGAACAACAGGGGTTGCCTGTAAAACTTATTTGGGCGTTCCCCTTCGCTGCGCTTCGGGTCGGGCTATTTGCTCCAAGTCCTCGCTTCGCTGCGGGCTTTCCGCTACTATCCCTAACGCAATTGCTTGCATAATATGAAACAACACGAACAAGTAATTGAAGTAATGAGAAAGAATGGCGGCTATGCCACTCTTGGTTTTTTAAATCAAAAAGTTGATGTTTCTGATTGGAAAAGTAAAACACCATTTGCATCAATCAGAAGAATAGTGCAAGATGAAAGATTTTTTTTCAAAATAAAACCAGGACTATGGGCATTAAAGGAATTTGAAAAGGATGTTTTAAGAAAGTTTCAAATTCAAGATACTTCAAAAAAAGATAGCCAAGAAATTTTTAATCATTCGTATTATCAAGGATTACTTCTTGAGATAGGGAATTTGAAAGGATATAAAACATACATTCCTCCACAAGATAAGAACAAAATGTTTCTTGAAAAACCCCTTGGTTCTATTTCAAAAATGGATTCAATACTTGAGTTTTCCTATCCCGAAATTGTTGGCAGAGCTAAAACTATTGATGTGATTTGGTTTAATGAAAGAAAAATGCCTTATTCATTTTTTGAAGTAGAATATTTAGGTGACATTCAAAATTCTCTTCTAAAATTCAATGATCTTCAGGATTTTTATTCTAATTTTTATATCGTAAGTGCAATAGAAAGAAAAAGAGAATTTGATAGTAAAATAGAATACGGTGCATTTAAAGAAATTAAAAAGAGGGTTACATTTATTGATTACGATTTTGTTTCCAACCTACATACCAAATCATTTGAATTAGCATCCATTGGAAATTTATAAAATATGAATCTGCAAGAACAATACGATAAAATTTATTTGTTTTTCAAAACCACCACTGAACCTTTTGACGAATTGATTTGGGATGGCAAATATCTTCTTGTAGTTCTCAACGGAAATGTGATTGAAAAATATGCTAAAAGTGATTTGGAAGAATTAATTGAAAATCTTTGACAAGTATAAAATTCACAAACATAATTTTAGCAAAGAGCCGTTCATCATTACAGCAGAGCAAATCAAACGAGCGACTGCTCATTTCAAAAAGACAAACGAAAAAGAAGTTCGTATTCTCTGCAAGCAAGACACAAGAGAGGACAGACCGCAAGTTTTTATTGACAATAAATTATTTTTGCTTCCGACACGCAACGGTGAATATGCCATTGTGAAAGGTGAGGGCTATATTGACATTCCGCTCATAGACAGTACTGCAAAAATTTACACTTCAAAGCTTGATTTCATCCTTGACACATCGCAAGTAGGAAATTCCGAGATGCAACATTTGGATTTCGCCTATGCTGCAAGTTTGGTGCGGACATTTTTGGAAGATGAAACGCTCGTGCTGACCATTCGCGGAAGAAAATATACTCCGCAATTTTCTTTCAGAGTAGGTAATCAAAAATTGACTGCTGAAAGCGTTCAGACAGAAGTGGACGCTGGCTACGAAGGGAAAAATCAGGTGGCACTCATTGAAGCAAAAAACAGTCAGACAAACAATGTAATCATCCGACAACTTTTCTATCCATTCCGACAGTGGCAACATCACACTAAGAAAAAAGTCAAAACACTTTTCTTTGAAAAACGAGGCAATTTTTATTCTCTCTGGCAATTTGATTTTAGCGACATCAATGACTATAACAGCATCAGATTATCGAAATCGCAAAGCTTTGAGATTATTGAAAAATAAATACAAATGGTAACGGCGGAGGCTAAAAGCTGGGGGATTTGGCTTCGCTGATTTTCAATTCGGTGGAGAAAGCTGTCATACGAAGCACTGATGTTGAATAGAAGCACAGAGTTCCAAGTTTGCACGTCACCCCGCCTGACGCAAAGCGCTGTTAGCGGGCATGCGGTTTTCATATTGTCAATAAAGTGTTATCTAAAATTTTCGCTTCTGCTTTTAATCCCATTGTTGATGCTAAACCTGCACTGTCTGTACTAAGTCGTTCATTGAGTTTTATATGATAGTTATTGTCATCACCCAAATCTAATTTGTATGAATGAAAATGCATCGGGTCACCAACTTTTGGTATAGTATTGATATGTGAAAAAGAAAACACCTTTTTCATATAATTCAACAAGCGGTCTTGAAGTACCAAGACTAGATGTTTGCTTAAATACTCAAATGTTTCAATTTTATGATGAAGTTGAACAAGGATTGTTTTGGCAGTCATTTTCCAATTCATACCGTAAGGTTTGTCCCCATAACCTTCTTCTGGTTCTTCTAAAATATTCAAGTCAGTTAAAAATCTTTGTCTTTCAGGCCAAACTGTACCTGTGGTATCTAATGTTTGTAGTTCTATACCAACCAAATCAATTACCTTCTTGTCTCTAACCGATGCTAAAAAGTAGTCCACACTACCCCCCGGAATTGTGATTTCAGGAATGACGTGTAATTCATTTCCGGGTTCGTGAAGTGTAAGTAGGTGGATGCAATCAAGGAAAATTCTACGTTTCTCAATCAATCGGTGTGGGCAAATTATTACTTCTTGATTATCCTTCCCATATTGTACAGTACACGTACCAATAGAAATGCTTGGTTCGCTTTTGCGAACTTTTATGCACTTTTTATTTAGATAACCACAGTGTTGGGCAGAAAGCACATCATTCCAATTAATGCTATCATTCTTCGTTGAAAAGTTGAAGAACTCCGCTATTCTCGTATTTGTATTCATTAATTCGTTCTTTTGAAAATTCAATGTATTCTTCGGAAATGTCAATTCCGATAGATTTTCGGTTGTGTTTTAAAGCAACCAAAGAAGTTGTGCCGCTACCTGAAAATGGGTCTAAAACTATTCCGTCTTTTGGACAGGTTGCCAAAATTGGTATTTTACACAAGTCTTCGGGATAAACAGCATAATGTTCTTTTCGCTTTTGAGTGTCTTCGGGAATAATCTCCCAAACATCTCCTGGCAATGTACCGTCAGGATGATAGAATAGAAAGTAAAATCCTTTTTGTGCTAATTCCTTTGCTCTTCCTGAAACTTTCTCCGAGTCGGAATGCGTGGTTCTTTGTTGTCCACGAATTATCATTCTGAAATCAGCAATTTCATTGTTTTTAATTCTTTCCAATACATTATTTAGAGCATCAAATGCGTTCTTTTTTTCTTCATCAGTTAAGGCTGTTGAAAGTTCTATTTGCCGTTTATATCTTACTCCGCTAACACCTGTTGCAGAAATTACTGCACCATTTTTTACAATAGTTTTTCTTGCATCAGAGCGGATTTTTGAAGTTTCATAGAAGTATTTCTTTTCGTCTTTTACAAAATGAAAAATGTTCTCGTGAATATTCCGCAACTTATCTTTACTGCTGTCAAGACCGCCCTTATGCTTATTCCATATCACACTATTCCTGAGAACCCAATTTTGCTTATCCATCATTTTTATTGAAACTCGCCAAGGAATACCTAATAATTTTTTGTTCCTGTATGTATCTCCAATGTTTAACCAAAATGAGCCTGTTGGTTTTAATACTCTGAAAAGTTCATCTGTTATTTTAAGTAAATCTTCCACATATTGATTGAAGGAACTTTCAAGTCCAATACCACCACCACTGTATTGTCTGTGTCCCCAATATGGTGGACTTGTGATGATACAGTCAATTGAATTACTTGGAATTGAACTCAGAATATTAAGACAGTCCCCCAAAAGGAATAGAGGGTCTTTGTGGTCATTTCCATTGAGATATTCTTGTATGTCTTGCCTATAATTCATTCTGCTAATTTAATGATTTTAGCGTCATTTTGGGTCTTTGTACCATTACCCCACAGCACCCAAATATACGCAATTACAACGACATAATTATATTATTGCGTAGAACGTACGCACTTTATGTCTTATTTTGCGTATTTGCGGCTTGGCGGCTATGAACTATTTAGAGAAAGGTAAAAAAGCATTGTCCTCAAAAGACACGGCGATAGGACGATTAAATCCAAATAATCCGTGTTAGTCGGTTTGATTCATGGTGTTTTTAATCCTAATTCTTTTTCCCGCTTAGCTTTTGCACGTCTTTATGCCTAAGAGGGCGTAGAGCGCGCAGAATTTGAAGATGCCTGTAAGTAGCATTGCTACGGAGGCAATCAGGAAGATATAGCCGAGAGTGCCGCTTACTACTCCGGTGAAATAGAGGATTGCCAATACTGCCGCTAGGGTAAAGCGTATGATTCTGTCTGTCGTTCCGACGTTTGTTTTCATTTTTAGCTCCACGATTTTACATATATTCTTATTCGGCAATATAGACGTTTTCGTTATTTGTTTCGTACAGGGATATTTTTAATTTTTTTTTTAACACTTGAACTAATGTTCATTCGTTTATAGCTCAATTAGAATTTGTAACGGAAGAATAATGGATGCGGAAAAATTATCGAAAATAGCTGATGTTCTCAAGACGATAGCACATCCTGTACGGCTGGATATAATCAAGTTGTTAGAGCAATCGCAGAAGTTATGTGTATCCGAATTGGTCGAAAGGACGCAAATCGAGCAGTCTTTGCTGTCGCATCATCTGACGAAAATGAAGGACCGTGGCATACTGAAATCTTCACGTGACGGCAAGCATATCTATTATTCGATTGCGATGACTAACATTGCAAGTATTTTCAGTTGTATGGAGCGTTGCCAAATTTAGCCTTTCCTTATTACTTTGTAGTTTTTTTATAGCGAAATCTATTTTTGTTATGAATATATATTTTTTGATAATAGATTAATTAGGAGTTTTATGTCCTTTAAGAATTTGAGTTTGGAGGAATTCGAGAAATTGTCTAAAGAAATACCCGAGGCGGTAGTGATAGATTGCCGTACTCAGGGGGAAATTAATTACAAAAGTCTGAAATTTAATGTGCATTTGGATATTACAAATCCGAATTTCTTGAAGAAAATCAATGAGTTAGATATGTCTAAGCATTATTTTGTTTATTGTGCGAGCGGCAGTCGTAGTTCGATGCTCTGCAATTATCTTTGGCGGCAAGGATTTAAGAATTTATATAATTTGTCAACGGGAATAATGTAGCAAGTTAACTATCCGCACGATGAGCAGTTACCGCAATTGCGAGTGAGTTCGTCGTCGTCGAAATAATTGAGGATGAATAGTCGTTTGCATCGTAGGGTTTCGGCATACAGTTTCATTTTTTCGAGTTTTTCTTTAGCAAATTTTGCTCGAATAGCGAGTTTTTTTAATTCGGAGTGAAATTTTTCTGTCTCGAAAGCATCGGGTAGCAAGTAGTATGCGGTATCGGAGCGAAGGGCTCTGAAATCGATAATTCCTGAAAATTGAAGGGCTTCGATTGCGTGGGCGATTTTATCGGGAGAAATGTAATATTTGCTCGATAATTGATTCAAATTTATGTCGGAATAATGCCTGAAAGCATCAGATGTAACCGTGCGAAGAATAGCATCGAGGACTTCACGGCGGTTTTCGAGCGTAGTCTCGTAATATTCGCGAATGTGAGCTTCGGCGCAAGTAAATTTAATTTGCGCTTCACTTGCGAAATTGCCTGGGCGGATTATTTCCAATCGTGTCAGGAAATTAATTATGCTTGCGACGGTATTCAGGGGCATTCCCGCAAAATTAGCCATATCAGTTGCGTCGGGAATTATAATATATTCGGAATAATTATCTTTAATGTTTTGATTATATTCTTTTACTTTGACTGTAAATTTTTTGATATCTGCTTGACGCGGATATGTGGTGCGGATAAAAAATTCCTGTAATTTTATGTCATTTGGTTCATAAAGGAGGGTGCATTTTGCGTCAAGTCCGTCTCTGCCGGCGCGTCCTGCTTCCTGATAGTATGCTTCGAGTGTTTGTGGCAAGTCAACGTGAATTACATGCCTGACGTCGTGCTTGTCAATTCCCATACCGAAAGCATTTGTGGCGACTATAACTCTTGTTTTGCCGCTGATAAATCGTAACTGCGTGCTGTCGCGTTGAATTGCCTTCAGCCCGCCGTGATAGAATTCTGCCGAGATGCCGAGTTTTTGCAGTGCGGTACAAAAATCAACCGTACGTTGTCGCGAGCCCGCATAAACAATCATGGAGCCTTTAGCGGTACCTGCGTATAGACGAGCAATATAATTGACTTTGTCGGAAGTGTGGATACATTCATAGCGAAGGTTTTTGCGGTCGAAGCCTTTGACGAAAACTTCTGGTGAACTCATCTTGAGTTGGGCAACAATATCGTCGCGGACGTCTTGTGTGGCTGTAGCGGTTAGTGCGACCGTCGGGAGCTTTCCGGTTTGCTCGAAAAGAGTTGGGATTTTCATGTATGCGGGACGGAAGTCATGGCCCCATTCCGAGATGCAGTGTGCTTCGTCAACAGCGAGGAAAGAGATTTTGATATTGCTCAACAGGTTCAGGAAGTAGCGTGATGCGAGTCTTTCGGGTGCTATGTAAAGTAGTTTGTAATTGTCCGATGCGGCATTTTCGAAGATTCCGAGTAATTCGTCTTGCTCGAGGGAACTGTTTATGAAAGCGGCGGGAATCCTGCGATAGAGCAGTTGGTCCACTTGGTCTTTCATTAGTGCAATAAGTGGTGAAATAACGATTGCAGTACCCGGCATAACGAGAGCGGGGAGCTGATAGCAAAGCGATTTTCCGCCTCCTGTGGGCATAACGGCTAAAGTATCATTGCAACCTAAGATGGATTGAATGATTTCCTGCTGACCGGGGCGAAATTTCTCCAATCCGAATGTATCGCGTAATATTTTTTCTAATCCTTTCAAATATCTCTTATTTTAATGGTTTTAAATATAGCGAATATATAATACATAGAGTGGAAGTGAAACTGAAATAGTTTTAACAATGTATGAACATGATGTATTAGCACAAACTTAACAAAAATAATTTTTTGGTTTAACAAAATTATACTACTTTTGCTATTCTATACTATTTAAAATTTACAAAAATAAACAAATATAGCGGTATTGTATCATGGACATGTCAAAATTAAGAAATATCGGAATTGCTGCGCACATTGACTCAGGCAAGACGACTCTTAGTGAGAGAATTTTGTTTTATACGGGCAAAATCCATCAGATAGTAGAAGTTCGGAGCAAGACCGGTGCCGGTCCGACTATGGATTCCATGGATCTCGAAAGAGAAAAAGGGATAACCATTCAATCTGCGGCGACTTTTGCAGAATGGAAGGAATATAACATCAATTTGATTGACACGCCCGGTCACATTGACTTTACCGTCGAGGTAGAACGTGCTTTGCGTGTGCTTGATGGTGCTGTGCTCGTGTTATGTGCGGTGGCGGGAGTGCAATCACAGTCAATTACGGTTGACCGTCAGATGCGTCGCTACAGTGTACCGAGGATTGCCTTTATCAATAAGGTTGACCGTGCGGGAGCGAACCCTGACCGAGTTTTTGACCAATTGAGAGATAAATTGCACTTGCATCCCGTGATGGTTACAATGCCGGTTGGTATCGAAGACAAATTCGCAGGTGTTGTCGATTTGCTGAAGATGAAGGCAATTTACTACCAAGGTCCTCAGGGGGAAGAAGTTGTTGAAAAAGACATTCCCGAGCATCTGTTGCTAGAAGCTCAGCATCGGCGCATGAGGATGATTGAGCAGTTAGCCGACCATGATGACAATATCGCAGAGAAATTTTTGATGGAAGAGGAGATTAGCGTCGAAGAACTGTTGGCTTCAATCCGTCGCCAAACGATTGCTTTGCATATTACACCCGTATTCGTCGGTACGGCAAAAATGAATAAAGGGATTCAGACTTTGCTTGATGGTGTATGCTCGTATTTGCCCGCACCGCATGAGATTACAAATTACGCTCTTGACAGAGATGATAATGAAGAAAAAGTAGATTTAATTGCCGATCCGAGTAAACCTGCAGTAGCGTTGGCTTTCAAATTGGAAGACGGCCGCTACGGGCAGTTGACCTACATGAGGTTGTATCAGGGAACGATGAAAAAGGGCGATACAATAGTAAATAGCACTAACGGAAGAAAGGTTAAAATTCCCCGACTTGTGAGAATGCACGCAAGCGAGATGCACGATATCGAGGAAGTACAAGCAGGGGACATATTTGCCATGTTTGGTGTGGATTGCTCCTCAGGCGATACATTCACCGATGGTACCGTCAATTACTCGATGACGAGTATGTTCGTGCCCAATCCCGTAATCGAGTTATCGGTCAAACCAAAGGATAAATCCGGATTGGTAAACTTTTCAAAGGCAATGAACAGGTTCCAGAAGGAAGACCCGACGTTTAAGGTATCACGTGACGAAGAAAGTGGCGAGACTATTATTAAAGGTATGGGCGAGCTTCACCTCGAAATTTATATCGAGAGAATTCGTCGCGAATATAATTGCGAAGTTATCGTCGGTCAGCCAAAAGTAGCTTACAGAGAAGCCATTTCGATGCCGACGCAATACGATTACATTCACAAGAAGCAAACAGGTGGTTCAGGTCAATATGCAAGAATCGCGGGAACAATTGAGCCCTTACCTTTGGATTCACCTGAGACTTATCAATTTGTTAATGCTATCGTGGGGGGTGTTATTCCTAAGGAATATATTCCAGCCTGCGACAAGGGTTTCCATGAGCAACTTGCGGAAGGTTTTCTTATAGGTCAGCCCGTTGTTGGGGTGAAGGTAACATTGAGCGACGGCACTTACCATACGGTTGACTCGTCGGACATGGCGTTCAAAATTGCATCGAAAGCGGCAATGAGAGAATCTCTGGCTAAATGTCAGCCCGTCATATTAGAGCCGTTTATGAAGCTCGAAACCTCAGCTCCGGAAGAATTCCAAGGCGTGATAATCGGGCAAATCAATCAGAGGCGCGGCATAATTACCAATACAAAAGTAGATGCCGGTTATGTAGTGGTAGAAGCCGAAGTTCCGCTAAAAGAAATGTTCGGATATTCGAATGACTTACGCTCCGCAACGCAGGGTAAGGGGGAATTTACCATGGAATTCTTGAAGTACGTAACAGTACCGAAGAGCATTCAGGAAGAAATCATAAAAGAATATAAAGAGAGAGAAGGTAAATAAAAAATTATACAAAAAAGATTTTTTCGAAAATGTTGAAAAATATTTTTGTAGTAAAAAAAAAACAGCTATTTTTGTAAGCTCTATAATGATAGAGATGGAAATTTTGTAAAAATCGGAGTTTATTGTGCCAACAATTTCCCAGTTAGTAAGGAAAGGAAGAAAGAAAGTAACTTACAAGAGTAAGTCGGCGGCATTGAAATCATGCCCGCAGAGGAGAGGCGTCTGCACGAGAGTATATACAACTACTCCGAAGAAGCCTAATTCTGCATTACGCAAGGTGGCTCGTGTGAGATTGACATCAGGGTTCGAGGTGACGGCTTATATTCCGGGCGAAGGGCATAACCTGCAGGAACATTCGATTGTATATGTTCGCGGAGGCAGGGTCAAGGACTTACCCGGCGTTCGTTATCATATTGTAAGAGGAACGGCAGATACACAAGGTGTTGACAAGCGTAAAAAAGGCAGGTCTAAATACGGCACTAAGAGACCGAAGCCGGGGCAACCCGCTACAACCGGGAAGAAGAAATAATTATTCGAGATAGACACAGATGAGAAAAAGAAGAGCAGAGAAAAAGCCGATTATTCCGGATCCACGATACAACGACAGGATTGTGTCGAGATTTATTAATAGTATCATGCTTGACGGCAAAAAGAACGTCGCTCGTCAGGTGATTTACGAAGCGTTCGACATTATCAGAGGAAAAACGAACGAAGACCCACTTGAGGTATTCAGGAAGGCTCTGACAAACGTTGCTTCGATGGTAGAAGTGCGTTCGCGGAGAGTTGGCGGTGCGACTTATCAAGTCCCCG
>CAZWXI010000061.1:0-19961 GCA_964637845.1 uncultured Hyphomicrobiales bacterium | reverse complement strand
TATGAGTGCGAAGATCAAATTCGGTGTCGTTGTTTTTCCCGGTTCAAATTGCGATCACGATGCATTTTATGCCCTATCGGTTAATGCAGGTTTTGAGACCAAATACTTGTGGCACAAAGACACTATAATACCTGATGATATAGATTGCATAGTATTGCCGGGGGGTTTTTCATATGGAGATTATCTCAGGTGTGGTGCCATCGCTCAATTTAGTCCGATAATGAAGGAAGTCAAGAGTTTTGCTCGAAAAGGTAAATATGTTCTCGGTATTTGCAACGGTTTCCAAATACTTACAGAATCGGGGTTACTACCGGGAGCATTACTCAGGAACGAGTCATTGACTTTCATATGTAAAGATGTATATTTGAATATTATTAGTAATGAAACCGCTTTTACAAGCAGCTTTCAAACGGGAAATGTTATAAGGGTTCCAGTCGCTCATGGCGAGGGTAATTATTTTGCGGATGAAGATACTATTAAAACTTTAGAAGATAACCGACAAGTTATTTTTAAATATTGTTCTTCTGATGGAGATATGTCGGAACAATATAATCCTAACGGCTCAGTCAACAATATAGCGGGCATTATAAGTAAAGAAGGTAACGTTTTAGGTATGATGCCTCATCCCGAAAGATACAGCGATGAGCAGTTGGGTTGCAATGACGGGATAAACATTTTTATATCTATATCAAGGAGCTTATCATGAGCCTAATAATGTTTGGCTTGCCCGGCGGAACAGAATGGATTATTATTTTGTTAGCTATTTTGTTACTTTTCGGCGCCAAGAAGATTCCCGAATTAATGAAGGGGCTCGGTAGTGGAATTAAAGAATTTAAAAAAGCCTCAAACGATTTATCAGAGCAATCAGAAGATAAAAAGTTAAAAGAATAGTTTAACCGCTTTGTAATCTTTATATGTTCGATGTAGGTGGAGGCGAGTTAATACTTATTATTCTTGCGATTTTAATCCTTTTTGGTCCCAAGAAGCTCCCTGAGTTTGTCAAAACAATCAAGAAAGGGATTAACGAGATGCGAAATGCACAAAGACAATTCGCCGAGCAAGTCAACGAAATTTCACGAGAAACTACTAAACCTATCAATACTTTGCGGGAAACGGTCAATATGGAAGTTAAAGAAGACCCCGCAACAAATATCAAGGACGAGCATTTCTAATAGATAGGATGTTATGATTGTATTTGTATTCAAACTGTAATGGGTGCCATTTCGCCACGTATGCTTGTTGATAAGAAATGGTAAAACGCCATCCTTAGTGATTGTCCTTTAAATGAGCCACGCCAAACCTATACGGAAGAAGCGTGTTAATATCAGTAAGACGAATAGTTGAAATGTTATCTTGAGAATCTAAATTCACTATGATAATTTTATTATTATCGGCTTTTGAGAACTCTGAAATTTTCTGCAAACAAAGACCGCATGGCAATCCTTCGAGAGTACCACTTTGCAGTACAATTAATATGGTAGAAAAATTCAAGCATCCCGATTTAGCCATTGAATCAATTGCAACTGATTCGGCATGAGATGTTAATGTATAAGTTGGCGATTCAACGTTGCAACCTGTATAAATATAACCGTCATCTGCGTACAAAGCTGCACCAACCTTATAGCTTGAATAAGGTGCATATGCATTCCGTCTTACTAGCACAGCATCGCGATAAAGCTCTTTTTCTAATGTGCTTAAATCATTGTAATTAATTTTCTTCATTTTCCAATTTTTTAATCTCCTCGTCTGTCAATGTGTGCAGAGCCAATAAATGCCAAGTTACACTAATTCCTACAACTACTAAAATAAGTCTTACCCAAAGTTCGCCTATAAGTAAAGCAGAAACGGAAAGCGTGAGCCACAAAATGATGATTGAATTCCTGCGGTTTTCTTTGGTTATTCCTTTAAATTCACGATAATTACGAATCATTTTCCCAAAAATACGATTTTGTATCAACCATTCATAATATTTTTCCGATGAGCGAATGAACATCCACGCCGCTATAATCAAAAAAATCGTAGTGGGCCATACAGGAACAAATATGCCTATGAAACCCATCGCCACGCACAGCATACCTATAGCCAAATAGAGGTAGCGTTTAAATTTATTTTTTTCAATTTTATATTCAGTCATTATATTTTTGTTATTGCCCTGGAGAAAGCCAATTACCGGCTATAAGCAAGACAAGAAAAAATATTCCGAAAAATAGCATAAAGGCTATCAGTAAATCTATAGATTTGCCATTAATCAAGAATTTAGCCACAAAAAAGAACATAATAGCATTAATAATTCCCAAGAATAAATTTGCAAAGATATAGACTTCTCTTGAATAAAATATCCAGGGCTGAAGATTTTTCTCAAATACGGTTCTCATGAAGTCCTCAGGAGTCATCAACGATTTATCTACAAATTCATACAATGGCAAATAAGTAAATAGACCAACGAAAAGTACCGCTGGAACACCCAAAAACCAATGTATGAAACCGCCTTTCATTTATATCCCAAATTGGAGGATAACCATTTTTCTGCAGTTTCGATGTTAATACACTTTCTAGATGCATATGATTGCACCTGATCCTTATATATTTTGCCCACTGCAAAATACTTGGCGTCGGGATTTGCAAAATAAAGACCGCAAACAGATGCACCGGGTACCATCATAAAGCTTTCAGTCAAATTTACTCCAAGTACTTTAGTCGCGCCCAATAATTCAAAAATCTTCTTAGTCTCGGTATGATCCGGAAGCGATGGATATCCAGCCGCAGGTCTAATACCCATGTATTTTTCTTGGAGTAGGTCATCGGGACTGAGTGTTTCTCCGGAAGCATAGCCCCAATATTCTCTTCTGACCTTTTCATGCAATAATTCAGCAAATGCTTCTGCAAACCTATCGGCAAGGACTTTGACCATGATGGAATTATAGTCGTCATATTCAGCTTCGAATTTCTTGACTAATTTATCTACTCCATCGCCCGCAGTACATACAAACATGCCTATGAAGTCAGTCTTACCAGATTCTTTATCCAAAATGTAATCTGCTAAGGAAAGATTTTCTGCTCCGGATTTTTTAGCTTGTTGCTGACGCAAAATTCTAAATGTCTGGGACGGTATTTTGCTGCCAACCGTAGTGTAAACTTCAATATCTTCATGATTAATGGAATTGGCAGCAAAAATTCCGAACACCGCATGAGCTTTGATTAAGTTATTTTCAATGATACGCTTCAGCAACTGGTTTGCATCGTCATATAACTTTCGTGCCTCGGCACCCTTTTCTGGATTATCAAATATTTGCGGATAGCGCCCTTTTAGTTCCCATGTAATGAAAAACTGTGTCCAGTTTATATAACTTCTTATTTCGTCCAGAGAATAATTATATAGTTCAAATACGCCAAGGTTATTAGGGAAAAATGGTACAAAATCAGATTTTATCTTGAATCGATTTTTTTTCGCTTCTTCATATGGAAATAATTTGCCTTCTGAGTTCGCTATATTATGATTAAATCTTATTTGTTCGTATTCTTCGCTATATTTTTTGATGAAATCACTTTTAATTTTCTCGTTCAAAAGAGATGATGCAACTGGTACGCTTTTGCCTGCATCTAATACATGTAAGACAGGTTGAGAATAGTTCGGTGCAATTTTGACTGCCGTATGTACACGAGATGTAGTTGCCCCACCAATAAGTAAGGGAATGTTGAAATCCAATCTTTCGAGTTCTTTGGCAACATGTATCATTTCATCGAGAGACGGAGTAATCAATCCGCTCAAACCGATAATATCAACATTATTGGTACGTGCGTGTTCAATAATTTTTTCGGCAGGTACCATTATTCCAAGGTCAATGACTTCAAAATTATTACAAGCCAAAACAACCGATACTATGTTTTTTCCAATGTCGTGGACATCACCTTTTACAGTTGCAAGCAGTATTTTCCCTGCATTAGATTTATCATCTTTCTTCTTGCTTTTTTCAATGAAAGGTATAAGGTAAGCAACCGACTTTTTCATTACTCGGGCACTTTTCACAACTTGAGGGAGAAACATCTTCCCTTCACCGAACAATTCACCAACGATGTTCATTCCATCCATCAAAGGACCTTCAATAACATCGAGTGGTTCGCCAAATTTTAATCGAGCTTCCTCAGTATCCTCAACTATATAATCAATAATCCCTTTAACAAGTGAATATTGCAATCTATCTTCAACTGGATTAGCCCTCCATGCTTCAGTTTTTTCTTTTTTTTCGACGTCATGCTTGTGCCTGTCGGCATATGCAATTAATCTTTCGGTTGCATCGTTTCTGCGATTTAGTATCACGTCTTCGACTAATTCCAACAAATCGGGTGGAATATTATCATAAACCTCAATTTGACCGGCATTAACAATTCCCATATCCATACCCGCTTTGATTGCATGGTAGAGAAATGCAGAGTGCATAGCTTCTCTTACTTTATTATTTCCTCTAAATGAAAATGACAGATTACTGACACCACCACTGACTTTGGCATAAGGTAAGTTTTGTTTAATCCATTTGATAGCATTAATATAGTACACGGCGTAGTTATTGTGTTCCTCTATTCCGGTTGCTAAGGTCAGGATATTTGGGTCAAAGATTATTTCATGAGGCGGAAATCCAACCTTATCGGTTAATATTTTATATGCTCTTTGACAAATTGCAATTTTTCGCTCTTCATTGTCGGCTTGGCCGCTTTCGTCGAAAGCCATTACAATAACAGCAGCACCGTAATCAAGAATTCTTTCAGCGTGTTCAATAAAAATGTCTTCGCCCTCTTTTAATGAGATAGAATTGACTACGCCCTTGCCTTGGATACATTTCAGTCCGGCTTCGATGACTTCCCATTTCGATGAATCGAGCATGATGGGGACTTTTGATATGTCGGGTTCAGATGCAATTAAATTCAGAAATTTTGTCATTGCTTGAACCGAATCAAGCATGCCCTCATCCATGTTAATGTCAATTATTTGAGCACCATTTTCCACTTGTTGTTTTGCTATAGCGAGTGCGGCTTCGTATTCATTGTTGAGGATAAATTCTTTAAATTTTGCGGATCCTGAAATATTGGTACGCTCGCCGACATTGATGAAGTTTGAATTTTCATATGTAATCAATTTCTCAATACCACTCAACTGGAGGAAAGTTTTGGATTCGGGAACTCTACGCGGATTGACATCTCTAATGCTTTCTGCTATAGCGGCAATGTGGTCGGGTGTTGTTCCACAACAACCGCCTATTATATTGACAAATCCTTCGAGAGCATATTCACGTGATACTTTAGCCATATAATCGGGTGATTCGTCGTATGCTCCAAACTCATTCGGTAATCCCGCATTAGGATATAAACTCGTGAAACAATCTGCTTCAGTCGAAATCTCTTCTATATACGGTCGCATCTGTTCGGAACCTAATGCACAGTTGAAACCTACACTGAGTAAATTCGTCGTATGAGATACAGATATCCAAAATGCCGATGTAGTCTGCCCTGAAAGCGTTCTGCCACTTTGGTCAACTATAGTGCCGGAAATCATAATCGGTAGGTAATTACCTGTCTGCCTGAAATATCGAGCCGCCGCATAAATAGCAGATTTAGCATTTAAAGTGTCGAAAATTGTTTCGATGAGGATTATATCAACTCCCCCATCTACCAAGGCACTAATTTGTTCGAAATAAGCATTACTCATGGTGTCGAAGTTCGTAGTTCTGAATCCGGGATTATTTACATCGGGAGATAATGAGAGAGTTTGGTTTGTGGGCCCAACGGCACCAGCTACATATCTTGGTTTTGATGGGTTCTTTTTTAATATTTTGTCAACTGCTTGTCGAGCTAATTTTGCGGCGTTATAATTTATTTCACGGACGAATTTCTGAGTGCCATAATCAGATTGAGAAATCGAAGTTCCGTTAAAAGTGTTGGTTTCAATAATGTCCGAACCGGCTTCGAGGTATTTGCAATGAATATCTCTGATGATGCCGGGTTGAGTGAGCACCAACAAATCGTTGTTACCTTTAAGGTCAGTATGCCAATCGGCGAATAATTCTCCTCTGTAATCAAATTCATTAAGTTTATGTTGCTGTATCATGGTCCCCATCGCGCCATCAAGGATAAGGATACGATTTTTGAGCAAGTCAACTAACTCTAAGATTTTATTCCCGTAAAATTTTCGCATAAAATTAACATTATTGAATAAATTGATAATGAAGCTCTACAGCGAAAACTATTTTAATTTGAACGCATGCTCAGAAAGGGCTTGTAAACAGTAATTTTATGCTTTTGTAGCCATTCCATGCCGTCAGCGATAGCTTTTGCGGCTGATATGTTGGTAATACACAATATTTTGCTTTGTAGTGCCGCCGAACGAATCAACAAATCGTCTTGATATGCCTTACGTCCCAAGGGAGTATTGATTATCATTTGGATGTTGCCACTGTGGAGCATTTCCACGACATTAGGATGCCCGGAACCGATTTTGTTTATTAAATTCACTTTGATGCCGGCGACATGCAGATCACTAAACGTCCCTAATGTGGCATAAATTTGAAATCCGAGTGATTGCAATTTTCTGGCTATCGGTACGACAGATTTTTTGTCATAATCATTAACCGAAATAAAAACATTGCCCTTGACAGGTAAATTATTCCCCGCAGCAATCTGAGATTTCACATATGCTTCTCCAAAGAATTCACTTATCCCCATGACTTCGCCGGTGCTCCGCATCTCAGGGCCCAAAACCGTGTCAACGCCGGGGAATTTATTGAAGGAGAAAACAGGTGTTTTAACGGCAAAATGTCCGTAATAACCGCTCTTTGGTACCTCCATATCACTAATTTTCTCACCCAGCATAACACGAATAGCGATTTCATTCATCGGAATGCCTGTTGATTTTGATACGAAAGGTACCGTGCGGGAAGCTCTCGGATTGACCTCAATTAGATAGATATTATCATTTAATATTGCAAATTGAATATTGATAAATCCTTTGATTTGCAATCTGCGAGCTATTTGATAAGTGATTTCTCTTATTTTGTCCTTGACGTGAGGCGAAAATGAATAACTCGGCAATACTGAACAACTATCACCCGAATGAATGCCGGCTTCCTCGATATGTTCCATAATTCCCGCGATAATAACATCCTCGCCGTCAGCAACCGCATCAACATCTGCTTCCAAAGCATTTTCGAGAAATTTGTCAATCAGTACGGGATTATTGTCGCTAACACGAGTTGCTTCATCAATATATTCCGATAAATCATGTGAATCATACACAATAGCCATACCTCGTCCACCAAGTACATAGGATGGTCTTACGATTACAGGATAACCGATTTGTTCCGCTAATATAAAGGATTCCTCTCTATTTTTTGCAGTTCCTCCGGGAGGAAATACTATGCCAAGGTCATTGAGAACTTCGATTAGCTTGCCTCTATCCTCCGCTAAGTCAATATTTTCTCGCTCAGTGCCTAAAATTCTTACACCACATTCCATCAATTGAGCGGATAATTTGAGAGGTGTTTGCCCGCCTAATTGTAAAACTATGCCTATCGGATTTTCGAGTTCAATTACATTCATCACGTCCTCGAAATGAACGGGGTCAAAATAAAGTTTGTCGGAAGTGTCATAATCAGTGCTTACTGTTTCGGGATTACAATTTATCAAAATAACATCATAATCCATTTCTTTAAGTTTCATGGCGGCTTTGGAAGCACAATAATCAAACTCAAGTCCCTGCCCAATTCTGAAGGGACCTCCGCCCAGTATGACTACTTTTTTAGCATCTGAAGGTTCGGATTCGTTTTCTACAAGATATGTAGAATAAAAATACGGTGTAACGGCTTCAAATTCTGCCGCACAAGTATCAACTTTCTTGTAGGTAGGAAAAACGCCGGATGCTTGTCGTAAATTTCTAATTTTTCCTTGATTGACACCAAGTAATTTTCCGATTTGCCAGTCGGAAAATCCATTTAGCTTCAATTCCCTTAAAAAATCACTTGTAATATTGTCAAGTCCGATTTTAATGGTCTTGGTTTCGAGTTCACAGATAATACGGATATTTTCGATGAACCAAATGTCAATTTGGGATAATTCGGCAATCTCTTTGCAAGTCAAACCTTTTTTGATAGCAGACTTAATTAAAAATGGAATTTCGGGGGTAAATTTTTGCAATCCTTGTTTTAAATCATCAATATTGAGTTTATCGTATAAGTATGATTCGAGTCCGGCAATGCCAATTTCGAGTGACCTATATGCTTTTTGTAATGCCTCACGAAAATTCGAACCAATTGCCATAACTTCCCCGACAGATTTCATTTGTGTTGTTAACGATTTATCAGATTTAAATTTCTCAAAGTCCCATCTTGGGATTTTTACGACAATATAGTCTAATACAGGCTCAAATGATGCGGGAGTAGTTTTGGTAATGTCGTTTGTAATTTCATCCAAATTCAATCCAACAGCCAACATAGCGGCAATTTTGGCGATTGGGAATCCAGTAGCTTTCGATACAAGAGCAGAACTTCTCGATACACGCGGATTCATTTCGATTACTTTGATTTCTCCATTCAGTGAATTAACAGCAAATTGAATATTCGAACCGCCAGTTGCGACACCAATTTCACGAATTATGGCAATCGAATAATCGCGTAAACGTTGATATTCTTCATCACTTAAAGTTTGAGCGGGAGCTACCGTTATGCTATCGCCCGTATGAACACCCATGGGATCAAAATTTTCAATTGATGCCACAATTATGACATTATCAACGTTATCACGAATGACTTCGAATTCATATTCTTTCCAGCCGATTAAAGATTCTTCGACCAATACTTCCGAAATAGGCGACAAATTCAAACCATTTAGGACAACTTGCTTAAACGAATCCAAATCGTAAGCTACACCACCTCCCGTGCCTCCAAGAGTTAGTGATGGCCTGATAATCAACGGAAGCCCTACTTCATCATGAAACTCTATTGCTTCTTTTAAACTTCTTACCGTTCTACCTTTGGGAGATTCAAGTCCGATATTAGTAATAGATTGGCGAAACAGTTCCCTATGCTCTGCTTTGGCAATGCTTTCAGCACTCACTCCGAGTAGTTCAATTCCATATTTATCAATTAATCCCTTATTATTGAGTTCAAGACTGACATTTAGTGCAGTCTGACCACCTACGGTAGGAAGAATGGCTTCAATTTTCTCCTTTTGAATAATTTGCTCTATTATATCGGTATTAATCGGCTCGATATAAACTTTATCAGATAACTCAGGATCAGTCATAATTGTTGCGGGATTGCTGTTTAATACAACGACATAATATCCGAGTTGTTTGAGGGCTTTCACGGCTTGACTGCCGGAATAGTCAAATTCCCCTGCTTGACCAATTACAATTGGTCCTGCTCCAATTACAAGAATGCGATTAATATCTCGGCGTTTAGGCATTTGCTTCTGTTACAATTCTGAAAAAATCATCAAAAACTTTAGTTGATGCATCATTCGGTCCCGGTGATGCTTCGGGATGAAATTGAACCGAACATATTGGTAGATTTTTGTGAGTGATACCACTAACAGTATTATCATATAAATGTAGCCAACTGAGTTCCCAATCTTGAGCATTTTCGATGCTAATTTTGGATATTGAATAGTTATGATTTTGGGAAGTAATATATACCCTGCTGGAGCGAAGGTGTTTAACAGGGTGATTAGCTCCGTGATGCCCAAATGGAAGTTTTTCGACATCAAACCCGAATGATTTGCCGATGAGTTGATGCCCGAAACATATACCGATTATTGGATAACCGTTGTAAGCAAAATTATGTAAAAATCTATCTATGCCATTAACGATTCGTGGGTCGCCCGGACCATTAGACAGGAAAACAGCATCGAAGTGAAGTTCTGCAATATTTTGTTCGAAGTTCGCATCGAATGGCACAAGGTGGAGACGACTGTAATATTGTCGTAAATTCTCGATTATACTTCGTTTAATACCAAAATCAACAATCAGCAATTTTAATTCGTTTGCCGAATTGCCCTCAATCGTAGCAATTTGGTTCCCGATAACTTGTTCATACAAGTTAGAATCGGAAATATCCGTAGCATTTTTAATTTTTTCTAAGAGTATTTTGGGATTATGTTCGAAGGTCGAAATTCCTCCTTTGATGGCTCCATATTTTCTTAATCGTGTCGTAAGGGCACGAGTATCAATTTTATGGATACCCATTTTGTTATGAGATTCGAGGAATTTTGCGAAAGTCATTTTCGAAGCGTGATTTGATTCAATCGGCGAAATCTCGCGTAAAAGAACAGCTTCGGTGTGAATATAATCGGATTGTAAGTTTTTGCAAGTAACACCGTAATTACCAATGAGAGGATACGTAAAAGTCACGATTTGACCTTTATATGATGGGTCTGTCACGATTTCTTCATAACCTGTCATTGCTGTATTAAAAACAAATTCACCAAAACATTCACCTGAACCGCAGAATGCTTCCCCATACAAATAAAATCCGCTTTCGAGCATAATAAGAGCTTTATTGTCCATTTTTTTTGCCACCAAATCTGTAAATCATCATAGGAATCGAAATAATTAAGGCTACTAAGGTAATCCATTGCCCTAAAGCAAATGCCTTTGACGCAAAACGAAATTCGATTTTTGAAGCACCTTGGGGAATAGCAACTGCTCTGAGACTATAATTAGCTCGATATAGTTTTGAAGGTATTCCATCAATAAACACCTGCCAGGAAGGATACCAAATTTCACTCAATACTAACATAAAATCAGTCTCGGGATTTACAATCTCATATCTTTGATAGTTTGATGTATATTCACGACATTTGATTTTAATTGATTTATGAGCCGATAAGTCAATTTTATTGATGTTAGGCTTTTCCTCTAAAACAACAGTTTTTCGGTAATCAATATCATTGTTTTTCATGTAATTTTCCACTTCATTCTCATTTACGACAATCCAGTCATAAACATACCAAAATCTTGGGAACATGTTCGGATTTTCAACAAAAACAGGGCGTTGAGATTGCGGGTCTAAAATCAATCGATATTTGACATTCAGTAAATCATAAATCAAATCATGGTTTGTCACAGCAGGATTAACTCTTTTAAGTGCCAGTGGGTTATAACCTTCGGTTGTCATAATATTATCAACATAACCCTGATTTCTTTTCATTGACATAAGAGGTGGATTATATGAGCGAGTATTGACCCGAAATATGTTGTCAGGCGGATTTGCTCTAAAAATATTCAATGTAGCATCATCAAGTTTGTAAGCATCGGCAGGATTTACGGTTGATTGGTTGAATTTCGAGCCAACATTAAATAAGTCAATAAAAACCAGTACCACAACAACTGCCCCCCCTACTTTCATAATGTTTTGAGTTTTATTACTCACGAAAGCAAGTAATATGATGACTGCAACAATTAGTAATCCAAAAAATGAATTCGATGATGCAAGTGCAGTATAGCTTGCGGGCAAATCAAAGATTGATGTAAGGATTCCGCTCAAGCCGAGTAATAAAATCAATGTCGGTATAGCAGCAACAATTAAAAGTGACTTAATTTTGCCTTTACTCACATCATAAAATAGCTTGTCAAATCCGACAGCCGATAAGAATGAGAAGGCAAAAACAACATAAAACATCATCCGGGCAGGATTTCGGAACTGTCCAAAAAATGGCAAATTATAAAATATTTGGTGTATTACACCTGATGAGCCAAGAGAGAAAAGTATTCCAAAAAGACTTATAATAAGCATGAAAGCCACATCACGAGATTTTAGGTGAAAAGCAAGAGCGAACAGACCCAAAATGAATGCACCTATACCAAAATAGAACGCAGTTTCCCAGTAATAGTAATATGGGAGATCTTGTGGTGATGATGACTTTAGGTAAAATGGTGTTTCGTTTTGCCCCAGACCGGTTACTTTTCCAAATAAATCCGGCACTAAGAATTGAAATACTTGTTCGAAAGCTAATGAGCTTTCTGTTGACTCTTCGTATGTCATTTCAGCACGATATGACATATCCGCTAATTCATTCGACATCAAGAATTGAATTTGGAAAATAGCTGCTGCAAAAATGAAAGTCAAAAGTGGTGACACGATGGAAAGATAATTGATTTTGGTTTTACTTTTTATATGAATAGTTATGCGATAAATGAAATAAAAACCAAGCAATAAGGCAAGATAGAGCGATGTTTGTGGATGACCGGAAAGCATAACCAAGCCAAGAATACCCCCCGCGGCAACACCATATCTTGTGTCCGAGTTATCAAAACTGATTTTGAACATCGTATAAATTAGCGGGAACCATGTGTAATGGTATATCATCATGGGATGAATTACATGGCAGATCATTATCATTGAGAAAGAATAAGAAACTGCACCAATCAAGGCACCATAAAAGGTGAATCTATAATGCCTTAGCAATAGAAACATTGTCAGTTGGGCAATAAAAAAGTGCAGTATAATTATAAATTGTAATGCTCCAACCGATAAATTGCCATTTGAGTCAATTGCAAAATTCAAAATACGGTGCAAAGGATAGAAGAAACCGACTTGAAGGTCGGCGACAAACGGCATTCCATTAAATACATATGGGCACCAGAATGGAATCTTGCCTTGAGCAGATTCTTTCGCGGCAAACGTTTGAACTGGATAAACATATTCAAGAAAATCTTCCCAGAAGAATTTATCGCCAACGAGTTGGGTGTTAAAAAAAACCGCCGTAGTTACGATGAAAATTACCGTTGCAATAATCAAGCCGAGTTTATAATCCAAATCAAACGGTTTGGACCTTAGGTTCTCTAATTTTTTAGCATGTTTTTTCATTACTGTTCGATTTTTTGAGCTATAACGAGTATTGAAAGTCCAAATGGAAATTTCATTGATGGTAAAAAATACTTTTCCATCATAAATATCTTTGTGAAAAGTTTGTTTAGGAAATCCGGAACAGGTTCTATCGGATTTTTATTTGTTTTATCCAACCCGGTTATCTTATCCAAAAATCTTTTTGCAACCGCAGGTAAAAAAAGAAGTGTGTTAAAATAACTTGAATAGGTTATTTTAAAACCCGATGACTTAACAGCAGTGGCAATTTGGGATTTATTATATCTGCGATAGTGCATGTGAATTTCGTCGTGACGACACCAAAGCCATTGGTAAGCAGGAACGGTAATTATGACATATCCCTTATCATCAAGTATATCATAAGCGTCTTTCAAAACGCCGTAATCATCTTCGATATGTTCAACTACGTCTAATAGGGTGATACCGTCAATACGTTTTTCACCTTTTTGATATTCTGATAATTTGCATTGATGCGTGTTAGTAAGTCCTCTCAAGTGGCAGTATGAGAGAGCGATTTCTGAGGTATCCAGACAAATGACATTTGAAATTGAAGATAATTTTTCCGCAAAAGCTCCTGTACCACAGCCCGCATCTAATATATTGGAGGATTTATCAAATTTGCAAATTTCACGGATGATATTGAGTAAGATCGCATTACGTGCAATAAACCACCAATAAGTTTTTTCCAGGCGATAATTTTCGTGATATACAATTTCTTGCATTTAAGCCAAACTAAATTTTTATTTTTTGCAAAATATATTTTTGCAATTTAGCTGTAAATGAAGTATTAGCAAAATATGATTTTCGAATGTTTAAAAGTTAATAGGGTAATACTATAATTTTTTGAATTCCATTTTTGGATAACCACGCTCTCCTGTATCGTTATAAAAGTCAATAATATGGAACTTCCAATAGAAACCTTGCGGGTCGCGAAGAATGAAATTTTTATCTGGTCTTGCCATATATGAATCGTCAGTTAAACTGAACCACTTCCAATCATGACCAACAATATCGGGCCGATTAGTAAATTCATAATTCGGAATCATTTCAAACGTAATGTCGCTGAAATCATTTGTAGAATCTCGACTTGCTTCTGTGTGAGTATGATTAATAAGTATCCCAGTTACTGAATACGGAAGCAGACCACCTTCAAACGGAAGAAATGCAATGTATTTAGTATATAAAATATCCCAATCATTGTTATTGGGTTCAAGTTCGTGTATTTGGCCATCTCCCGACAAGGAAAGCATGATGTAGTTATAATTTTCTTTCCGCGGAACTTTAATTACTTTGTAGTCAACAGAACTGATTTCAGCGAATTTTATGTGATAATGACCTTCGGAAAAGCCAAGAAATTGAACTTTGTATGTACCTTGGCGCCGGTTGTTAACATCCCTTCCTCGGTTCACGATAAAAACATGATTTTTAGATATGACTTCATTGCCTTTTTCTGTTTCCCACCATCTCCCTATTGCATAATCATCGAATGCCAAATTAGTTGAATCATATCTGAATACGGCATTATCGGCGGAGCTTACAGAGTTAAAATCAACGGATCCCATGTTCGCGGCTTCCATGAATTTCGCACCGTTGAGTAGGACGTAATAGTCATCACCATAGCATTGAAAAGCCAAATCCCATACGTCGTAAAGATTGGATTTCATAACACGATTTTTCTCGAAATTAAAATATATTTGATAAAGATATTTTGAAGTTAACTCTATTGTAACTATTTGCTCATCGCCACGTGGATAGGGCTTTACTGGGCTTTCGTCCTCAAAGCAGGAAGTTAAAATGAACGAAAGAACAGCAAAAATGAATATATATATTGCATTCATAATTCTGCTCCTAAATCTTTATTCTTATTGATGTAAATATTGTTCTTCCCCAAGCAACTGAACTTGAAGTCGAGTTATTACTATGAACACCGCCACCTGCGGCTCCTGTCCGCTTAATGTCTTTTACGTCAAATAAATTTTTTCCTCCCGCAGTCACATTAAGAAAGTCATTAAAAAAATCTTTTGAAAATGTAAGGTCAAGTGTATGATAATCATCAATCACGTATGAATTATATTCAGTTCCTTCATCATCAATAGAAAAACCTGACTGGCCGCCCGTATATTTATAGAATAATGATGCAGTAATACCTAAAAACTGCGAATTATAAATAACATTAGCTACTATTTCGGGCGAATAAGCAAATCTAGTAGCTTTTACCGACTCATTCATTTGGTATGAGCGCCCAATATATGATACACCAATTTTGGAATTCAAATCAGAGCGAACATAAGACAAAGTTAAATTCGAACTGAAAGTTCTATATTTTCCAATGTTAAGATATGACCATAAGTCGCCTTGGATATTTCCGAGAGTAATGAGGTTATCAATATCATTGTAAGCAAAGCTCGGCTCAAGTTTAAAAGCATAATAATTAGTCTCTCGATGGTAATTTAATGCTAAATTATAGCTGTGGGAAGTTTCTGCTTTCAAGCGCTCGTTGCCGCGAATGTTGTGGTTGATATCAACGAACAAAAAATGTAATTCCTGAATTGAAGGTGCTCGGAAACCACGTGCATATGATGCTCTAAAGATAAAATTCTTGCTTAAATCCGATTTAAAATTTAGAGAAGGTACTATAGGGGCCTCGTAATTTGAATTGTGTATAAACCTAACTGCGGGCTGTATTATGTTATCATCATCGGGTTTTATTTGTACGCTTACAAAAGCTGCGTAATCTTCGAGCGATTTCTCATTTTCGTTTATTCTACGTCCCGATGCTTTACTAAGGTTTATATCAAACCCTGTTTGGTAACTGATCCTGTTGATAACATTATCATGACTGTATGTCCCACGGAAAAGCCAATTATCAAAGGAATTAGTATCTTGGTCGGCAGGGTCAGTTGTCAAAATTTCATTCAAAGTTACCAAATTTTTGAAATATGTATTTTTAGTCCTCGAGTAATAAGAATAACTGCTTGTGACGTCAATATATCTGTTGTCGGCAATCTCGCCACGGAAAAATAGGTTGTTTGTCAATCGCAATGTTTTAAAATGATCGTCGAAAGCTGTTTCACGATAAGGCGCACGCGGAGTTCCACGATTCAATATATGGTCATTGTAAAATTGTCCCGAATATCTGAATGTATATTTATCAAAAAAATGATTGAACTGCCAATCGGCTATATATTGCTCTTTGGGTTTCCATTGCTTATTTCGGGATGTATCAACTTCGGAATAACCCCCAAAGAAATTTCGTCCACTCGAAATGAGAATATTGCTTTTGCCAAACTTGTATCCTATTGAGCCATCGAAATTATAAACTCCAATAGATTCATAGAAAGTGCCTGCGTTGATGTCGAGCCGAGAGTTGGTTTGATCTTGAGTAATAATATTTACAACGCCGCCTAAGGCATCTGTGCCGTAAATAGCCGACATCGGTCCCTCGATTATTTCGATTCGGTGCGCATTATTGAGGTTGATTTGGCTTATGTCAATATTACCGCCAAGTCTTCCGACAACAGGCACCCCATCAATCATAATTTTAATATTTTGACCTGAAATGCCGTTAATACTCATGCTTGAACCTAAAATATGATCTTGATTAACCCGAACGTTCATTTCATTTATCATCAAATCGCGAAGATTTACGGCTCCCTGCGCGATAATTCTCTCTGCGCTTACTGTTTTTACGGGATAAACACTTTTTTGGGTGCTTCTGGGAGTATATTGACCTGTGGTAACAATTTCGTCTAAAATAAATTCTTTTCGGCTCAATACAATTCTTAATTGCGATTCCTCTCGAATTATAGTTCGATAAGGGGCAAACCCTAGATGGTTGATTTCTATTTCAAACGGAAAATCAAACTTTGTTTTCGCAATACCACGTACATTTGTCATGTCAACGAAAACTGAATCTTGGCAATTTTGGATGCAGTTTGTTTTGACTTTAACGTAGGGTATAGGCGTTTGGTTGTCTTTATCTAAGATTTCAATATACGATTCGGATAATGCAATTGATGACAATCCAATAAACAAGGATAAGATTAAGAATATATATTTCATTTGCTAATTTACAAGATTCTCAATTGTTTGATTACAATAATGCAATATACTATCTAGCTCAAACACACACAAATAATTTATTTGAAGTGTAGTCCAAATGTTGGATATAATAAGAACTCAAATAAACTGACGAAAAAGGTCAGCGCTTGTATTAGTTAGAATTTTATCTGATGATTGTATCCTTGCGGTCGGGACTTGTGGAGATAAATTCTACTTTTGCTCCCGTAAAATCTTCTATATATTTGATATAGCTTTGTGTCATAGTAGGTAAGTCGCTATATTCACTAATTTCTGTCAATTCTGTTTGCCAGCCGTCTATTTCTGCATAATCGAGTTCTAAGTTCTCAAGGGTAGGTAAATCTACGGGGAAACTCCTAAGGTTTTTGCCATTATTTTTATAGCCGATGCATACTTTGATTTTTGGGAATTGGTTTAACACATCCAATTTGGTAAGGGCAATTGACGAAATGCCATTAATCATTACGGAGTATTTGAGTGCAAATAAGTCGAGCCACCCGCACCTGCGAGGTCTGCCCGTCGTAGCACCAAATTCAGTTCCAACTCTGCGCAATTCTTGCCCTACTTCATCATTGAGTTCTGTGGGAAATGGACCATTGCCCACTCTCGTGCAATACGCTTTTACAATACCGATAATTTTATCAATTGAAGTAGGTGGAATTCCGAGTCCTGTGCATGCGCCACCTGCGGTAGGATTAGAACTTGTTACAAATGGGTATGTACCGTGGTCAACATCTAATAAAGCACCTTGAGCACCCTCGACTATGACCTTTTTACCTGACTTAATCTCCGAATTCAAATAATATGATGTATCAGTGATATACGGATCAATTATATTATCAAATTGGATATATGTGTCAACAATTTCCTGCTCATTTAATTCATTGCAGCCGTAGATTTTGTTTAATATGTCATTTTGCTCGGAAATATTTTTTCGCAACTTGCCTTCAAAGGATTTTCTGTCTAAAAGGTCAACTATACGTATTCCGACACGGCGAGCTTTATCAATGTAAGCAGGGCCAATTCCTCGTCCCGTCGTACCTATAGTAATTTCGGATAGTCGTGATTCTCTTGCTTGGTCGAGCATTTTGTGATATGGCATGATTAGGTGTGCCTTGTGAGATATCAGCAGTCTGCCTTTTACGTCAATCCCGTGCCGGCTTAACATTTCAATTTCACTCATCAAAGCAACTGGATCAATAACGACTCCGTTACCTATAACACAAATAACACCGTCGTTTAAAATTCCAGATGGAATCAGATGTAAAATGTATTTTTTATCATCTATAACAATAGTATGTCCGGCATTTGCCCCACCTTGGTATCTTGCAACAATATCCGCTGATGCACTAAGCAAATCAACAATTTTACCTTTCCCTTCATCACCCCACTGGGAACCGACAACAATACTAACACTCATAGACTGTTTGCATAATAAATTATAATTGGGCAAGAGCTGTTTCAAAATCAGGACAAATGCTGAATACTTCCGTCAGATGAGTTATTTCAAAAAGTTTATAAATTTTTTCAGGAATATCAACCATAATCGGTTTTATCGAATTTTTGTCGAGCAGAGCATGAGCATTGGCTAACATACCTAAACCCGTACTATTCATTAACTGAACTTTACTCAAATCAATTAGTACCGACGTGTATTTTAGGGATATAAGTTCATTCATCAATCCAGTAAATTCAATAGCGGTATTGCCGCCGAGAACATTTTCGGGCAGTTCTACGGCGACAATTCCTTTACCTTCATCAATAATTATATATTTTGCCATAATTATATTAAGCTTTAGCTGTGCTATATGTTTTTTTGCCACCTGCTGTGTCAAGTTTGCGCGACGCTCTGTTGTGATTCCAAAGAACATAACTGCTTGCAATATATATTGACGAGTAGGTACCGAATACTATACCGACAAACATTATAAAGGCAAATCCTTTAAGTACCGGACCACCAAAGAACAATAGTATGAGCAGTACAGATGCTGTTGTAACAGTTATGTTGACTGTACGGCTGAGAACTTCGTTCAAACTAAGGTTGATGAGTTTTTCGAAGTCCATGCCCTTGTGTTTTTCCATGTTTTCACGGATACGGTCAAAGATTACCACAGTATCATTAATAGAGTACCCAAGGACTGTCAATATACCTGCCAATATGGCTTGGTCTAATTCGAGACTGAGTATTCCAAGGTGATGAGTAACAACTACGATGGAAAACGCTATAACAACATCGTGTACAAGTGCGATGATGGCTCCAACACCGAAATTGAATTCGAAACGGAAAGCGATATAAATCAATATCGCTATGATTGCCAAAACAACAGCCCAAATAGCTTCTACAAACAATTCGCCACTTATTTTGGCTCCAATCTTGTCTATTTTTAAGACTGTAAAAGGATTATCAGGCATTTGTTGGCGCAATGCTTCTTGAATTTGTTCGGGACCGGTTTGGATTTCGGAGACCCTCACGAGAATTTGATTATCCTTACCAAATGATTTAATTTCGCCGCTACCAAGGTTAAGCGAATTGACAACTTTTCTTACATCTGCCAAATCAACACTACGTTCAAACGCTAATCCGATTTCCGCACCACCCTTGAAGTCAATGCCAAGCACAGGTTTCCAAATTATCACCGCCAGCAGTCCGAGAATCGATATCACAATCGAAAATACTATAAGCGGTTTTCTAATACTTGTAAAATTGATATTAGTTTTTCCAAAATATTGCATTTATTATCTTCCTTATTATATTTTACACAGTTTGAACAGATTTTGGTTGACCGAAACTGAATTCGGTAGCACCTTTAGAAAGCAATAATTCAATCAAAGCTCTTGTGATTAAGATACCTGTAAACAAAGTACTCAAAATACCTATGAGCAATGTAGTAGCAAACCCTTGGATGGGCCCGCTTGCAAGAGCTAACAATATGAATGATGTGATACCAGTGGTGATGTTGCCGTCAATGATGGCGCTAAGAGCCTTGCTGAAACCTTCGTCAATGGCGGAAC
>CAZWXI010000060.1:0-20054 GCA_964637845.1 uncultured Hyphomicrobiales bacterium | reverse complement strand
TCTAACGCAATCACTATCCATACGACCCTACGTTGGTTCTACGCTAATTTTTTCCACAATTCCGAAAGATGTACGTAAATTCTTGCCACAAGCAGGCGTTGAGACTGACTATGAATTATCCGACAATGTAAAATGTCACATCGCATTTGATATAAAATCTGGAGAAAATGCTTTAAACATAACTTCGCAAGCGGGTGTTGATTTGCAATTTCACCGTAAATTTGGTCTGCGACTGTTCTATATGATGTATTCGGGCAACACAATGCATGGGATGTTCTTTGATGAAAAATATATTTTTTCGGCAGTTGGATTTAACATAATTTATTTTTAAATTAGAAGTCAATTTATGTTGAATTTTGTAATTATTTTTAATAAAACAATTCGGTGGAGTTAATATGGCAAGAAGTGTCAACAAAGCAATTCTCTTAGGTAATCTCGGGCAAACACCTGAAATTCGTACTACACCAACAGGCAGACCGGTCACAACATTAAACCTCGCCACAACAGAAAGGTACAAGGATAAAAATGGTGAATGGAAGGACGTAACTGAATGGCATAGAGTCGTTGTATGGGATAGACAAGCGGAATCTATAGTCTCAAAAGTACAAAAGGGTAGTAAAGTTTATATTGAAGGGAAAATCACTAACAGGTCTTATGATGGTAAAGACGGTGTAAAGAGATATGTTTCCGAGGTTGTTGCCGCCTTAGTAATTCCGCTCGAATCAAAACCTGCAATCCGTGAATCAGAATATGGTGCTGACACTGATTACAGTGATGAACACGATTCGCATGATGATATTGACCATGCCGTAGATGATGATTCAGGCGTACCATTCTAAATTATTTCTATACTAGAACGTATAAATTCCGGGTCCCCGGAATTTTTTATTTATTATGAAACTAATACTTTTTGATATTGACGGTACAATTCTTAACTTTAAGCATGGAATAGCCAAGAGATTATTTACCGAAATGCTTTCCGAGTTATTCGGTAGAGATGTGCCTGACGAAGCAATACCCGAATTTTTAGGCATGACCGATTTGCAAATAATTCGACAAATCGCTCACAATATCGGTTTATCTTACAAAAATATTCTTGACAAAATCCCAATAATATGGCAGCGTATATATTCGAGCTTTGAAGAGAACGCAATCCCCGAAAATGTCAAAATCTTACCGGGCGTCATCAAATTAATTCAAATATTACATAAACGTCAAGACATTCAATTGGGGTTGATTACCGGAAATTTTCATGAAAATGCCTACCTTAAACTTCGTACTCATAGTCTTGATGTCTTTTTCCCAATAGGTGCATTCGGCTCCGATTCAGACGATCGTAACAGTTTACCGCCCATAGCCATCCAAAGAGCAAATCAATATTTAAAGCGAAAAGTATTCACTTCGCAAAATACATTAATAATCGGGGATACTCCCCGCGATATAGATTGTGCTAAAGCACATAACATAAAAGTCCTTTGCGTGGCAACCGGTTCCATTTCTTACGAAGAGCTTTTGGAACTCAACCCAGACTATGTTGTTGAGGATTTATCCGATACTAATGCCATAATTGAAATTATTGATAAACTAAATTGAAAACTCCATGAAAAAGAAAATTATTATAGCCATTGATGGACCTGCGGGTTCGGGTAAATCAACTTCCGCCAAAATCGTTGCCGAAAAATTGGATTATATTTATATTGACACAGGTGCCATGTATAGAACCGTTACGCTTGCATGGCTCAGAACGGGACGGGAAATGGATGAAACTTTACTAAACCAACTTGCTGATAATATCATCATTGAACTTAAGCAATCTGATGAAGGACAGAAGACCTTTTTGAACAGTGAAGATGTTTCACTGGCGATAAGACAGCCGGATGTTACTAAATATGTAAGTCCCGTAAGCGCCTTTCCATATGTTAGAAAAAGAATGGTTGAGCAACAAAGAGCGATGGGAATTGACGGTGGCGTAGTCATGGACGGTAGAGACATTGGGACTGTTGTTTTTCCTAAGGCAGAGCTTAAAATATATTTAGTCGCGTCAATAAATGCTCGTGTACAACGTCGCTTAACTGAATCTGTTGCCAAAGGAATAGTGATTTCTGAAGCTGATGTAAGGCGCCAAATTACCGAAAGAGATATCTATGACAGTTCAAGGGACCATAGTCCGTTAAGAAAAGCTGACGATGCTATAGAAGTAGATACTTCGAACCTGACCATTCAGCAACAAACCGATTTAATCATCGAATTAGCAAATAAACTTATTAATTGACAGACAATGAAAGTAACAATTGACCATAAATCCGGATTCTGTTGGGGGGTCGTTCGTACGGTTGATATAGCCGAAGAAGTACTGAAAGAATCCGATATCAACGAGAATAATGTCTATATTCTTGGACATATAATTCATAACCCGAAAGAAATCGAAAGGCTTGAAAGAAAAGGTCTTCATACAATCACTCATGCAGATTTGGATAAAATTGCCGCTGAAAACAAAAATGCAAAGCTTATTATCCGAGCACACGGCGAACCCCCCGCAACATATAAAAAGGCACAAGAGCTAAACCTTAATGTTATTGACGCTACTTGTCCGCTTGTGACAAATCTGCAAAATCGAGTACGGAAGTACTATGAGCAAGGATTTCAAATTATCATTTTCGGCAAAAAAGAGCATGCAGAAGTCATCGGGTTAAGAGGTGTTTGCAATGATGAATGTCTTGTAATCAAAACTATGGATGAAGCAAAACAAATCACAGGTTTTGAACGCAAGACAGTGTTTATGTCGCAAACTACAATGGATAAACATTTGTTTCGTGAAGTTAAAGAGTATCTCGAAAGCAGGATTAAAAATTTGATTGACATAGGTGAGATAAATAGTAAGCTTTTAGCTCGTGATACAACTTGCCGCGCAGTTACAAGTCGCGAAGAACCGCTTCTGGAATTTGCTAGAACTAATGATGTTATCATTTTCGTATCTGGGAAAAATTCTTCAAACGGAAAAAGTTTATACAGTTCTTGTTTTAAAGTAAATCCTAAGACATATTTCATCGAGGATGTTTCCGAAATTGATTGGTCTTGGTTCGAGGGTGCTGAAAATGTCGGTATTTCCGGTGCCACAAGCACCCCGCAATGGTATCTCGAAAAAGTTAAGAGCGAAATTGAAAATCGTTTCAGGGTCACCGATGAGTTTATATTAAATTAATTTTTTGGAGACAGTATTCTTTTTTGCTTATTGCTCAGAGTGCTAGCGAAAATGTTATTGATTTCAATGCTTTTTAGTTTAAGTTTTTCGACCAAACTCTCACTATTTTTGGGGAAATTTCTTAATTTTACAGGTGTCTTTCCATGATCTCACAAAACATGTCTGATTTCTTCAGTTCCTGCTTTAATCATTTCAACCAATTCAAAAGTGCTTCCGGCAAATCATTTATCAGCTTATCGGAAGTAAACAAAAAAGTTGATTGACGGATCCATTTTAGTCCGTAATGCCAAAGTAATCGAAATACTTTCCTGCTTTAATTATAACATCACCAGGCACGAATATGTAAATTAATGGTTCGGAATAATTTTTTTGTTACCTCTATTTGTTTATTTGTTCGGAACTCTTCTTCATAAATATGGCTCTGATGAACAAACTTTTGTAGCAAGGCGATAGGTATTATCATCGATATGCTGCTTAATGAATTCTCTGCTCTGATTATACAAAAGTTAAGTCTTAATCTGATCTTAGAACGCTCAAAATTAACAATTTTTTCATATTTAGAAGCGTCTTTGCAGTTTAAATTATGCAAATTTCGAATTTCAATGAAGCTCAATATTAAAAACGAAACATCACCACTGCAAAAAGTAGTTGTCGGTATAGCTCAAGACAGAGGTAATATTGTCTATATTAACAATCCGAAAATATCTAAGCATTTACAGCAAGGAACATTACCAGGCGAAGCAAGTTTAATTAAATACGTTGATTCCCTAGCGGATTTTTTGGAAACACAATATGTTGAAGTTCTGCGACCTCAAAATATTCCTAATCAAGACCAAATTTTTGCTCGCGACATTGCATTCGTTATCGATGACATTATAATCAAATCGCAAATGAAAAAGTCTAATCGTAGAGTTGAACTTTTAGGCATAGATCATATATTCAACCAAATTGAGCAGGACAAAATTTTAGAAGCTCCCGTAGATGCTTTTATCGAAGGAGGCGATGTAATTGTGCATGATAACTATGTTTTCGTTGGACTGTCCGGACGAACCAACTACAAAGGTTATGAATTTATAAAATCAAATTTCCCAAATAAGGAAGTTATCCCGCTTCAACTTTATATTACTGAAAATCCTGCCACAAATATTTTGCATTTAGATTGTACATTCCAACCCGTAGGCGATGGTAAAGCCATAATTTACGAAAATGGTTTTGTCCATGAACCGACTGCTATTTACGATATATTCGGCGATGAAAATCTTATCAAAGTAACGCAGTTCGAGATGTATCATATGTATCCGAACATTTTTTCCGTTTCTACTGAGAAAATAATATCAGATATCACATTTGTCCGCCTCAACGATTTATTGACTGCTAAGGGTATAGAAGTTCTAACCATCAATTATTCCGAAGTCGGCAAACTCGGTGGTCTTTTCAGATGTTCAACTTTACCCTTATACAGAAGTGAATAAGAAAAACTTAATTGAAGGCATTGATTTCTATTATTTCAAAAATGGTTTAATGATTTTTATAGAAAAATACCATCTTGACAATGGGGTGTTATTGTCAAATCGGGTATCGGCATTACGCTTATAATCCCCAAGGTGAACTAAGCATTAAAGATAATCAAGAGAATCACTTTGTCCCCCGACAAATAGGCGAATAGCTCTTTTGTAAACACCTTGAACATAAGCAATCGCCATACCATAATTTGTAATTGGGATGTTGTGTTTTTTTGCAGGAGATAATCTGTTCATTATTTGTTTACGTGTTACAACACAACCACCACATTGAACTACCAAAGAATATTCCTCGATTGGACGGACTAGTTTATCTAGTCCCGCTACGAAATCGAACTCTAATTGTTTTCCCGTATAATTACTAATCCAGCGTGGTAACTTGATTCTACCGATATCATCGCATGATACAAGATGAGTACAAGATTCAAGCATTAGCACCCTGTTACCACTGTCCAATTCGGATATCTTTGGAGTTCCTTCCAAATAGGCTTCGAAATCGCCTTTAAAACGAGCTAATAAGATGCTAAATCCCGTTAATGGTATGTCATCGGGTATAGCGGATGAAACTTTAAGAAGTACTTGACTATCGGTAACAACCAGCTTCGGTTTGATTTGCGTATTTTTCAAAAAGCTGTCCAATTCTCGCTCTTTCAACACAATTGCTATAGCATCATTATCCAGTATATCTCTAATCGCTTGTACTTGCGGGAGGATTAATCTGCCTTCGGGTGCTTCTATATCTATTGGCGTTACTAATAACACAATATCGCCATATCTCACCAAGTCACTTAGCATGGATTTTGATTTATAAGCTGATTCAGGCATATGCTTGCGAATACTGCTTATGAGTAAACTAATATCTGAATCTTGAATACAAGAAATAGCAACTAAATCAGTACCTAATTTGGCTTCAATTTGATTACGAAATTCTATATTTAAAGAGGTAATATCTGATTTATTATGAGCAATCAAAAATGCAACATCATTTTTTCTGAACTCATCAATCAATTTAAAGTCGGTTTCGGTGATTTGATTATCGGCTATGACAAGTATTGCAAGGTCAATTTGCTTTATTGTTTCTAAGGTTTTATTCGTTCTCTTTTCGCCAATATGTCCAAAATCGTCTGCACCGGCAGTGTCAATCAGGACAACTGCACCAATACCCGGCAATTCAATACTTTTTTTAACTGGGTCAGTCGTTGTACCCGGTAAATCAGAGACTATAGCAATCTCTTGCCCGGCAATTTTGTTTATTAACGAGCTTTTGCCTTGATTTCGTATCCCGAAAATTCCTATATGCGGGGTGGTTTCTCTACCCTTTTTCATTTATCCGCTATAAGTTCATTCACCGAAAAGCCCAGTTTGTTCAAATTATCCGATTTAAGCAGTTTTGTTAATGTTGATTCAGGCATGATTTTCAGTTTTTCGTTAGCTTCGAAAATATTGATTTTATCTCTTTGCATTACTTTAGCTAACTGTTCGGCATTTTTATAGCCAATATATGGCAATAAAGCTGTTGTGACACTCGGACTCTCTATTACTTTTTTATCTGTAGTCATCTTGTCAACTTCTAAATTATCAAGCAAATTTATGCATAATGTTTCGTTAGCGGCAGTTAACATTTTTATGCTTTTAATCAAATAATGACCTATGACGGGCAAATAAGCATTCAAATCTAAACATCCCGAAGCAGTAAGTCCTGTGATAAGTTGGTCGTGGGAATAAACGATATGAGATACTTCAATTACGTATTCATTTATAACGGGATTAATTTTCCCCGGCATAATGGACGAACCAGTTTGTACGGGTGGTAGTTTTAATGACGATTCTCCGATATCAGCCGAAAGCAAACGTAAGTCGTTAGAAATTTTTTCAAGATTGACAGCGTGTGCCTTCAAGATAGCATGTACCTCGACTAATGAATCCTGGTTAGAAGTGGCATCGGTAAGATTCTCGCTCCTTGTGGCTGGTAAATCGGTCAAATTCTTTAAAATATTCGGTACTTCCATAATGAAATAACGTGGGACTGTAAGCCCCGTACCTACCGCACTTCCGCCTATATTTATGACTTTAATGCGCTCGAAACACTTCGACACTCGCCACCAATCGCGTGATAATGCCTCTGCATATGCCGAAAACAGCTTGCCGTATGTCGTTGGAACTGCCGCTTGCATTTGTGTATAGGCAATACGCAAAGTTGAAATATGCTCCTTCTCTAACTCCTCGAAATATGCTCGTGTATCGTTAATTTTTCTCTCCAACTTATCAAGCAACTGCATCACCGCGATTCGAAGTGCTGACGGTATTACGTCATTTGTTGATTGATATATATTTGCATGTTCAATCGGGTCAATGATATCATATTTACCGGGTGAATGACCAAGTTTGAATAATGATGCGTTAGCAATTATTTCGTTTATATTCATGTTTATGCTTGTACCTGCACCACCTTGAACCGCAGGTACGATGAAATGTTCGAAGAATTCACCCTTCGACATTCGCGATGCTATGTCAATCATTGTTGATAGGATGGTTGAATCCATGAATTTTAGAGGGGATTTACCATTAGGAAATTTTGCATGGACTGCTTGTGCAAATTTTTCATAACAGATGTAATAAGCGAGCTTCACCGTCGAAACAGCTTGATACCATTCTATACTGAATTTTTCACTATCAGGGAAGTTATTCCGTGCTCTTAGTGCATGAATGCCGCAAAAAGCATCATCTTGCACTTCAAGGGTACCTATTGAATCACTTTCTAATCTCATAAACGAACTTTTCAAATAATTAAATATAATAAAATAAACTATATTTTGGGACAAGGATTTTAGCTATAATTAAATATTTATCTCAACAATACTAATAAGTGCTATTTGTCACAACAAATAATTTATATTGTTAAATATATGTAAAATAAGACATTAGTTATTGATTTTATTTGCAAATTATGAGTTTTTTTCGTAGTTTTACATTGTATATTGATACAAATGTATAAATAAAATTTGAATATAGATATATAATAAGTGAAAGAATTAACAAATATTTTAAAAACATTTAACAGGTGTTTAGATGACGAAAACTGATGCAATGGTAAAAGAACTTGTTGACAAATATGGCAATAGGCGGGAAAGTCTTTTACCGATTCTACAAGGTGTTTACGAGCAGGAGCACTTCGTTTCAGATGAAGCGATGGTCGCAATTGCTAAGAACTTAGATTTGTCAACGGCTGATGTCTATGGTAAATCCACTTTTTATACATTTCTTGACACAATCCCTCGTGGCAAATATGTCATCCGTGTTTGCAAGACGATTGTATGCGATATGCACAACAAGAAAGGCATAATCGAGGCGCTTGAAAATATCCTGAAAATTAAAGTCGGAGAAACTACTCTGAACCGCAAATTCTCTCTGTTATACACAAATTGTCTCGGATGGTGCCACAAAGGTCCTGCTATGCTAGTAAATGACGATGTCTATACAGATTTAACACCCGAAAAAGTCAGAGAAATTATTAAAGAATACAAAAATAGAGAATAGAGGAGTAAGTCATGTCAGAACGATTAAGAAGATTAGACGTTATTTTAGGTATTCATCCCGAAAGCCCTTACCAAGTCCTTGAAAAAGCACTCAAAAGACACCCAAAGGAAATAATAAGCGATCTAATAGATTCAGGGTTGAAAGGCAGAGGAGGAGCGGGATTTCTTACCGGATTGAAGTGGAAATATGCTGCCGCCGCTCCTGGCGATGAGAAATATATAATATGTAATGCTGACGAGGGAGAACCGGGTACATTCAAAGATAGGGAAATATTGACAATGGTACCCAAAAAAGTTTTCGCCGGAATGGGGATTTGTGCTCATGTAATAGGCGCAAAGAAAGGTTATATATATCTTCGTGGCGAGTATAAGTACCTCGTTCCTCACCTACAACGTGAATTGGACGAATTTCATAAACATGCTTTCAAACTTGAACTTGATTTTCAGATTGAGATTTTCTTGGGCAGTGGTGCTTATGTATGCGGTGAAGAAACAGCCCTGCTGAATTCAATGGAAGGCAAAAGAGGCGAACCACGCAATAAACCACCTTTCCCTACAAGTTTTGGATATTTAGGAAAATCAACCGTGGTCAATAATGTTGAAACACTTGTTTCTGCACAAGTTGTTTGCAGAATCGGTGTCGAAGAATTCAAAAAGCTCGGCATTCAGGATTCTCATGGTTCGAAATTATTTTCTGTTTCTGGTGATACACCTCGACCGGGTATATACGACCTTGAATTCGGTCTGTCGCTGGAAGAGTTTGTAAGAGAGTTTGGTGATGGTGATACTAAAGCTGTTCAGGTTGGTGGTGCATCAGGATTCTGCGTCCCTAGGAAAAAATTCTCTTCAACTACAATTGGATATCCCGGTGGATTGACAGGCGACTCACTTCCCACGGGTGGTTCTATGATGATTTTCAATAGCTCACGTTCAATGTTCAACGTATTGCGTAACTACCTTGACTTTTTTGAGGAAGAATCATGCGGTCAATGCACTCCTTGCAGAATCGGCTGTCAGCAGTTGAAAGAGGGTATCGAAGCAGTCAAACGTGGCGATAAAGCTCCCAATTATTTGCAACAATTACTCAAACTTACGGAAACAATGAAAATTACGGCAAAATGCGGTTTAGGGCAATCGGTTGCGAATTCGTTTTCATCTATTGTCGAGAATTTTAGTGAAGAAATGATTTATTAACAATTTACAGAATAATAATGAAGAAGAAAAAAATGGACACCATCAAGAATATAATAAGCGTTAAAATTAACGGTGTTGACGTTAGTGTCGAAAAAGGTACTACCATTTTGGAAGCAGCAAAAAAAGTCAATGTCCGTATTCCGACTCTGTGCTACCATGAAGATTTATGCGTTGCAGGTAATTGCAGGGTTTGCGTAGTCGAAATAGAAGGTTTGCGAAATCTTGCAGCATCTTGCGCAGTTCCTTGCGAGCAAAGTATGAATATTAAAACCAATACTCCCAAAGTTCGAACTGCAAGGCGAGATTTAATTGCATTGCTTGTTTCAGAACACAACACACAATGCACAACATGCTACCGCTCAACAAATTGCGAACTGCAATCTCTTGCTTCGGAGTATAATGTTGACAACAATATTTATCTAAGTATTGTGAAGAAAGATATTGAAATTGACCGCTCATCATGGAGTATAGAAAAAGATGACAGTAAATGCGTCAGGTGCCAACGATGCGTGCGTACCTGTGCAGAACTCCAGCACGTAAACGCAATAACAGTTTCACACAAAGGAAAAGACATGAAAATCTCTACTTTCATGGATTTGCCCCTGAATGAAGTTGTGTGTGTTAATTGCGGGCAGTGCGTTATTCACTGCCCTACTGCGGCGCTTACCGAAAGGCGTTATTTTGATAGCATATGGGAAGCTATTGGGGATGAAACAAAACATGTCGTCATAAATACTGCTCCTTCTGTACGCGTTGCTATCGGTGAAATGCTTGGTTATCCCCCCGGTACACGGGTTACGGGGAAAATGGTTGCGGCATTAAAGAAAATCGGTTTCGACTCCGTACTCGATACAAATTATACTGCTGACTTGACAATTGTGGAAGAGGCTAACGAATTACTCCAACGTCTCAAGAAGAAGATCAAAGATGAAGACGATAAAGTAGCTTTACCGATGATTTCATCATGTTCACCGGGATGGGTTAAATTTATCGAACATATGTACCCCGACCACTTAGACCATCTTTCAACATGTAAATCACCGCAACAAATGTTCGGCGCTTTATCGAAAACCTATTATGCCGAAAAAATCGGTGTGAAACCCGAAAACATTGTAAGCGTTGCCGGCATGCCCTGCGCGGCAAAGAAATATGAAGCCAATCGTCCCGAAATGAAATCCAGTGGATTCCAAGATATTGATGCCGGACTTACAACAAGAGAAATAGGACATATGATTCGCCAAGCCGGTTTGGATTTCAGCGAAATTGATGATGCAGATTTTGACAGCATCATGGGGGATTCTACGGGTGCGGCTGTTATTTTCGGTGCAACAGGAGGTGTAATGGAAGCAGCTTTGCGTACAGCCTACGAATTGATTACCGGAAGAGATGTACCTTTTGACCGGCTCAATATTACTCCTGTTCGAGGTTTAGAAGGTATTAAAGAAGCAACGGTTAAATTAGAAAACTGTCTTGAAGCTTGGAGTTTCCTCGAAGGTGTTGAGGTGCGTGTTGCTGTTGCCCACGGACTTAAAAACGCTCGTATTATAATGGATCAAATCAAGGAAGGCAGGTCTCCGTACCATTTCATAGAAATTATGGCATGCCCCGGTGGATGCATTGGCGGCGGCGGGCAACCTATTCCCACAAACGACGAAGTCCGAATGAAAAGAATCAAGGCTATATACGACGAAGATGCGGGGTGCAAGTTACGTAAATCTCATGAAAATCCGGAAATTAAACAAATCTATGATGAATTTCTCAAGGACGGTCCACTAGGTCATAAATCACATAAATTATTACATACGCATTACACTAAGAGAAATAGATATTAGTATATAGTACAGGTATGCTCCTTAGTCGGGAGCATACCTAGAATTAACTGAATTAAGCATCGGAGAGATTGATTATATTAGTCTCAATGTTTTTAAAAAAACGAAATCTTATCCCGAGGCATAACCGATGGAAAAGAGAATTGGAACTCTGATTCTACTTGTAGAAGATAAATCCTGCGTCGAGACTTTGAATGGTATTCTATCACAAAGTTCTCACATTATTCTTGCCCGTCATGGTATTGCTATCCGAGAAAGCAACAAAAACATTATATCACTCATTGTCGAAGGGACAAATGAGGATATTAGCGTTCTGACCGGAAAAATCGGCAGAATTAAAGGTTTAAAAAGCCGTTCAGTTTTAATAAAAAATGACTAAACGTAGGATAATAAAATGATATACAGCCCCGAAAAATATTTTATTGCTGATGAACCCCAGCAAGCTTTTATTGATGCTAACGAAATTAATTCCATCTTGGCTCAAGCCAAATCCGATAGCTATCAAATTAGGGATATAATTCAAAAATCACTTGACAAAAACAGGCTTTCATTACATGAAACAGCTGTATTGCTGAAGGCTAATGAACCTGAAATGTTAGAAGCCATTAAAGATGGTGCCAAAGAGTTAAAAAATAAAATATACGGTGATAGAATAGTTTTATTTGCTCCACTCTACATTGGGAACTATTGCGCGAATAATTGTACCTATTGCGGGTTCAAAAATTCAAATAAGGAAATAATAAGAAAAACTTTGTCGAACAATGAACTAATTAAGGAAGTTCAATCGCTTGAGAAGCGCGGGCATAAACGACTAATACTTGTTTTTGGAGAGCATCAATTTTACTCTCCTGAATTTATGGCAGACACTGTTCGTACAGTCTATTCGGTCAAATATGAAAATGGAGAAATACGCCGAGTAAATATAAATGCCGCACCACAAGACATTGACGGATTCAAAGTCATTAAAGAAGCTAATATCGGTACATATCAGATTTTTCAGGAAACTTACCACAAGGGAACCTATTCTAAAGTGCATATTTCGGGTATGAAACGCAATTACGATTGGCGTTTAACTGCTATTGATAGAGCAATGGAAGCCGGCATTGACGATGTAGGCATCGGGGCGCTTATCGGATTATACGATTGGCGTTTTGATGTGCTCGGTTTGGTTCGCCATGTTAATCATTTAGAAGCAGTTTACAATGTAGGACCTCATACAATCTCATTTCCGCGAATTCAATATGCATCGGAAATGAAAATAGACCCGAGCTATCTTGTAAATGATGAAGATTTTACCCATCTTGTTGCTGTATTGAGATTGTCAGTACCATATACGGGGATGATTCTAACAGCAAGAGAATCAGCCAAAATACGCGACACGATTATTAAATATGGCGTATCTCAAATAGATGGCGGTTCAAATATTGAATTAGGTGGTTACAGCGAAGAAAATAAGCATTTACAAAACATTAACCGCAAACAGTTCAAGATAAATGATGACCGTACTCTCAGCGAAGTAATTCATGAATTGCTTGAACAGGGTATGATACCATCTTTTTGTACGGCATGCTATCGAATGGGGCGGACAGGCGAACATTTCATGGAATTTTCCGTTCCCGGGTTTATTAAAAAACTATGCTCGCCGAATGCTATTCTTACTTTAGCTGAGTATTTGGAAGATTATGCTACGCCTGAAATTAAAACATTGGGTTATAAACTTATAGATGAAAAAATACTTGAATTAGCGGTTGATACGAGTGTCAAAAGTTTAAAAGAGAAACTCGAATTAGTCAAGCAAGGAAGAAGAGACTTATACTTTTAATGACATGGCAACAATAGAGCAAATACTACAAAAAGATATTTTTAGTCATGGTGATATCGTGACATTACTATCCTTAGGCACAAATGAGGTAAAATTACTATATAAAAAAGCAAACGAAATAAAAGGAAAATATGTAGACAAAAAGACTTATTTCAGGGGTTTAGTCGAATTATCAAATTACTGCGCCAAGAACTGTTTATATTGTGGCATCCGCAAGGATAACCACCATCTTTTGAGATATAATTTAAGCGATGAAGAAGTGCTTGACGCTGTTCGTTTTGCTTGGGAAAATAAATATGCCTCTGTTGTGATACAGTCGGGCGAAATATCATCCCCCGCTTTCATCAAGCGAATTTCATCTCTCATCGACAAGATTATGAAAATGACAAATGATGAAATCGGGATTACACTTTCATTAGGTGAACAAACTCTCGAAACATTCAAAGAATGGCGCGCATTGGGAGCAAAAAGATACTTATTGAGAATTGAGACATCCAATCGCGAACTATACCATAAATTACACCCAAATGACGAGTTTCACAATTACAATACAAGATTGCAAGCATTATACGATTTAAGAGATGCTGGATTTCAGGTTGGAACCGGAGTAATGGTTGGGCTACCCTACCAAGAGTTAGATAATCTTGCTGATGATTTGCTCTTTATGAAAGCATTGGATATTGATATGTGCGGTATGGGCCCTTATATAGAACATAAAGACACCCCATTGTTTACTTTAAGTCATTTATTATTGCCGCTGGAGATACGTTTCCAACTGACATTGAAAATGATAGCAATATTAAGAATTATGATGAAAGATATCAACATTGCGGCGTCAACTGCAATGCAGGCATCTGATAAACTTGGTCGCGAAAAAGCCATATTAGCCGGGGCAAATATCATAATGCCAAACATAACCCCCGTTCAATATCGCGATTATTATAAACTTTACGAAAATAAACCTTGCACCGATGAGCAAGCCGAAGATTGCTTGAATTGTCTCGAAGCAAGAGTTACTCTCGCCGGCGATGCTGTTGGTTGGGGAGAGCAAGGTGATTCCAAACATTATCGTTCTCGCATTTCGTACCCTAAATATACTGATATTCATTGATATTCATTAATTTTGTTTATTAACTATTCACAAAACAGGAAACAAATGAAAAACAAAGAAATGAAAAAGATTCTAGTTACCGGCGCATTAGGCCAAATTGGCACCGAACTTACAGTTGCTCTAAGAAACAAATATGGAACCGAAAATGTAATCGCAAGTGACATCCGGCACACGCCCAATAAGATTGTCGAGGATGGCCCGTTCTATACCATTGATGTTACCAAACCTGAATCCATTCGCCCCGTGATTATTAAACATGATATTGACACAATATTCCACATGGCTGCTATACTCTCCGCAACAGGCGAGAAAGACCCTCACTTGTGTTGGAATGTCAATATGAACGGCTCAATAAATATTCTTGATTTAGGAGTCAAATACAACTTGTCTCGAATTATTCTACCAAGTTCCATTGCAGTATGGGGGAAGGGTGTTCCTCGTGAAAATACTCCTCAGGAAAGCGTACTCAAACCGACTTCGATGTACGGAATAACAAAAGTTGCCGGCGAATTGCTATGTGATTATTATGTTTATAAATATGATTTAGATTGTCGCGGTTTACGCTATCCGGGTATTATCTCATCTGAAACTTTACCAGGAGGCGGAACAACAGATTATGCAGTGGAAATCTTCTACGAAGCTATCAAAAAGCAATATTACAACTGCTTCTTGGGACCAGATACAGTTCTGCCTATGATGTATATGCCTGATTGTATAAAAGCTACGATAGATTTAGCTGAAGCAGATTTCACGAAACTCATTCATCATAGCGATTTCAATGTTGCCTCGATGAGTTTCGATCCCAAAACTCTTGCAAACGAAATTCGCAAGCATATTCCTAATTTCAAAATTGACTATAATCCGGATTCCCGGCAGCAAATAGCTGACTCGTGGCCCAAATCAGTAGATGACACCTCAGCTCGTGAAGAATGGGGATGGAACCCAGAGTATAATTTAGAATCTATGACCAAGGATATGATTGAAAAACTAAGTGCCAAGCACCAATCCGGCTTGATATAATCTGATTTTCATACAAAGGTCCATCTTGCGTTAAAGAGTGCACCTTTTTGTATGCTGACTATTTATTATTTTAGTAGAATAAATGATTAATTTTCTTATCATAGTTTACGCTTTTACGTATTTTCTGGATATCGTCCAATTATTTGGGGTTGGCGGTACAGGGATTACAGTCAACGATTTCGTTACCGGTGCCATTGTAATTACATTTTTGGTAAAAGCAATTTGGTATGGCGAAGAGTTTAAAATTGCTAAAAATCCGGCTCTGATATTTTTTCTTTTTTTTTGCCTTTCGACATTCATTTCCGGTATCGGACCGCTCATTCGCGGATATCCCTTCGAAATCATGCAGTTTTTAAAAACAACAGCACATTTTCACCAAACGATACTCTTTGCTTACATATTATTATTTATTCGCATTGATACAGAGGTTATTTGGAAATTCATCCGAATTTGGCTTATAGCATCAATTTTTATAAACACGTTTGGTGCGTATCAAATAGTAGCGCGTTTTTTTGATATGCCTCTTGCTTGGTTCAAAGTCTCTAATGCATCAATGTTTGCACGTGGTCTAGTAGACCATGATGCCGGTGGTTTTGAGCAATTGAGTCTTCAGTTTGGCAATTTTTTCCGCGCAACATCAATTTTTTCAGAACCATCAGCCTTAGCGGCGTTTAATACAATTCTGTTGATTTTTATGTTTGTACCCTATCTGCAGACAGGTAAGTTTATTTTTAAAAAGGGTTGGGTTAATTTTCTTATTTCGTTTTGGATAATCGTTTCACTTCTCATATCTTTTGCTATCACCGGCTGGCTTGGTGTGGGGATAATCGCTATGGTTGCTTTGGCTATAGAAAAATACAGTAATTTTCGGAATTTTTTCAAAGTATTCATATACTTACTTCCAGTGATTATTATGGTTGAGCTTGCTATTCAATCTTATAACGAGCAAGGCATGATAAATTTAATATGGGGACGTATAAGCGGAGTTGTAGGTTTTTTGTTTGGCGACCGCTCGAATCTTATTGTTGGAGAATCATTCGTAGACAGGTTCAATAACATGCTGTCATATTTTACAGCGTGGATGCATTATCCGCTAATAGGATATGGTTTCGGATGCGGATACATGACTTACTTCACGCGACACACCGTTTTTAGCGACACAACTTTAATGCAAGTGCTCTCTGAACTCGGTTTTGTCGGTTTTATTGGCTTCTTCGGTTATTTTATTACGTTATTTTTTATAACAATTCGGTTCAACCTCAAACACAAAGCATACCAATTCGTCGAAAAATCACATTTACAAATGCTGCGGATTGGATTTTACTTGCTCAGCTTTTATTTCATCAACTCATACATAAGTGCCAATCAAATTATTGCTCCCCATACATATTTCTTGCTATTTTTCATTATAGGACCAATCAATCATTATTTGATTGACTATGAACAAAAGTATTTTACTTTTAAAGCTGTTAAAGTGCCTTTCAAAGAAAGATTTTCAAAAAGCATTAACGCTTATTTTGGACAGAATATTAAAACCAAAACAGCTCAAATCAGTTCTTGACAATTTTATCGGGATTTCTTAAAGTATAATCTTTCCAACTTTTAATTGGTGCGGCGTTCAATTTCCATCGATATGCATGGCATAAAGCCACGGCAAGAGCATCCGTTGCATCGAAGAATTCTTGCGTCTGCTTGATTTTAAGTAAGCTTTTTACCATGTATTCTACTTGCTGTTTTGATGCATTTCCGTTTCCTGTTACGGCTTTTTTTATTTCACGTGGGGAATATTCTTGTACGGGTATTTCAAGCATAGTTGATGCCAACATAGCAACGGCTCTGGCGTGAGATAATTTCATTAGCGATTGTGGATTTTTGGAGAAAAAGACTGATTCCAAAGCTGTTTCATCGGGCAAATGTCTTTCGATTACACTCGTTAACCGACTGAAAATTTCCTTAAGCCTGAGCGGAAATTCTTCTTCCTTCTTCTTGGCTTTGATTACGCCATATTCAACAAGAATGATTTTGCTGCTACTTATTTCAATTATACCATAACCGCATATTACAGAACCCGGGTCAATTCCTAATATTCTCATTACGGTAATTTCAATGTTAAGTTGGGTTAATCAATTTGGTTTGCAACAGCATCGTCAATTTCCATGTTGTGATACACATTCTGAACATCATCATGGTCTTCAAATGCATCAATGAATTTTAGTACTTTCTTTGCGTCATCAATTTCGGTAATCTTGATATAATTCTTAGGCATGTACTCTAATTTACTTTCGCCCAATTCGAAATCATTTTCGTCGAAATATTTGAAAACAGTACCAAAATCCGTCATTTGGCAAATTATGCGTGATTCATCATCATCATATTCAATATCCTCTGCACCTGATTCCAAAACGTACTCAAGAAGTTCGTCTTCCGTTTTGCCTTGAGTTTTGACGACAACTACACCTTTTCGGTCAAAACTCCATGCAACAGAATTTGTTTCCCCCATGTTACCACCTAATTTGCCGAACATTGCACGGATTTCAGATACAGTTCGCTTTTTATTATCAGTAACAGTTTCAAGTATGACTGCAACACCGCTTGGAGCATAACCTTCATATGTGAATTCTTCATAGTTAACACCTTCAATTTCTCCTGTCCCTTTTTTAATTGCTCTGGTAATGTTATCACCCGGCATATTAACGGTTTTTGCGTTTTGAACGGCGAGCCTTAATCTTGGATTAGTCGTTATGTCTCCGCCTCCCTCTCTTGCCGAAACTGTGATTTCCTTAGCCAAACGTGTGAAGATTTTACCTCGTATTGCATCTTGCCTGCCTTTACGATGCTTAATATTTGCCCATTTACTGTGACCTGCCATAACAAAATCAAATTATTTACACAAAAATATCGTGTAAATATACAACAAAAAATTAAAACTGAACCACTCCGATTGTTTTAGCTCTCCGAAGCAGTTCAGCTTTTAAATGATTTAGAAAATATCTTTTATAGTACATTCGATAATGTCAATTCCCATATCTATTTGGGATTTTGATATATTTAGTGCGGGGCGGAACCGGATTGAACGTTCTCCAGATGCTAAAATAATCATCTTATTTTTGTAACAAGCTTTGATAAATTCGTCACGTTTCGAAGCATCTTTGAAATCTATTGCCCTGAAAAGACCGCGACCCCTCGGATTAGCGAATATATCGTTGTATTCCGCTTTTAGAACTTCAAGCTTTTGTCCTAAATAATTTCCTACATTTCGGGCATTTTCGACTAAATTCTCCTCTTCGATGATTTCAAGATACTTAGTAGAGCGCACCATGTCAACTAAATTGCCTCCCCAAGTAGAATTAATGCGACTCGATACTTTGAAGACATTTTCGGGTTCTTCATCAATTTTATCACCCACTAAAATTCCGCAGACTTGCATCTTTTTACCGAATGCCATAATATCAGGAGCTACATTCATTTGTTCGTGCGTCCACATGGTTCCTGTTAGGCCTACTCCTGTCTGTACCTCATCAAAAATTAGTAATGAGTTGTTCTCATGAGCTATATTTTTCAACTCAATTAGAAATTCATTCCTAAAATGATTATCGCCACCTTCACCTTGAATCGGCTCAATGATAATAGCAGCAATATCGTCGCAATTATCGAGATATGCTTTTTTGATACTGGTAAGTGAGATGTTCTCGGCTTTGAGCACTTTGTCGTAATTATCTTCATTCATCGGGAATTCTATTTTCGGATTCAACACTCGTGGCCAAGTGAATTTCGGGAAGTGTTTAACCTTTTTGGGGTCGGTATTGGTGAGAGACATCGTATAACCAGTTCTTCCGTGAAATGCTTCATGAAAATGTATTACCTGATTACCCTTCTCGTAACTGTACCCTTTACGAAAATTCTGGCGAATTTTGTAATCAAATGCTACTTTAAGTGCGTTTTCAACCGCCAAAGCTCCTCCCTCGATGAAAAAGGCGTATTTAAAGTGAGACGGAACAGCGATCTCAAAAAATGTTCTTACAAAAGTTGCCAACTCAGGCGTGTAAACATCAGAATTTGATGGTTTATTAAGGGCAACTTTGCCGATGTACTCGATAAATTCTGATTCAAGAAGTTTTGGATGGTTCATACCGATTGGAATTGATGCATAACATGTAAACATATCCAAGTAAGCTTCCTTGTGCAAATATTCATGGAGATGGGAGCCATGACTCGAATATAAATCCAGTATAAAGTCGTAACCGTCTGCAAGCATGTACTTTTTAAGCTCCGATTTTACCTTATCGGGTTTCACATAATACTTAGGCTTATAAATTAATGATTCTACTAACATGATAACCTCAATGTTTGGTTTTCAAAAAAATAATTAAAAAGTTTTAATAAGTAAGAAAAACAAGAGTGAATTTTAGTTGCTACTCGGTATGCGCCCAGAAACTTGAATGATATGAAGATTAGCAAGTAAGATTCCAAGACAAGATAAAAAAGAATTACCACGGATTGTTCCGCACGATAATATTTCAATTCCCGCTTTAACTGTTTTGGTTCTCATTTTACAAAATTACGCAAAATTATGATGTGTTCATAAAAATTTTGTCCAACTTATCAAAAAGACGATTATATTAGACTAAATTTTTCTCACAAAAACACAATAACATATAAAAAATGAGAAAAATGAAATAAAATTTTGAAAAAAATTAAAGATTTGTGAAAAAAAATTTAGAATTTATTAGAAATTTTCGTAATTTTAATATGAAAAATGAATGCAATATAGAATTAAAAATTGAATTTATGAAGTAATCAGGAGTGAAAAACTAATGACA
>CAZWXI010000059.1:0-20367 GCA_964637845.1 uncultured Hyphomicrobiales bacterium | reverse complement strand
GCTAATAAGGCAAAATATATAAAAATTTTTTTATTCATAGCTTTAATTCTACTTTTGTAGTTGTGACGTTAGAACAACGCCAATATAATATATTTATTCCTAAAAATAAAGAAAAATTGTTAAGTATGATTAAAGAAGTAGATAAAAATATGCCTATAGGCGTATTTGATTCGGGTATTGGCGGTTTAAGCGTACTCAGACAACTTGTTCGTTTCTTACCACAAGAGAATTACATTTACTTAGGTGATACAGCAAGAGTACCATACGGCAATAAGTCACGGGAAATTGTAAAACAATACGCTTCCGAATGTACAGATTTTTTGATAACAAAAAATGTAAAATTGATTATTGCGGCATGTAATACAGTTTCATCTGTTGCTTTGGATGTGGTTAAAGAACATGCCGGTAATATATCTGTATTGGGAATGATTGAGCCTGCTTCGACTGCCGCATTGCGGGAAACAATTAACGGAAGAATCGGTATTATTGGCACACGAGCAACGATTTTGAGCAATGCTTACGAAAATGAACTGCAACTTTTGAGTAGCGAAGCAAAATTAAAAATATTTTCAAAACCTTGTCCGCTTTTTGTGCCTCTTGTTGAAGAAGGCATGATTAGGCACCCTTCAGCTTCTCTCATAGCAGAAGAATATTTGAAGGAGTTGAGAGAGGCTCGAATTGATACTCTAATCATGGGATGTACTCATTATCCCTTGATGTCTAAGCTTTTCAAGGAAGTTCTGCCCGATGTTACTCTGATTGATACCGGCGAGCATGCTTCCGTAACTGCTTTAAGAATTTTAGCGGAAGCCGGACAATTACAAGAGCAGAAAAGAGAGTTTGTTGCCAAACCGAAAATTAGTTTTTACGTCACCGATTTACCCGGCAACTTTGCCGAACAGGCAAATTTATTTCTGGGTTTTGAATCGGATAAACCTGTGTTAATAAGCTTATGAAGAATTAATTGACATTTTCCAAGCCGTAAAGAGCAATTTTTCTATACAAAGTTCTCACGCTTATTCCCAACGCTTCGGCAACCTGTCGGCGATTACCGCGGAATTTTTTCATTGCCGTTTTAATCAAATCTCGTTCAAGAGTTTCAATCTTAATACTGTCGCTTTTGTCGAAAAACTCTTCAACGGTTTTAATCTCTTCTACAGATGGCATCGAAATAGAACCCGATTTGTCCATTATTTCATTAATCGCTACAGCCAGGTTATGAATATATCGCTTAATGTCTGTTATATCGCTTTTGAGTTCGAGCAATGTTCTGAAAATCAAGGATAGTTCGGGGCTACTTGTATATTCAGGTTCAGTAATCGCTACGAGAGAACTTTCTTTAGGGATGGTTTTGATTTCAAATGCAGGTAGTGCAGGCGGAATATAGTTTCTTAGGATTTCGGGGGTGACATGTTCACCTTTGTGAAAAGTAATGATTTTTTCAATCAAGTTCTTTATTTCACGGACGTTCCCCGCCCATGGAAGACTTTTCAAAATACTAACAGCATCCTCAGAAAAACCTAAAAAAGGTAGCCCAAGTTTTTTGCAAGTAAGCATTGCAAAATGTTCAGCTAAAAGCGGAATATCCTGCGGGCGCTTCCTTAGAGGTGTCAATATAATTTGAACTGCGTTCAATCGATAATATAAGTCTGAGCGAAATTTACCTTCATTTGATGCTTTTTCGAGGTCTTTATTGGTAGCGCCGATGACACGTACATCAACTTTTTTTGTTATCGAAGAGCCAAGTCGTGTAAATTCGCCTGTTTCAAGTATTCGTAAAAGTTTTGACTGAGTGCCTAAAGGCATTTCACCGATTTCATCAAGGAAAATAGTACCCTTGTTGGCTGTTTCGAAAAATCCTATTCTTTGGTCAACCGCACCCGTGAAAGCACCTTTTTCATGTCCAAAAAGCTCAGATTCAAGGAGAGTTTCAGGTATAGCAGCACAATTTACGCTTACAAAGGGTTTAGCTTTTCTTTTGGATAATCCATGAGCCGCATTTGCGAATATTTCTTTGCCAGTGCCGGTTTCACCCATGATTAGGATGCTTAAGTCAGTTGGAGCCGCTTGTATCAACAATTTCACGGCATTATTGATGTCGTAAGAATTGCCTACAATTGAGAAAGCTTTTTTAATGTCGGAAATTAATGTGCCTTCGCTGTAATAGCTGTCCATCGGTTATTGCTTTCCTTGATGTTTTGTCCAATCTTCCCATCCGCCCGTATAGATGAAAACATTGTCATAGCCAAATGTCTTCATTGTTTCTGCTAATTTGTGGCTGGCATCACAATTGCCTCCATCGCAATATATCACAATTCTCCTCTCGAGCGGAATTTCAAGTATTTGGGGAATATATTCGGTTTCGTCGGCATAAGGGAAAATATTTATAGCATTGCCAATTCTATTTATCGCGTATAAATTCGGGCTTCGAGCATCAATTATTACGAACTCGGGATTTTCGATTATACGTCTCATTTGTTGGTAAGTTACTGTATATTCTTTGGGTTTGTCGGTTTTATCTGTTTCGATAACATCTGTTGCAATGTTGTCCTTTTCACTGATGATTTCATCTTTTTTGGGCGTGATTATATTATTGTCAACAATTTTATCTTTTTTAGTGGTTTTGTTGTCAATTACGATATTGTCTTCAACTTTTTGGGGGTTATAATCAGCAGCATCAGCAATATTATCGGGCGGACCAAATAGTATGTCATCGCTTAGTTGTTCCAATTGTTTTGGTTTCCAAATAAGTGGGAGTGGCTTCGGTTTTGACAAGTTGTAGAGTAAAGCCAATGCAATCGAGATGACAACAATAAAAATTATTTCTTTCAATGTAGTCTTCATTTTACATACCCTGCTTTTTGCAAAACATCATAAGCGATGTTGATTTCCTGAGATTTTTTACGGGATTTTTCTTGCAATTCTTTATCAAGTTTTACAAATCTATCGGGGTGATATTCTTTCATTTTGTTTCGATATGCGGTCTTGATAGTTTGTGGGGCAGAGTTAGGCGGAATTCCTAATGTAAAGAATGCCTTTGTGACCTCGTCGTTGCTGCGGTTACTATTTGGGTGTTGTTCGTGAGATTGTTTACTTTTGTCGCTGTTCAATTCATCAATGATTTTTTTAAGTTCATCATCTTCACTCTCGAATACTTTATAGGTATTGCTGGCGACAGTTGAATTAGAGCGAATTATACGCGAAATCCTATTTAAAATTTGCCACATGTTAGTCTTTCAATATCTTTATTATTTCATTAAAATCATTCGTAAAAATAATATTTGTGTTGTCAATTGCCTCGTTTCGGTTGACTAAATAAATTATTTCCTTCCATCTTTCAGCAACACATATCATTTTTTTATTCAACAAATTTCTCTTTGATAGCGAAATTATTGCACAAATTTCAAGCATAGTCCCCCAAGAGCCGTCAAACGCTATATAAGCGGAACCAATATCCACTAGTTTCCTCAAACGTTCAAAATAGTCTTTTGTTTTAATGACTTCGCTGTTAAAAGAGTTCGGAGTACGATGTGGTAAATCATCCGTAAGTATGCCTATGCGTCTTACACTGTGAAACGAGGCACCCTCACTTACAGCTTTCATTATACCCTCGTAGCCTCCCGTGGCTATATCAAAACCATTCTTCCCGAGCAATGCACCTAATTCGAAAGCTCTGCGGTATTCTGTGGATTTCTCGGTTATGTCTGAACTGCCGAAAATTGTAATAATTCTTCTCATAGGATTTTCATCCCTAAACTAAAATATAGTTGTGTATCACCCCAAACTACTCTATCTGGCGACTTCCGGAATAAAAATGCTCGTCCGATGGTAAATTTTGCGGGTCCTAACGGGGTATCAAGTGACAATATCGTACCAATACCGTGCTTAAGACTTGCGAATTTTATATCCTCGGGAATTTGCCATACTGCACCCAAATCATATCTGAATCCGAAATAAGTATCAAAAAACAATTGAAAAGGCAGACGATACCGGTATCCGATTGAGCCTCTAATAAGCTGACGGCCGCGTTCTTCATCTTCGGACATTCCCAAGAACGTATCTTCACCGCCTAAGGAATAAAATTCGGGAAAAGGCAACGTGATATCGGCTACTCCAAAGTTCAAGGAAGCATTAAAAGTATGAGAATAGTAAGTCGTGTTATTCGAATAAGTGAACATTGCTTTTGAGAATGCTACTGCATTAATCCCGGGTAGTAGGTTTGTTTCGAGCGACAAATCTATCAGTCTACCAGTTGTGGGAAAATCAGCGGAATTTCGATTGTCGAAAATCGTTCCAAACTTAATTGTTGAGATGTGATAGTAGCTGGGAATGAAATTCTCGGATTTCCTGTAAAATCTCTGCTTTTCGTATCTGATTTGAGCGTACAAACGACCTTGTCGCTCAAGTTGAGTTCCCAAAAGTGCCGAAGCACCGTAAGATTCAATTACGAAATCCCTTGTTTTAGAATATGAAAAGCGATTCGGTTGTTGGTGTATAATAGACTTGAAACTATTTAACTCCACTTTATTGTAAATAGCATTCAATGATAGCGTGATGTCTGTCCAAAAAAATCTTTGATTTGTCAGAGATAGCTGTGTGTTCAAATATGTTCCCGATACTGCAAACCGACATAGAATTTGTGAGCCTGTATTCAAAATATTATCCTCAATCAGGTCAAGTCCAACTTGAGCATTACGCTCATTATCAACTCTTGCACCAATACTTACTGTTTGCGTTCCTCCTTCGCGAACTCTGACATTGATGATTAATAATCCCTCAGAAGTATAAATCGGATATATGTCCACGTCTTCAAACAAATTAGTGTTCATCAGATTTTCTGCCGATTGAATAATTAAATCTGGATTACATATCGACCCTACCTTAAATGCCAAATCGCGCTCTATTAAATAGGATGCAGTTTGATTATTGCCTTTAATATCAATGCGGTCAATTATTCCCAAATTGATTTTCATGTCTAATTGATTCTTGTTGTTAAAAACTGTAACCTTAGTCAATGGGGACACTAAATCATTTAATAATTTTGAGCTAAGTCTTATTATTTCGTTTTGTATATCATTAGAAAAATAATTTCCTTTAAAATTTTCCGACAAGACGAGATATATTGAATCTTTGATATTTTGGAATTCTGGATTGATTGCTATATTGAAATCATTTATTATGTCGCTTATATTGGCTTTAAACTCGTAATTATCTCCAATTTTACTAACTATAAAAGCATAATATTTATCAAATTCATTTTTTGAGTAAATGTATATCAATAAATCATTTAATTTGATTTGACCTGTTTTGAATTCTTGCAAAATTAACTCTAAATCATCATTTAATATTCCAGTGATATTACTTACATATTTATCAGTTAGATTATTGAATTCGAGCAAATGCGATACCTTTTCGTTTAATTTGTTGTTTATCAATTTCTTAATATTACTTATGCTACTTATAGTATTTTCATATCCAATATTGATAAGCGAGTCTAATGCTGAAAAATCAGTATTCTTTTTATCGCCGACTTCGGGAGTGATTGTGTAATCAGCTAAGGTCATCTCATCGTCTGAGAGAGATTTCATTGCTGTTGATATTGCTTGATCGGCAATATTCCAAGGATTAACCAAATCAAACCTATCCAGAAGGGGAGATGTTGAATTGACGGTGATTGTCAGGTCCGGGTTAAGTGCTTTTGCGGCTTTTACAGGTACGTTAGACAATATGCCCCCATCAACCAAGACCAATGAGTCAATTCTTACGGGCGGGAACCTGAGCGGTATAGTTGCACTTGCCCTGATTGCAGTTGCTATATTTCCGCTTTTTATTGCAACGGACTTACCTTTCGCTAAATCCGTTGCAATTATTCTCAGCTTACATCTTAATGAATCAAAATTCGATGACGGGATAATTGGCGAACTCCATATCATTGTTTGAATCAGATTATCAAATCCCGAACCAGTAGTTATTGCTTGCGGTACGGTAAATTTGAAGTTGTTGAATTTCATCGTAGCGAGTTTGCGGTCATGAATTACCTTCTGGTCAAAAAACAAAGAGCTTCTTCGGTTGTCATCTTTAAGAGATACGATTCTATTCCAGTCATTGTCGGTAATTAATTGAATCAAATCATCAGCATTGTTCCCCGTAGCGTACAGTGCACCGATTATCGCTCCGATGCTTGTTCCGGTTATTGAATTAATCCTTATCCCTTGCTCCTCAAATGCTTTTAAAACACCAATTTGAGCAATACCGCGTGCACCGCCTCCACTCAAAACAATTGCAATTTTCGGTTCAATTTCACTTTTTGAGGGTAATGCGATCTGATTTTCACGTTCAGATATTATCTGCGAAATGGAAGTTGTCGAATTTGCATAAAAAATCAAACAAAGAATAATTGTAACTATAGAGATTGATTGCTTCAAAGTATTTCAAATGATTGGTATCTGGAATTGCATTTTTCTGTTAAAATTTCGATTTTAGTAACATATGAGCGTGAACTGCCTTTAAATAGTACCTCTTTGAATTCGTCGGAAGTTTTTAGGTCGGATTCAATTTCACATTCGACTGCACCATCAATTAAATTTTTCACGTAACCTTTTAAATTTCTCGATAGCGCCTCTTTGTAGACGAAATACCTGAATCCGACTCCTTGCACTAAGCCGTGAATAATGAATTTTGTCTTGATGCAATCACTCATTTTATATTTCTATTGTATATGATTTCTTGCGATATTCTATTAGCTTCATCAGCACCCGAAAGCACTTTAATGATACTCAAGGAAAAATCTATCGCAGTACCCAAGCCGCGACTTGTGAGTATATTTCTATGCAGTTCAACCGTCTCTGTTGTAAAATTTTTCTCATCAAACATATTTTGAATAGATGGATGCCCCGTTATTCTAATATCATATTCGATTAATCCAGCTTCTTTCAAAATCAGCGGTGCTGCACAAATTGCGCCGATTAATTTACCTCGTCTATGGTGGAAAGTAATCGCACTAATCAGTATTTGATTATTACGTAAAACATCAACTCCCGAAACTCCGCCCGGTAAAATTATTGCATCGAAGATAGAAAAATTCAGTATTCCGTCAAGCGTCGTATCAGCAACAATAGTAACTCCACGCGAACATTTACATATTTTCTCACTACCTGCGACAATAACTGAATATCCCGTTCTCCGCAGTATGTCAATTATTGTAACCGCTTCTGTTTCTTCTGTACCCGGAGCTATGGGTACTAAAATCTTATATATTTTCATAATACCTTACCTGAAATTTCCGTTTCTTGCTGTTTCCATCAGTTCGGCTGTACGCTCAGCCTGAAGCGTGAATGCCTCCAATCTTGCCTCAATTACTTGCGGAAATACATTCCCGTCCACTTCAATTGTTAAAAATGGTATTGACATGTTGCCATTGAAAATGCTGGATAATTCGTAACTCGGCTCATTTTGCTTACAAACCTCAATTTTCTTCTCAACCTTCATTTCTGGAATTGCAACTGCTTCAGTGAATCTCGTCGGCATACATCCGAATGGTCCGAGATTAATAATGCCGCAGTATTTTTCGAGTGTTTCATACATTGAAATTCCCAAGGTCAACCCAGGTTCGCCTTTGAAATCAAGTGGAATTATGTGCTTACTGTGTTCGAGCAGCGGTTTAATCTCAGTAAGTGAATATTTATAATAGCCTGATTTAGAGAGCGTTTTCTTGATTTTTTTCTCGGATGCTCTCATAAAATAGTGGCGAATTTCCCTCTCAAATTTTTTACGGAATGATTTTTCGGGTTCTAATAAGCCGATTTTCAGTAGATAATCCACGTAATAGATCCACTCGCTTATATAAGCAATTTTTAGGACAAAACCTTTTTGAGCAAAAATCTTATTCAAATATTTGTGCGAAAACAAGTCACGTCTTACGTAAATCTCACCAAGAAGTGCGATGTATCGAGCCTTTTCAATTGGTATTCGTGATGGAACTTTTTTATAAATAACTTCTGAAAACTTTTCCATTTTTGCATATATGTTGTCGGGTTCTTCTTCAAAAGAAGTGACGATTTTCTTGAATTCCACATTAAATATTTCTAGACCTTCGTTGGGATTTTCAGCATAGGCCATTATTGCCGAGCGAATATCATCGAGTACGTCTCCAATTATGATTGCCTGAATGGCTCGCATTGCGAATTTTGAGCCGAACCCTGCAAATCCGTCTTCATTCATAAGAGTAATTTGCGTTACGTTTTCCCATTTTTTTGTGCGAATTAAATGACGCAAAAACACAGGATACTGTCCCAGTCGGCAATTACCCGCGCCTTGTACCGTGAAAAAAGCAAGGTATTCGCTACTTTTTCGGTTTTGAATATAATCAGTAAGTGAACCTGCAAGAATTATCAGAGGCAAGCATTCTTTTCCGCTTGCAGCGGCTTTGCCGTATTTTATGATATCGGGGTTGGACGGAGGCAGAGATTCTGCATTGAAACCGAGACTTCTGAAGGCGGCGGCAAACATTTCAGAATTGAGGTCGCCCATGGATGGCACTAAGATTTTAACTCTCGGGTCATTCATCGGGATTTTTTCACCATTTGAACTGAGGTAATAATTCATTATCTTGCCAAATTCTATGTCAGCGGGTCGAAAATCTGAATTATCCTGTTCGATGATGGAGCTTTTAAGTTTTATATAGTTTTTTATTACATCAATTGCGGCATCAATTCTTGTGTTTATACCAGCATCGGCTGTATGTCCGTCAAGTTCAAGTGTTAACGATGGTTTTGTACCCATTATTTCGCGGAAAGATGTCAGTATCATCGAATCAGGTCCGCATGAAAAATTGGATATATATGTTGCAAAGAGTTTGTCGTTTCCCTTTATGACTTTCGCAGATTTGAGGATTTTTTTACCGCCTTCCCAATACATATTGTCATCAACTTTGTTGTCACGCAAATCAAAAACGTCATTTGGCAGGACATAAATACCCCGTGAAGCAAATTTTCTTGGAATTCCCTTATTGGCGATATCCGTAAAAGCATTATACGGGCGCCCCACAAGTACAATTCCAATATTTTCAGGGTCTGAATTTATAGCTTCGAGTGCTTCGTCTCCCAATTTAATTAATTCATCCTGATATTTCAATTGCACGTCAACGGCTTTTCGATAGGCAATTTCAGCGTCCTTTTCGTTGCAGCTTAATTCTTTGCCAACATGAATGAACTTTTGGATTTCTCTGAGGTATCCGTTTGCGAAATTCAAATTCGGGGATATGACTTGTCGGCTAATGTCTTTATCTTTATAAGCCTGCTTTAAATACATCGCTTCGCCACTTACAAAAACACATGTACAGTTGAAGTCCATCCTCTGGTATTCACTGTCGTCAACGAGCATTTCTAAAATGGTAGGCAAAAAATAATAATCAGGATTTTTGTCCATCAAATTTTTAAATAACCCCAACGATAACTGTGCGGGATAACAAAACGATGTATTTTCGCGTTCGAGACCTTCATTGTCGAACTCATCAGGCAAAATAACGTCAAATCCAAGCTCATTAAAAAAATTACAAAAAAGCGGATAAAGCGTAAATGTATGAAAAGATGCATTTATGCCAATTCTGCCACGTTTCTTGGTTTGTGTGCTCTCCTGAGCGAAAGTTTTAAAAGTCAAAATATGCCGCTTTTTTATATAGTCGAATTTATCGAAATCGAAAGTCAGTTCATTTTTGGAATTATAATATTTGTTACATGCACCGCCGAAAGGTAGCTTTTTGCCTTCTATTTCAATGATATTTACTGTACACTTTCTGTCGCATTTTTCTTTACCACCAAGGCAAATAAATGGCTTTTTGTAGGTGACTTCACGACCTGCAAGCCGCATCAAATCATATTGCAATTCTTGCATTAGTCCGAGTTGCAATCTTTCGCGGATTACAAGAGCTACGCCAAAAGCGCCCATTAATCCCGGGTCGGGGGGTACTATAATTTCAGTTCCTGTCAATGCCGCCATTGCTATGGGAATTGCTTTGTTGTAGCAAACGCCGCCCTGCATGAATATCTTCTTTCCAATCGTTCTGTTACCCTTGACACGATTGACGTAATTCATGCATATAGAATATACTAAACCTGCTACGACATCCTCCTTGCTTATGTTTTCTTGCAATGCGGTTTTGATGTCAGAGCTTATGAATGCGGCACATTGGTCGCTGAAATTCGGTGGCATTCTGCCTTTTAGAGCTATTGCTTCGATATCGGTAACTTTAATTCCAAGCGATTCATATGCCGATTCCTCTATAAATGAGCCCGTTCCCGCAGAGCATGCTTCATTCATAGCGTAATCAGCGGGAATTTTGTTGACTATATATGTATATTTTGCGTCTTGCCCACCAATTTCGAATAAAGTATCAACTTCCTCATCAAAAAATACAGCAGCGGTAGCATGAGCTACAATTTCATTAACAATACCCTCAGTTAATGCATGAAGACCTGAAATTTGACGCCCTGAACCGGTAGTACCGATTCCAACAATGTTTATATCGTGTGGTAACATTTCAGACAATCTTGCATAACATTCACGGGATGCGGCTATCGGGTTGCCGTTCGTATATAAATATACATCAGCAAGTATTTCGGCTGTTGATTCTCTTATTATAACTGCTTTTGTTGTTGTAGAGCCGACGTCAAGCCCAAGTATGCAACGCTCTCTACTTTTTGGGATTGCTCTTTTTGAGGGTTTGAATTTTACTCTCGAAGCAAATTTTTCAAGTGGTTCATGGAAAGTAAACGAACTAGCATTCGGCTTAAGAATGCCGTCAAGTGTTGCGAGTGCTTTTATGCCTCGCTTGATTCCGTAAATTGCGGCGCCGATAGCCTCAAATGTATCAGAGTGTTTTGAAATTACAGTTGTAGGATAATTTTTTCTTACGAAATCCATGACAACGGAATTTCGAGTCACGCCTCCAAGCAATAGGATATTACCCCTCGGTATTTTATTGAGCAATTCCACGATTTTTTCGGCAATCATACTCGACAAACCTGCTGCTACCTCAGCTTTCGGAGTTCCCTTGTTCAGAGCGTGAGTGCAGTCCGATTTACAAAAAACCGAGCATCTGCCCGATACTTTATACGGTGTGGTATTGGCGGAAATTTTCAAAGTCTCGTCAATCGTCAGGTTCATTCTTTTGATTTGCTGCAGGAAAAACTCACCTGTACCCGATGCACATTGATTTTTTGAAATTACGTTATTGATACGCGATTCGTTATCCAATGTATAAGCAAGAAAAGTTTCACCACCTAATGATACTATGCCCGAATAATCCGATGCATTTTCGATTGTTTCCAAAAATGCGATTTCGGTTGCTTCCGGTTCGGAAATGGTTGTAGTTGTAACCAATGAACGAAATTTTCTTCCCGTTACAATTATCGAAGCATCGAGAGAATAGTATTTATGCAGATATTTGAGAAAAATGGACTTTGGGTCACCTTGATGATATTCAGAATGAGTTTCGACAATATCGTATTTACTGCCGCCGTACTCAACAATGGCTATCGAAATTGAGGAAGCCCCCAGACAAAATCCAATGCCTTTTCTCATTAAAATTTTAATTTTGTAATTTACATAAAACTAAATTTAATAAATGGTAAGGGAAAATCGAAAACATAATTAACGGATTGCTTCCCATTCATCTGAATATGATTTTCCGAACCACCAAACACTCAGCGAATTGACGAGCCAGAAAACGATGGTACGGATATAACCGTATTTACGAAAGCGTCGCGGAGATTCATGAACCGCAATGTTTTTGTCGTACTTAATTTTTGCAACTTTTGCAATTCGGCGGTATAGGTCAAAATCTTCTCCTGCAACAATTTTATCATTATATTTTCCTGCTTTCTCGAAAATATCCTTTCGGACTATTTGGCATTCCCCGCGCCCCATGCCAAGCCCTATAAAATTGAGGAAAGCTACGTAATTATTATGTATCTTATAAAAAATCTTATCCTTTAGTAATTCTTCTTCGGGGAATGAACCGACTTCGCAAGCCAAAGCGCCATATTTAGCATATTTACCCTCTTGGGAAGCGAATTGGATTATCGTGGTAAAAAACACATCAAAATCCACTGGGATTGAATCACCATTGAGAAACACTAAAACATCAGCATCTGCTAATTCGGCACCACGATTACGCCCTTCGGCTATCGTTTGGCGACGCGATTCTTCATGTACAACAACTCTATCAGCATATTTACGGGCAATTTCAACTGTATTATCGGTTGAGCCTCCATCCGAAACAATGATCTCAAAGTTATATTTTTTTTTATATTCTATGAGTGCTTTTAGATGCTTGTCAAGAATTTTTTCTTCTTGCAGAACTGGTATAATCAAACTCAATTTGGTATTCACTCGTACATCTTTACCAAGACTATGTTTTGAATAATTGGCTATCCCGTTAGTATTGTGCAATTTGGTTTTAGTCGAATCCAATATAAATCGCATAATTCAATCAATAATAAATACAAAGATACGAAAAAAAGGTGCTTTGGATTGTTAATTGATTTTCAAAAATGGATACAACAGCATAAACCGAGTTCCATTGCCGATTTCAATTCCGGGAGCGGGGAGTTTGAAGTAATTTAAGGTTTGCTTGAACCAGTTCCAAAACGGATGTCCATCGGGCAACATTTTGACTAAATCGTAATCGAAGGCGATAATCATTCTTGGACTACCCGCAAGCCATGGATTATAATAATTTATATCATCGTAATTACACCCGTACTCAATAGGAGAACACAGGTTTCTGGCTGTATAACCTACACTCAATTGTAGCCAATCTGGCCAGTATGGTTTCAAATTTCTCGGTAATAGGTTATGAACATTAACTGATAAAAAGAATGCGTGCGAACTGTAGTCATCAATAAACATCGTTGAGGGCTGTCTCAAGCGTTCACCATGCCAATTTGCGGGAAAATAGACGAACTTGGGAGTGAAATTTTGAAAGAAAGGCACATAATGTTGCAATAGATGAAAACCCACTCCGGCTACATCTGAATAGAAATCTGAAGGACTGAATCCCCAATTTTCCGCAAATCCGTCCATAACTTCAATATATGTGGAGTATGCCAATCCGAGTAATCCTCCCAGCAATATCGAAGCATCATAGCTAAATCCTGAACACATGAAAAACTCCGAATAGAAATACGAAGATAGGTATGCTCCGTAAAAGTGTCCCGCTTTATCGCTATAAAGAGCGTAATCTGCATCTTCAATAATTCGGAATTTTCCGGTTTCAGACCAAATTGTATTTTTCTGGATTATATGTTGAGTAATGAAAAAGCCAGAAACAACACCGGTAAAAATTGCTGTCCTTACAGGTCTAATATGAGTCTCTGCAAATGGTAATTCACCCGTTAATGTATATCTTGGATTATCTCCAAGCATGAAATTTTCGGGTTTGATCCTTGGGATATGTGAGTAGTCGTCGCATGAATCAATTTCGGTTTGTGAAATTGAAGTATTATCGGAATTGTGTTCAGAGATTAAATCTTCAGAATGAAGATTTAAAGTCGAAGTAATGAAAATAGTTATAAGAAGAATAAAGGTCGGCTGTATGGCTGTCATGATGTTATTGTGGTATGATATTTGTTGATTTAATATTACATATTTTTTCATTGTACAAATATATGTATTTAGTTTATGCTTAAAATGTTAATTTATTGTCAAAATTTTTTGGAAATGTCATAGATAAGTGATATTTTAAGATGCTACAAATGTAAAAAACATTTAAATTTTTTTAGATGCAGAAAATCGGAAAAATTATCTCGGAAGCAAGACGCAAGCGGAATTTGAGTATAAAGGAACTCAGTGAGCGGACGAAAATCAGGGCCCATGTCATAGAGGCACTTGAAGCCGATGATTTTTCCATTATGCCAGAAGTTTATATCAAATCTTTTCTCAAAACGTTGTCTCAGGTATTAAGAGTTGACCTTTCTAAAGTGCAAACTCAAAGCATAGCGGAAGTGGATGTAACTCCCATAAAGCAAACATCAAGCGATACAGCAATTAAATCTGAAAAAATCGAAACTTCTCAGGAAGTCTCCAAAGTCAGAATTTCAAGTACAGTTCCGCAAGAAGTCGCAGATTTTGCTGAAATATTTAAGAAGAAGAACGTCCAAAAGCGTGATAAAAAGGCAATTTATAACTATATTTTGATTTCTGCATTGGTTGTCATTGCTGGAATAGCAGTTTATTTTACCATCAGTGCCCTCACGGGAAGCGGCAAGGGTAGAACAGACACTTCGTTCATTGGTGGTGCCGATACCGCAGTTGTAGCAGAAACGAAAACTAAAAATCTATTTACATATTTCGAGAAACCCGATTCGCTGATACTGACAGCTAAAGCGAAAGATTCAGCGTGGATAAGATTATTGATTGATGGCAAACAAATAATTGAAATTCTGATGAAACCGGGAGCAGAAGCACGGTGGTCTGCATCTAAATATTTTATTCTCGACCAAGGTAATTCGGGTGCAGTACAATTTTATCGTAATAATGAGCCGTTACCGGTTTTTGGCAAACCGGGTACGGTCGTAAAAAATATTCGCATAACCATGGATGAAATTGTCAATCCGCTTGAATTTCGCGATACAAACATCACTCAACGCACTCAAAGAAAAAAATCTGTTGATACCGTAGGGGAAAAACCAAAAGTTATTGAACAATCAAAAATCGAGACTAACAGAGGTCTGTTGAATCGAGGTCAGGACGATTCACCGCTGAATTAGTCGGCTCCTTTGATAATATCGTGCAAACGAATCACACCCACAAGATAATATTCTGAATCCACAACCGGCAGGACGCTTATTTCGCTGTTTCTGTTTTCCATTAAAGCCAATGCTTCGTTTAGGAATGCTTCGGGCTCAATGGTGATAGGATTTTTAGTCATTACATGTTCTACCTTCAAACCCCGTAAATTCTCGTTTTTTTCCAAAATCCTCCTTACATCCCCGTCGGTAATGATGCCTATTAACTGATTGCTATCATTGGTAATACAAACACACCCCAATTTTTTGTTTGAAATCTGAATTAAGGCATCACGGAAAGAGCTTTCGGGCGATATTAAAGGAATTTTACTGCCTTTGTGCATGATGTCGGAAACCTTTACCGTTATATTTCTGCCTATTTGCCCAAGTGGATGCAGTCTTGAAAAGTCAGTGAGCGTGATGTTAAGCTTTTTCATAACTGCCAAAGCTAAAGCATCACCAATTACAACTGCTAAAGTTGAGCTTGATGTTGGAGCAAGATTAAATGGACATGCTTCACGGGCTACGCTTCCATCGAGAACAACATCGGATACTCGTGCAAGAAATGAGTTCATGTTGCCGACAATGCTTATAATTTTCGATTGCCTCATTTTCAGATAGGGGACAAGACGGACAATTTCTTCAGTACTGCCGCTTTTAGACAATAAAATCGTAACGTCGTACTTTTGAACTAAGCCGATATCACCATGTAATGCTTCAACGGGATGAAGAAATGTTGATGACACACCAAAGCTCGATAAGGTTGCTCCGATTTTCCTAGCAATCAAACCTGACTTCCCGACTCCCGAAAGTATGATTTTATTTGCTGATGCTATAAGTTCTACCGCTTGCGAAAACTCGTCTCCGATGCGTAATTTCGCAGATTCAAGTGTTGCTATTTCTTCCGTGAATACTCGCTTGATTTCCTCTGTAATATCGTTTATGCTCATTATCTTATTATTTCTCGAAAAGTCCTACTCTAATTGAGTCGCAAGTATAAATTTCATTATCATCTACAAAAACTCTTCCGTCAGCTATTACCATTGTTAATTTGAGGTTGATTACGCGCTTAATGTCTATTATATACTTGACAATTTTGTTGGTCGGTAATATTTGCCCAAAAAACCTTACTACATCACAACCTAATGCTCTACCTTTACCTTCGAATCCCATGTGTGTCAGAAAAAATCCCGTTAATTGAAATAGTGCATCTAAAGCGAGCGAACCCGGCATTACTGCATCGTCTTTGAAATGACAAGCAAAGAACCATAAATCATCGTGAATGTCAAGCTCGGCTATTACTTCGCCTTTTCCGTATTTGCCTCCTTTATCGGAAATGTGAGAGACTCTGTCCATCATTAGCATGTTGGGTAAGGGTAATTTACCGAAATTAGGACCGAATAGCTCGCCATTACCGGATTTAATTAGGTCGTCATAATCGTATGAGTTTTTTCTGTTCATTTTATCAAATAAATTTTCTTAGACGCTGATGGAATTTCAATATTATCCATTTTTTAGCTGATTTTCACTTAAATAAAAAACGGGATTTAGATAGTAAATAGCTAAATCCCGCATTGAATTCAATGTGAGTCTTAATATTTTACCGAGCATCCGTATGGCGTTGTTGTTTTATTGGTTATCTCTTTGCCAGACATCGCTTCGTCCAAACCGGTTTCCACATAATTTACAGAATTAGGAATATCTGCGGGGTCAGTAGAACGCTTGTCATCAATAGCGCCTTGATAGAGTAGTTTACCTTCGGGACTAATAATATACATATGTGGAGTAGTCTTGGCGCCGTATAATTTGCCGACCTTGCCGTCTTCATCAATTAAATATGCCAATGATTTCATATTCCAATCTGCAATTCGTTTGTTGATTTGCTTACTGGTGAAATAACCTTGCTTACCGGGAGCAGATGAGCAGATGTTCAACCATATTACACCTCTATCAGCATAGTATTGTTGCAAATTTTGCATGTGTTTTTCTTTGTAATGTTTTACCACAAATGGACAATCGAAATTTATCCATTCGAGAACTACCCATTTACCTACAAAATTGCTCAATGAGTGAGTGTTCCCTTTTGAATCCTTTAAAGTGAAATTTGGTGCGGTTTTGCCGATTTCCGCGGCGTGCGAGGCAAAGTTTACGGCATTTAAGATTAAAAATACCGTTACTGTTGCTAAAATTGTTTTAAACATAAAATCTCCTTAAAATTATTTAATAACTTGAATATTACTTATGATAATTGATTTGCTGTTTTTCTCGTTTGTTATCGCTGTATCGGATACTATCAGACCTGATATGACATTTGGGGTTTCTTCTCTAAATCTATCCAATGATAGTTCCAAACTAATAGTATTTCCTTTTTTCGTCATTTTTTGCTTTGCACCATTCAGGATATAACCCTCAGCGAAAGGGAAAAACGTCAAGTTTTCCGAAAAATTAATTTGCTCGCTCGTAAAGCTCAGGATGATTACATCATCTCGCGTAGTAGCATATGCAGATAATTCAACATTTCGCAGAGGTAATTGTTCAAGATGCGGTGTGAACTCAGTTATTGACTTTGTGTCAATCTCATGCAGATGTGATACTGTTATACTGGTTGTAGAAGTATCTTTACCAGGGATACATTCTTCTTTGCAAACGAGGTATGATGTTTTCAATGTTATTTCGTAACAACCGGGTTGAATGTCCGGTGGTAGCACAATTGGAATAAAATGAATAACTTCAGTATCGTAGCCATAATTGGCGAAATCATCAAAGGGAAATTTTTGGGGAGTAGGAAACATTGGAGGCAGTGATTTCCATCCGCGAGGTAGTTCGAGTTCGAACTCGGGACTCAATCCCGCATCTCCGGGGTTCAGCCAATATGTATGCCATTCTTTCTCTATTGTAAATTTTACTCCTAAAAGAAACGGCGTGCCTGGTAGTACTTTCTTGTGGTCTGTGAGTAAAGTGATTTTTACTATTTCTTCCGCTTTCGGTTGTTTTGCTTTGACCTGAGTGAAAGCAAGTGCTCCATTTATTAAAAACACGAAAACACACAGTATTATACCGAATTTAGTCATTGCTAAGTTGAAAATTTTATTGGAACATGTTTAGTAATAATACGTATTTTTGACGTTTATATTATCATTACTAAGGAATTTAATGTCGCAAACTCACTTAAACATAATCGAAAAGAGAATTAAAGAACTTAAAAAAAAGAAACATAAAGAGTTTTCTTACTATATTCCGCAAATATGGTTAGCCGGTACTCAAACTGGCAAAATCAATGTGAATCCTTTCGAATTTTATCTCTCAAAGATTGACGAAATAAAAAATATTAAAGCCGAAAGCACTAAATTCCACAAGTCAATCATTTATAATATGTTCTTACGCTATACGGCTACTTTCGACCATGACAACGATGGCAATATATCAATCGAACCAATTGGTATTGGGTTTCGTGAAACGGGGACATTTTTGAAAGCAATAGCACTTATACCTTATATTAAATCGTTTGGTACGAATATAATATATTTGTTGCCTGTAACCGCTGTTGGAATTGATGAAAAAAAAGGCACACTCGGTTCGCCATATGCAATACGAAATCCGATGAAAATCGAAGAAACATTGGCTGAAGAAATACTTGATATAGATGTCGAAATTCAATTCAAAGCTTTTGCCGAAGCAGTTCATCTTGCAGGTATGAAATTAGTGACTGAATTTGTCTTTAGAACCGCTTCCGTAGACAGCGATTTGTCTTTAGAGCATCCAGGCTGGTTTTATTGGATTTATGATAAGATTAAGAATCGCTGTAATGACTTGAAAAATGAAAAGCAATACGGACCGCCAATATTCAATCAGCACGAGCTTGCCACAATTAAAGCAAAAGTTGAATCGGGCGACTTCAAGAACTTACCTCAACCGCATCAGATATATAGAGATATGTTTACCGGAGTACCTAAAAAGGTCGCGCGAGTCGAAACCAAAATACGCGGGTTGATTAATAATAAAATTGAAGTCCGCATCCCTTGTGCTTTTGCAGATTGGCCCCCTGATGATGTACAACCGGTATGGAGCGATGTTACATACCTCAAACTTTACGAGCATAGAGATTTTAACTATATTGCATATAATACAGTTAGGATGTATGATGCGCGATTAGCTAAGGAAAACTTTGAAGTCCGTGAATTATGGAATTATATAATTTCAATTATTCCTTATTGGCAGGAGAATTTTGGAATTGACGGCATGATGATAGACATGGGGCATGCTTTGCCTGATAAGCTTCGTGAAAAAATCATTATTGAAGCAAGAAAAAACAGACCTAACTTCATCATTTGGGAGGAAAATTTTGTTCCGTCACAAAAGTCGGCCGATGAAGGGTACGACTGCGTTGTCGGTTACATGCCATTCGACGCTCATGATGCCAATAAGATGAAAGAACTCATTAGACGATTTCAGAATAAAGAATTTCCGCTCGATTTTTTTGCTACACCTGAAAACCATAATACACCACGTGCGGTAAGCAGATTCAAAAATAATAATTTTTCAAAAATGATTTATTCGCTATCAATGATGTTACCCTCGCCACAATTCATTCATTCGGGCTTCGAGTTATGCGAACAAAATCCTGTAAATACGGGATTGGGATTTACAAGAGAGCAAATAGAGTTGTATCCTGCCGAATCGCTTCCACTATTTTCAAATATCGAAATGGATTGGCAAAGTGGGCAAAATATTATTAGAGACATTAAATCAATCAATGATTATTTTGGCAAGCATTCAGAATTAATCTCGCCTCATGACGAATTATTTTTGTTGGATAGTCCTTCGGAAGTAGTAGCATTTTTGAGACGGACAAAAAACACACAAATGAATCTTCTGTTCATTGCCAATTTCAATCCCAATTTGTCTCAGTCTTGCGTTATTTCAAATATGGAGGAAAACACCTGTCTTGAAAGTCATTCCGGCAAAATGTATAACGTTGAAAACGGTAACTTGAATTTCAGTCTAAACCCGTTCGAGTATATATTCGGCTTTTTGGTCAAAAGTATCCTATAGTTGGAAGTATGAAGATATTTTGCTTTTAGAAAAAATTTTTTGCAACTTTTTTCAGTCCTGCGCATCTATTTGCTTATAATCAAAATTATTGCTCTAAGGATTTTGAATCGTAAAGCAAAACATACTGACTTTTTAGAACGGTACCGCGAAATCGCCAATTCGCTCTATGTGTACGCACAAGCATTGACGAAAAATAAACATAATGCAGAAGACCTTGTGAGCGATACTATAGTTGCTTGTTACGAGAAATTTGATGAACTCCGCGATTTATCGGCTTTCAAAGGATATGTATTCAAAACGATAAGAAGTTTGCATCGCCAGAAACACCGTCGAACTTGGCGTTTGATTTGGGATGAGAGTAAATCTGATGAAGCCCGGTCAAACGAACTTACTCCCGATTTACTTTGCGACATAGGTATTTTGTATAAAGCATTGAACAGTCTCCCAAGTTCGCAAAAGCAAGCTGTCGTGTTGTTCGAAATAGAGGGATTTTCAATTGAGGAAATACGCGATCTCCAAGGCGGAACAA
>CAZWXI010000058.1:0-20496 GCA_964637845.1 uncultured Hyphomicrobiales bacterium | reverse complement strand
TGATAAAAACGATTCTAACGGTCGAAAAAAAATCAAAAGTGACTTTGATTTATCAGAACAGAAATATAGAATCCATAATTTTTAGAGATACACTTGAAAAACTTGCCAAAGATTATGCTGAAAAGTTCAAAGTCATACATATTCTCAGTCGCCCGAGTAGCGATTGGACCGGATTAGTCGGAAGACTCGACAGAAATAAGGTCAAACAAATAATAACCGATGAATTAGGTGACAAAGTATATTCAACCGAATTTTACCTCTGCGGACCGCAAGGAATGATGCAAGAAACCGAAATTTCGCTGAAAGAGCTAAACGTAGCCACTCATCAGATTCACAAAGAGTCATTCACGGCGCCATTGCCAAGAATAGTTGATGAGGAAGAACAAAATATTATACTCAAACAAACAGACGACTTGCGAACTCGTTCTGTTAAAATCCGCCTCTATGGCGAAATTTACAACTACGAAGTCGAACCCGATGAAACAGTTCTCACAGCCGCAATGCGAGAAGGTTACGACCCACCGTTCAGCTGTCAGATTGGAGCTTGCTCTACTTGTAGAGCCAAATTGATTTCGGGCAAAGTACTCATGGATGAAAGAGATTCACTTACTGATGATGAAATCGAGGACGGATTTATACTCACTTGCCAGTCTCATCCGCTCACTGATGACGTTTTCATTGATTATGACCAAAATTAATTTGCTTTTATTACGTAATAATAATATACTTAGAATAAACTAATTTAAAATTTCTCTAAAGGTAAAAATATGACAGCAATCATTGATGGACTCGAAGTCGAAAAAATTGACACTGGTATCTTCGGTACGGAAGAGCAAGACCATATATTGGTGACACGCAGAGCTATTGACAAAGTACTTCAAATTCGTTCCGACAACAGCGTTCCCGAAGAATACGCCCTCCGACTCGGCACCCAAAGCGGCGGTTGTTCCGGTATGAATTATATACTCGGCTTTGATTCCGATATTAACGACAACGATAAACTCATCCAATCCGATGACCTGAAATTTGTCATTGACAATAAAAGCGTTTTCTACTTAATGGGCGTTACGCTCGACTATGTCGATGATATACACGGCAGTGGATTTGTTTTCAATAATCCCAACAATGCCAAAACCTGCGGATGCGGCAGTGGCGGACATCACTAAGATATTTTAACGGTCAAATTTATAAAACTGAAAATTCCCGCTCTTGCGGGATTTTTTTACACTTTTTTCGATTTTTCTTGCATCATCCGAAACTTTTTATTAAATTGCATGTGGAATGATGAAAAGTTTATAAAAAGTTGTTCTTTGAATTGAATGCGCTTTTGCCCGTGAGGGCATAAATATATTGTTTAACTAAGTTAAGGAGCTTTTATGTATTCTCATCAAGAGAAATTCTATTCACCCGCTCTGCATCACGGTGGTGGTGGGGGGGGGGGGTAGCTACTTTATTTATCAAGGAGTTACCGAAATCACTTGGCAATCTGTGGCTTGTAATTTGTAGCATCATGTTATTGGGAGGTACAATATTGATGCCTGTACAAACGGTAGCTATCGAGTGTTATAACCCGCCACCGGATGGTATCCAATGTCTAGGCTGGCAAAGTCGTGTGGTATCCAAGGTATATCCCATTTCAAATTGTACACTGACAGTAAGCTATTCGTTCCGTCAATGTCAGGATATAGCTTGTCCAGATAAGACAATCTTTCAATACGCTTTAGGTAGTATTTATATTCCGGATAATTGTACTAATATCATGACGCAACTTTATCCGGGATGGCCCGACAACTTTGGTGGTACCATTAATCAAAGTTTTTTTAATTATTTGGTTGATGTTATATTTTTAACGGAAGGCAAAGAGGATTTTCTTCAAAATAATCCCAATGACTGCTCCGGCACGCCTCCAAATTGTGACTTGCCGTCAGATAATTGCCAAACTTTCGAGATTTATTATTCAAATCCACGATGTTTGGCATATTGTCTTATCATAGGTCCTGTGCTACCACAAGGTTACAGAGAAACAAGTACCACGCCTTTGTATTGCGACAGTCCGACACAGACAGCTTGCTGTATGCACAGAAGATTATTTTGTTTATGCGATAATGACATTCTCGTAACCTCGATTGATACTTATACCGAAGGCGATTGTAATGCCGTGAATGAACCCGATGCTCAATGTCCTCAAATGCCACCGCCTTATATAAGATATTATATACCTTGTTCAAGTAATTGCAATGAGGAGTAACTGACATGAAAAAATATCTTGTTTCAATTATAGCAGGGATGATAATTTTTGCTATTAATTCAGAGTTGTATAGCTCGCAATTTAAAATTTATCAACTTGGAGAAATGAAATCACCGGGGCAAATCGTTAAGCAATTACGGTTAGTACCTTGCCCGTCTATTCATCAAGTTGATAATTACAATGTCATAATTTTTAAAGAAAGAAATGGCAAAATTTTTAGAACAGATGATTGGGGAAGCACGTGGTATCCGCACGTGCTCATATCTGATGAAAAATTCAGTTTGCAACTCTATCCCAACCCCGCTCATGATTTTATTACGATTCAATTACCGGCAAATGACAACATAATATTTGAAGTTGATATTTTTGATATATCAGGGATGATTTATGGAAAATATTATGTTGATACAAACGATTCGAATTTAATAGATGTCTCATTTTTACCGAGAGGATTTTATTTCTTAAGACTCGTCGGTGAATTGGGAAACTATCATGTAAGTTTTGTCAAACATTAACAAAACGGGTGTGCCGGTAATAAGTTTTCAATTATCGGCACACTCTACTTATTAAGGAGTTGATTATGTTAATCAAAAATATATTTATTATATGTTTAACCTCTATTTTTGCAATAAATGCCTCAATTGCCCAAAAACGACCTGATATTGTTTGGGAGCGTAATGACTATAAATTTGATTCACTTACAAACATTTGGCAATATTCTTTAATTTTAATTGATGACAAAATCAATATTTGGTTAGAAGGTAATAATATTGAAAATTTAGATGGCGGCGACCTAAACAAGGGCGGTGCACTTGTAAGAACGGATTTAAAGGGTGAGGTATTGAGTTCAGTTGAAAGGTTTCGTGGGCAGGATGAATCATTTTATTTCACTTTTTTTGCCAAGACACCATCGTTAAGATTAATAGGCAAATGGTTTTGGTCCTACTTTAGGACGGGTTTGCAGGAAGGACAGGTACGCGTAGTTCTTATTGACGAGAATGGCGATTATGAAGAAAAGCCGCCTGAGAAGGTTGACAGTACTGTTTATTCTTACTCTGTGGGGATTAGTTATGTTTATGATTCGCTTTATGTGTCAGTTGGCAGCCGTAGATTCGATAGAACTGTGTATCAATATTTTTATGACCAACTAATTAAAGTATATGACCATGATGGTAATTTTGTTCGTGATATTTTTATTGATACGGCTGGATTTGATGCACCTATTAATATGGGCTATCCCCAAACATATGTTTATCCCTCTGACGATAATACACTTATCGGTACTTTGTATGGACCGGGAACCAGAAAGAGCAATGATCATGTATATGTTTGTAAGTTTGATTTATCAGGCAATATAATCTGGAAATGCAAAATTAAGCAAGAGGGATATGATTATATGATTCTTAGGAATGTATTTCAATTATCAAACTTGGATTATTTTGTTCAAGGGAGTTTGACTAGAGAAGCAAGTAAGGAAAAAACCAAAAGAACAGGTATTTTCTTGGCACGTCTGACGAAAGATGGGCAATTATTATGGCACAAAGAGTACGAATTTGCAGATGGTCATAAAGCATACGGTACTATTAAACCTATCAGAAATGGAGAATTTTTTGTTTTCTATCGCAGGGCTTTAGTTGACAATGGTCGTAAACTAAGTTTTTTCATGACTTATTTTGATGTTGACGGTAATAAATATGACGAATATGTGTGGAATACAGACCCGCATGATAATCAAGTAGTTGGAGTAGAAGAATTACCAAACGGTAATTTAATCGTTCTGGGGCGTGCCGGATTTGAAACATTTTATTTAGCCGAAATCAGACCTGAAATAGTAACAAAAGTTGAAGAATCAGTAATGATTGATAATGATTTTTATGAAATGAAAATATCACCCCATCCCGGCAATGCTGTATTGAATATTTCAATAGTCAGCACTAAGCAAAACGTCATTGCAAATTGTAGTATTTGTGATATATCAGGAAATGAAATATTAAAATTTACAATGCCGCAATTTTACTCATTGAATACCAAGGAATTATCATCAGGTATTTATTTTATAAACTGTGAGATAAACAATAATAATAAAATCAGTAGAGTCACAAAAAAAATAATTATTAAAAAATAAAAGGTGGAAAAATGAAAAATTTGTTCATTGTTTTAATTATTCTGTTATTGTCCGGTTGTTTTATTTTTTCTCAATCTCCGTTAAATATAGTTTGGGAAACACATTATAGGGCCGAATCAATTCGTTTTTTACAAGTTAATAATATCATTGAAAAAGACGATAGATATATTTTAGTTATTGAGGGTCAAAATCCTAATAAAGCTTTGAAAAATCCCGGCGTAGTAGAAATAGATAAGCAAGGCAATATACTTAAAGGCGTTAGTACGGTTTTGGATAGAAATTTATTACCGCACACAGTATTTGAAAAGGACAATCAATATAAGTATTTTGCTCATCACAACAGTAAAATATATTTTTTTACATCTACGTTATACGGCGATTCAATATCTGTTGAAAAATATGAAATGCCGGGCAACTTATATGCTACCTCAACGCCATTAATATTAAACGATATAATAATACAGCATATCACAGATTTCGAAACTTTGGATGGATATTTCTTTTACTTCAATGAGTATTATGAAAAAATTGATGAATTAAAAATTGAAAAACCCAAAACCGATAAATATTTGATTCCGTATCCATATACCAGCATTGAACCAGAGAAAAACGAGTTCTTAATGATGTTCTATGGACCAACATTCAACATAAAGGCAACATTTCAATATTTCGTCATGGTTGCTTTAGATTTAGAAGGAAAGATAAAATGGGAAACAGAATTTTCACTCCCGAATGAACGCGAATTTTTTTTATTTGGCTTCTTTAGAGAGAAAAACGGAAATATAACAATACCCTACATGACCGAGATTAGTTCGAAGAAGGAATTCTATTTTTTAACTTTGGATGCTAGCGGTAACATTATATCAAATAATACGATAACCCATGATATGTCAGATAATTTTTCTACATTCTTTAGGTCGTTAAGCAATGACAGGATAGCATGTTACGGCTATAAACCGTTTGAAGGGAAATTGGATAATCCGATAAGATTTTTAAAAATATTTAACCGCTCCGGTGAATTACTTGAAAATTTCGAATGGAAAGATAACCTATATATAGGTAATATATTCGAGTCAAAATTCGGTAAAATAATACTAACAAGCACCATTAAGGATACACTTACCATAATGGAAATAAATGATAAATCAACTTCGATACATAGCTCAGATAATTATGCTAATGAGTTTGGACTATCCATCCACCCCAACCCCGCCACTGATTACATCTACATTAATTTAAATGACTTAGGGCGTGACAGTTCCCCCTCTTATAATACCGGGTCAGGGAGTGTTAAAATATTCAACACGCTCGGGCAGTGCGTAAGTCACCTCACCCCGACCCTCTCCAAAGGAGAGGGAGTAAGAATTGATGTGTCTTATCTGCCGCCGGGCGTGTATTTAGTGCGGGTTGGCAATAGAGTGGAGAAATTTGTGAAGCGGTGAGGTGTTGCCCCGTCACTCTGAGCGTAGTGAAGGAACCAATTAAAATATACAACACTCTTGAGCAATGTGCATTAGAAATCCCCCTTAGTCCCCCTTTGGCAAAGGGGGAAGCGAGCTTGCGAGATGGGAAATCTGAAATAGTGACAAATCCGTTTAAATTTTTTTTGCATCATTCAAAAATTTTTCTTGCATCATTCGAAATTGTTTATTACTTTTGTACTAGATGTGTCTGAATTTTAGAAAAATGTGCTGAAATGACGAAAGAAGGCAACATAGCAACCGGACAAAGTACACGAAAGTGGAACTATGGCAAGGCGACCCACGAAAAGTTTTATTGTAAGCCCTTATACATAATTTATCCACAACTGACGGAGGGCAAGCTACACCAAAAAAGTCGGAACAACAAAACTAAAGATGTAACCGCAGGTCAAAACTTATTCACTAATGTGCGAGGTGTTTAACGATAAATTCGGAAGAAACGGCAATAAACTGTCAAAACTTATTCACTAATGTGCGAGGTGCCGTATGAAAGTAGTTTAGCTCCCGTCTCGCGGGGTGTGGCGGGCAGTAGAATCCCCGAATTTTACATACACAAGCAACACATTATCCATAATAAATATTTTATCAATTAAAGGAAAATTCAAATGAATTCGATTAAAGCAAAAAAAATAAAATTTATCAGTTACATAGTTATATCATCCATACTTTTGGGTTATAATAGCATTGCACAGCCGGGGATATGTCCACCCCATACAAGCGATTGGCACCTTGGTACAGCTACATATGAGCAAATGATTTATATGGTAAGTAAAAACTTTGGTTCTGTTGATTATAAATGGCAAAATATCGGCTCAAATGTCGAAGTGTTTGTTGATTGGAATACTTTTATCAATAATTCCGATTTTTTTAACATTCCGGACAGAGATTTAAAAGAGTATCTTATTTTCCAAATTATTTTTGACAGACTCCCTTGTCCTTTCGAAGGAAGTAGAAATATTGCAATCACAGAAGTTGTACCTTGCAAAATTAAACGTAACTGTTATATACAGATTAGCAGCACACAAGAGTTTGATTGTATCCCGGAATATTGGCCAGGAAATCCACCTCAATTTATGAATATTGGTCAAGAGAAGTACATAGTTGAGTCTCTAATTAGTGACTGTGGGTTTTCCTGTTGTAAAACAATTTATACAGTTTCTTGTTCAGAAGCTTCTGGCACCCAAGGCACAAGTAAACCTATTGTTTATAATATCTTCAAGGAAACTATACCAGGGTCAATATGTTCGGAATATGAAGTTTTTTACGATTGCAAGACAAATGAACCGGTCGAATGTAAATCAATTTGTGAATAATTTAAAGGGAACGATTGTGAAAATCTATTTTTTAATGCTAATTCTCATCATTGCTATTAATTCATTGGCACTTTCTCAAAAAATAGTTGACATGAATTTAAGCTATATTTCAATTTATAGTGCTTATATTGATGGTGATACGATTATTCTCGCAGGATATGAAAAAGAAATGTCCGGAGTTTATCAAAGAGCTTCTGTCAAAGTCATTAACAAAGGAAAAGTGACAGAATTACCGGATAACGTTGAGTATAACGATATCCATGACATAATTAAAATCAGTCCGACATCGTACATTGTAAAAGACAAAAACAACAACATATGGTTAACAGGTAAAATGCTTTACAAATATGACGGATTCAAATGGCATGCATTCTACATAAATGATGAATACCATTATCTGAGGTCATATGAGCAGATTATTGTTGGCGAAAATAATGACATATTTTTTATCTGTCAATATGCTAAAAACCTTAAAGAACAGCAAAGTGCTTTATACAAATTTTCTGACGGGGAGTTTGAATTGATTTACTCTAATCCGGCAGCTAATTCATTAGCATTCAGCTATAAAGCATTTACTTTGAAACAGAATTCTGATAATACGATTTCATTATTTGAAAAGTTGGAGTATCCTGATTTAAATGATATGTCAAAAGTAATCCTGAATCAATACGTAACAATTAACAATGATAAATCAGTATCTAAAATCGCTATAGACTACATCAATTATACTGAACGTAAAAGAGGGTTACGTTTATACGGAATTTATAGTGACGAAAACAATCGAAGATTTTTTTATTATGATTTTATCACATGGATCGACGAAGTCGGAAAATTTTCACGAAGTTGCTGTGGAGGTATGAGCATGCTCTATAACAATAAATGGACTAAATTTGATGAAAATCATGGCTTAGAAAGAGCAGTCACTCCCGAATCTCAAGACCCAATAATTGGCATGTCAAAAATTGATGATGAGAATTATTTTCTTTTGGGTTTTGGTTTTTATATTATGGGTCAGGACTTAATCCTCAAAAAGTTGAATACCGAATCTATTTTTGAAAATGCAACCTTTATACCGGCTAATGCGAATATTAACAGTACAGTTGTAGATGATGTATTTAAAGGGTTTCACGAATTAGCATACTTCCGGTTGTTGCCAAAGCCTATATATTATATCAATTTGATTGATAGCAATCAATTAGCCATTGCATATCAAGTTGGCATTTTGATTTTATCAATAAATAATATTACCAGTATTATTGAAACGCAGGATACAGATTTTGTTGCATTTTATCCTAATCCCGTTACTTCTATGATAAATATTGACGAAGTCACAGGCGAATATAATTATATAATTTATGATTTGTCAGGTAGTATTGTTCAAGAGGGCAAAATCAACAATGATACAATTGACGTTAGCAATTTGAACAGTGGAACGTTTATTATTAAATTGTCATCGGCAGATTTGAAGATTTATAAAAAAATTAAATTTATTAAAATCAACTGAGGTGTAAAATGAGAATAAAATTAATTATAATATTATTATTTGCCTTGATTCCTATCAGTCTAAACTGCCAAACTAGTTGTTTGCCGAGCGGTCAAACAGCTGTTATTGACCAATGGATTGAAATTGAACTCGATATATTTCCCGGGGTGGTGAAAGTAAAGGTAAAAGGATATCCCCCTAATATGGAAATTGACTGGTCAACATTTGAAAATGTTCCTAATGCTCCTAGTTCAATTGTAAAAAAGCTATTAGAATTCGAAGCAGCATTCATGGTAGCTCCACATTTTCAACCACCTGCTGTTCCTGACTTTTGGTTTTCTTACATTTACACAAAGTCAAATTGTTACGCTATAATCAAATCGTATGTCAAAATATCTGAGAGTAGAGAACTAGACTGTTGTGATGCTGACCCTTCAATATTGAAAGATATTACCACACATTTCGACGGCAGTGTAACCCATGAATACTATCCGATAATAAAGAATATTAATTGTGGTGAGAAGTGCTGCCGCACAAGCTACGTATTCGATTATATACAACCATTTTTACCAAATCCTAGGTATGCCCCAAGACTTGTTAACATCGTCCCTGAAACATATACGCCTTGTACTCCTAATAATACACAGTATTTGGATTGCCTTTCAGGTTTGCCCGTGCCTTGTTTAGACCGTCCTTGTAATTAACTCAATTATATTGGGGTTAACTGAAAATATGTTAACCCCAATTATTTGATTTTCTGGCAACTATTACAACATACTTAAACTCATAGAAAGAGATTGACTCAAGACGTCATTCTGAGCGAAGCGAAAAATCCAATTAAAATTTACAATACACCTTGGCAATGTGTGAGTTACCTCACCCCGACCCTCTCCAAAGGAGAGGGAGTAAGAATTGATGTGTCGCATCTGCCTCCGGGCATGTATTTAATGCGAGTTGGCAATAAAGTGGAAAAATTTGTGAAGTGGTGAGGATCCCCCTGTCATTCTAAGCGTAGCGAAGAATCCAGGAATTTACCGGATTTTTTGCTTTGTTCAAAATGACAGAAAATGAAATAGAAATTTTGTAGCGAAGATTTTTTCTTTTTGCCGAACCACCATTGTAAATTTTTGATATATTTTGAAGTAGACTAAAATATTTGGTATTAAATGAATATGTGACTTTCGCAGAGATAGGCCAGCGACCTGCCATTTTACCCCATCTTTGTTACAAAGGCGAAACCTAAATCCCGAAATTATTCTATAATGAATTTCTTTGATATTGACCAGCCACCTTCGAAAATTAGTTTTGCGATATAAACTCCGGCATGTAAATTTGTTGTTTCGAAATAATCATTTGTGAAATTTCTGACGTCATATTCTCTGCCGTTTATATCATAGATTATCACTTTTCTCAAATTGTAGTAATTATTTTTAATGTTCATAATGTCTATTGCAGGGATTGGGTAAAATTCTATAGGGAATAATGTTTCTTTTTCCATGGTAACATCTGTCGTTCCTTTAGAAAATGCTCTGAACAAACCCTCTTTTGTACTTACATACATATAATCACCCGCAGAATGCATAAAGACAATTTCCTTTGTTCCAAGTCCTTCGCTTGCGAATTCCCAAGTTTCACAATTATCAATTGATGAGTAAATGCTTGTTTTGAATTGTTCTATATATAACACATAAACTACGCCATTATGCTTCCACCATGTACTGGGAGGGGTTCTTGTTAAAGGCAAATTAATTTCTTTCCAATTTTTACCAAAATCTTCAGTTACATATACAGGTGAATTCATCAGACCACCAGATTGAGGCATAAAATAAATTCTATGACCATCTATAAATAGGATCCTCGAGAAACCAGAACGTCCTTGAAAATCAAATTTAGAGACAAAATCCCAAGTCAGACCGTCATTTTCCGATTTATATAACTCATAATTTATATTTAAAGCATAATGAACACCGTCAATTATGATCCAATGCCAGCTACTATCTGGCACTCTAAATTTTATATCGGAAAGTTCAAATGTTACTCCCATGTTTGTTGAATAATAAATATTTGACGAAAAAAAATAAAACATTGTATCATTTCTTTCATATAAATTTCGAGGGTAAAGAAAAATTCCACCGGACGTTTCTGAATACAGCTTCCAAGTTTCCCCAAAATCTTCGGTTTTGTAAGATTGTCCTAATCCATTTATAGCGAATACTCCCCACTTTGTATCAAAAACCGAATACCAGTTTTCTGTTACATGGTGTTGTTCCGGTTCGGTATAATTTGGGTCAATCTTTATTTCTTTCCATTTCTTTCCGTTATCATATGATTTCATTATTACATTGTTTTTCATTGGATTTCTTGTAGCGGTAAGCACTTCATTATCTTTTGCTGCAAATTGTAGTCTTGGATGCTCATGACGAAGTCCCGGTTTAAAAAATCCTTTATTACTATCAACCCAAGATAGACCACCATCAGTTGATGTTTTGATGCCAAAATGTGTACTTGCTATCAATGTATTTCCAATAACTAACAATTGCCTGATAAAAAAGTTGCTAGTACCGAATCTTTCCCAAGTTATACCACCATCACTACTTGCAACCAGGACACTTCTATTATTAATTCTTGAATGGGTTATTATTTTATCTTCATAATTGACTAAAAAGCTTCTGTTCATATCTATTAAAAATTCATCTGATTCGCACTTTTTCCAATTGCTGTTATCATCTTTATACCAAACACCGGATTCGGTAATAAGGTAAAACCTATCATTTAAATATCTGATATATCTAATTCTTTCAAGTACATTAGGGATAGAGTCTCTTTGCCAATTCATTCCACCGTCTTTTGAAGTATAATATACACCAAATGCTAATGGGCTATCGGTTGTGGCATATAATATGTCATTTATTACACTTATTTCTATTAAACGCTCTAATCCGTGAAAATCACTCTCAACAGGTACAAAATTTAAATTAATGCTATCTTTTGTAATATAAGTTCTATACTTGTATTGCGGGTTTGCCTTATCATTTACTTCTACTTGTATCAAAAGAGTTGAATCCGTTGAATAAAATCTAATTCTATTTGACATGTCTGGAATTCCATATATTTTTTCAAGAGGTTTCCAATTAATTTTATTATATGAATAATAAATTCCTGTACCAAAAATTAAGTATCTGTTTTTATATTTTAACTTTGTATAAACCCCAAGATACATTAGATGTTCGTTCCCTGAGAAGTTCGTAAAATAATACTTATTGGCTTTCCACGATTTAGCTGTATCATTTGAATAAAAATTTGAATAACGTTCGTAAATTACATTTTCAAATTCAAATAAATTCATCTGAAAAGTACCTTCCAAACCATCACTACTGTTTTCCCATATTAGTTTATCTTGCCCGTGCATGAAATTGTAGCATAATATCAATATTATAATACATAAAAACGCTTTCATTTTCTTTTCCTTCAATAATTTTGAAAATTCATTTTGTTTAAAAACACTGACTCTAAAATAATAGACTTCTAATCACATATTTGCATACATCCTTGCTCAATAATGCAAGTATCAGGACCATACTTTGCCCAGGTGCCACTATAAAAATAACAACAACTTATATCATAATCGCAAGGGACAAACACAGCATTGTGAACACCATGGGGACCTAAAATACCAAACCATTTCCAACATCGAGAAGGGGTATAAACACCCCCGGGATTAATTAATCGTGCAGCTTCTTGTAAAATAAAGCCAGATACAATCGGATCGTTTGTTGCCGTTCCTTGACAACATGGAGGGTTTGTAGATTTAGCGTGAATAGAATCAATGATAAAAATACTGTTGCCATTTATGATACATTCACTGTAATAAACATCATAAAAGCATGTACCACAAGTCGGCTGGACAACAGAATATGTAATAGGCGTCTTTAATATTTTTTCACATCCCGTCGGAAAGCAGTTCTCATTGCTATGCGAGGCGGAAATAGGTAGTAATATCAAAGGCAACGACAGAATCAATAGTTTAAATTTCATTTTAAAACTCCTAAATAATGAAACAATAGTTTAACAAATTGTCAGATTAAGCTATAATTATCACACATATTTTCAAATCAAATAAAAAACTTTTTCAAAATTTACATATCTCTAATTTCAAATAACAAATCAAAATGCGTTTTGTTACACCTTAATCAAAAAAAATTTTAAAGCATCATTCTGAGCGTAGCGAAGAATCTGGGGAAACTTGATTCTTCGGCATCAGTTCAGAATAATAGAGACAAAGATTTGTTAAAAAAATCAGAGCGAACCATCAAGTTCGCCCGTATTTATTACAAGTTTGCGCCTACATGGCGCCAGTTGATAAGTTCGAAGAAGTGTTCGATGTATTTTGGACGTGCGTTTCTGTAATCAATGTAGTAAGCGTGTTCCCATACGTCAATGCCTAATAGAGCAGTTTTACCTTCGGTTAAGGGATTTCCGGCATTGCTATATGTGGCAATAGACAACTTATCATCTGCTTCTTTTACGAGCCATGCCCAACCCGAACCGAACAAGCCGGTTGCCGCTTTTACGAATTGCTCTTTAAATGCATCGAATGAGCCGAAATTGGTTTCCAATGCCGTAAGGAGGTCGCCTGTGGGTACGCCGCCACCGTTTGGTGACATACATTCCCAGAAAAATTCGTGGTTCCATATTTGTGCAGAATTATTGAAAAGCCCGCCTTGCGATTTGCGGATGATGTCTTCGAGAAGCATGTTCTCAAATTCAGTTCCCGCTATCAAATTGTTGGTATTGTTGACATAAGCAAGAACGTGCTTGCCGTGATGAAATTCCATAGTTTCTTCCGAAATATGCGGCGCCAAGGCGCCTTTCGGATATGGTAAGTCTTTAAGTGTAAAAGCCATTTGTAAATCTCCGCAAAATTTTAAACAAAAAGTCTAATTAATCTTAATCAACTAAATAAACGTTTGAATTTGCTTTAAATTTTGATTTAGTCATGACTTAAAAAATGATTTTTTGCCTTGTTCGACTTATGAATTTTATATGAAGGTGAACATTATGCCGCTTGTAGTGCAAATATTTGGAACCAAGAAGTGCCACGACACTCAGAAGGCATTGCGTTTTTTCAAAGAGAGAGGTATTAATGTTCAATTTATAAACCTTGACGAAAAAGCAATGTCGAAGGGTGAATTGGAGAGCGTCTCGAAGAAAGTACATTTAGATGAACTCCTTAATTCGGACGGGAAATATTACAATGATCACGGCTACGCTCACCGAGTTTTCGATTTATTTGATACATTGCTGGAAGTACCTTATCTGATGCGTACTCCGGTGACAAGGTTCAAATCTGATGCCGCAGTCGGTGTTGCAACTGATAAATGGAAGCAATGGGTTGATGCTGCCGAGAAAAGCTAACTATTCCGATTGATTAGGTTTAATCTGGGTTGTGTCCTGTTTTACCCGATCGGCAAGGATTCTTCGCATTTCTGCTTCGGCGCGTTTCCTGACAGAATCAATCATTGTGGTGAAATATCGCCTGTTTTTCGAAAAGAGTTCGTATGATTCTTTCTCGAAGCTCTGAATATCGTATCCGTAACTGTCAAGGATGCTATCCACAGAATTTGCGGCTAATGCTGAATCGAGATAGCTCTCTTTGGCAATCATTATATCAAAATAAATATCTGTATATCGCTCCAAGCGTGAGCTATCTGTCTCACACGCCATCAAAAGGAGAATTCCCGCTATTGCCATTACTGTCTTCATTTTTCAACTTTCGTATATTTTCTACATATTGATTTATATCAAATTTTCGTCTCAATCCCGAATCGTTCATATATCGAATTCTCCCGAAAACGGGACGTTCGCTCCATCGACGGTCATGTACTCCGCCGATTGACCAACCACACCCGTATATCCGTTGGAGCCGCTTCCGTCGAGTTCGTATTTATTGTTGAGAATTGTAGCCAAGTCAAGAACTCCTTCTTTAATTAATCTGACTCTGTCTTCCATAAAATTTGAAATTTACAACCAAATAGACGCAACAATCGCAAATGATTTTTAATGGCGAATAATGCTATATCGTAAGAAATAAGTAGTTTTGAAATTTGTATTGTAAGTAAAATTTTGAGAAAAATTATGTTGATGGACCAAACACAAGCATTTGCCAAACTGCAAGGGCACTTCGAATTTGCGAAGAATTTGCACGTAAGAGATTTATTTGAACAAGACAACACGCGGTTTTTACGTTTTTCAATCAAACATGATTATTTTTTATTTGACTATTCAAAAAACATTATCACAAGCGATACAATCAACTTATTGGTTGAACTTGCGAATGAAATAGGGCTTAGAGATAAAATCGAGGCACTTTTCACGGGTGAAAAAATTAATAACACAGAGAGAAGGTCAGTTTTGCATACAGCACTTCGCAATCAGTCAGATAAGCCGGTTTACGTTGACGGAGAGGATGTTATGCCCTCGGTTCGCAGAATACTTGCTCAAATGAAGGACTTCACGGAACAAGTGAGATGCGGCGATGCTCGCGGTTATACGGGAAGGCATTTCACTGATATAGTAAATATCGGTATCGGTGGCTCAGATTTAGGACCGAGAATGGTTTGCCATGCTTTAAAAAAATATGCTTCTCCTCGGTTGAACGTACATTTTGTATCTAATGTTGACTCTACCGATATTGTAGAAACATTGAAAGTACTCAGTCCCGAAACGACTTTATTTGTGATTGCATCCAAGACATTCACTACTTGGGAAACACTAACAAACGCAAACAGTGCCAAAGATTGGTTTCTAAAGTCCGGAGCAGTCGAGCATGATATTGCAAAACATTTTGTGGCACTTTCTACTAATCAGGTCGCATGTAACGCTTTCGGTATCCCTATTGAGAACATGTTCGAATTTTGGGATTGGGTGGGTGGACGTTACTCACTTTGGTCAGCAATCGGTCTGTCCATTTGCTTATATATCGGTTATAATAATTTCGAGAGACTTCTTGCAGGCGCGTATTATATAGATGAGCATTTTCGTAATACCGAATTTCCACGGAACATACCTGTGCTGCTTGCTTTAATCGGTATTTGGTATATAAATTTCTTCAGATTTTCCTCTCATACAGTGATCCCATATTCACAATATCTCGAAAAATTGCCAGAGTTTTTGCAACAACTCGATATGGAAAGCAACGGCAAACATGTATCAATGTATGGGCAACCACTTAAATACCTTACAGGACCCGTCATTTGGGGCACATCTGGTACTAACTCGCAACATTCATTTTTCCAGCTTTTGCACCAAGGCACCAGTACAATACCTGCAGATTTCATTGCTTTTGTAAAGTCACCTAATCCGTTAGGGGAGCATCATCATATTCTATCGGCTAATTTTTTTGCTCAAACCGAAGCACTTATGAAAGGTAAAACACTACAGGAGGCTGAAACCGAATTGAGAAATGCAGGGTACCCCGAAGGTGAAATCTATGTATTGCTTGCACACAAAACATTCCTAGGCAATAAGCCGACAAATACATTATTATTTAATGAGTTAACACCGGAATCATTAGGAGCGTTACTTACAATATACGAGCATAAAGTATTTGTACAAGGAACTATTTGGGGGGTAAATTCATTCGATCAATGGGGGGTGGAATTAGGAAAGCAATTAGCAAAAACCATAATACACGAATTGCTGATAAAAGACGAAGTTAAATCTCACGACTCTTCAACTAACGGCTTGATAAATTATTATAATTCCCGGAATTACTTATTGAATGCCAAAATTAACGAATAAAATATTTTTTTTTATATTTCTAATATTTGTTGTATCGTGCATTAATAATCGCCCCGATGATTATACAGTTAATACATTGGATATCTTGTTTATCGGCAATAGCTTAACTCATTCCAACGAAGGGCTTGACAAACAATTAACCAAAATGTTCGACAGCACCAAAACCCCACTGAAAATTCGCTCTATGAGAGTGGCACCCGGTGGTGAACGTCTTTCGGGACATTATCGCAAAGGTAATGCAGTAGTTCAAATCCGTAGTATCAATTGGGATATTGTAGTTTTGCAGGAATATAGCAATACTCCTATTATTGACCGTGAAAATTTCTTTCGCTATTCTCGTATTTTTCATCGAATTATCAAAGGTACAAATGCCACTACTTTATTTTTTCTGACATGGGAATATAAAGACAATCCCGGGATGACACCTATATTGACTGCATCATATACTGCGATAGGTGATGAACTGAGTAGTAAGGTCGTACCCGTTGGCATTGCTTGGCAAAAGGTGCGAACAGAACGTCCCGATTTAGAACTTTACAGCGATTTCAAGCATCCAAATAAAGTTGGAACATATCTTTCCACATGCGTTTTCTATTCCTTTCTGACTAATAAGAACGCTCGCGAGTCAAGCTATACAATGGAGTTGGATACCGCTACGGCAAACTATATTCGCGATGTTGCTTTCAATACAGTTCAACAATGGACCAAGCGATATGAATAAATTCAAGCCTGATGCCCCGGACCACAGCAAGACATCGCCTCGATTGCACTTCATTGACCTTGTGCGGGCTTATGCCATACTGATGATGGTGCAGGGGCATATGATTGATGCTACGATGGCGTATGAGTTTCGAGATTTGGATAATTTTTTTTATGGCTTGTGGAATCATATGAGAGGAATAACAGCTCCGGTATTCCTTTTCTCGTCCGGTGCTATTTTCACTTATTTGCTCATGCGGAAAAATGTACCTTTCTACAAGAACGAACGCGTCGGAAAAGGTCTCAAACGGGCGATTTTGCTGTTATTTATCGGTTATTTCCTTCGGTTCAACACGGGGTTACTTGCCGCAGGCGAGGAGTTCAATGTTATGGATTTCAGGTATTCCTTTGCCTCAGATGTGCTACATTGCATCGCGATTGCAATTTTGACAATAATCATACTCTACGTACTTCACAAAATTACGCGTATTCCAATGTGGCTGTTTCTTTTGGCTTCAGCTACTTTTATTTTCTATTTTTTCCCGAATAGTTTAAAAATTGATTGGCTCAAGGCGATGCCATTACCATTAGCTACGTATTTCACACTTGATTACGGTGCCAATTTCACACTTATTCCTTGGCTTGGATTCAGTCTTTACGGCGCCCTGTTAGGCTATATTCTTTCGAAAAATGTCAATGTTGCTTTCAATTACTTATTTACCCTAATAATTCTTGTTTTAGGACTAGCATTGCATTTTGGTTCGGGGGGAGCACTTGCATACTTATATAAAATGACTGGCGATATGAACCTGAAATATTTACTTTATAACAATTTTTTGTTCTATCATCTGGGAAACACGCTGATTGTTTGCGGAATCATTTCATTTATTGCAAATACGGTAAAAATCCCTGTGCTATTAGCTAAGATAGGTCAAAAAACAATGATGATCTACGTCGTGCATGTATTCATAATTTATGGCACTTGGTTCAATCCTGGATTGATGTGCTATTACAAGTACAGTTTCGAGCCGTGGCTCAGTATACTTTCGGTAGTACTCTTAATAGTCTTTTTCATTACGATTGTAAATTATATTGATGCTTTGAAAGCCGGATTAAAAGATATATATAGAAAGTTATTCACAAACCATCTTGAATAAATTGAGTGGAAAGTTTTTTCCTATTCGGTTGTAAGCATGTGACCTAAAGTCATTCTATTTATAACTAAGATTACACCAAATAATAAAAATTTTGCAATAAGTTTTATAAGAATGTAATAAATTCGTCAATACTTTCAATAAATCTTGTAAATATAATTTGTTCTTTACATATTTGTAAGCGGCATGAAATACATTTGAGGATAAGATGAAAATCTGCGTATTATTGGTTTTATTATTTTCAGGCGGAGAAATATTCGCCCAAACATTTGAAGTAAATAAACATTTGCAGAATCTCGCTTCGGGAAAGATTGAGGAAGTGCGAGCGGCATTACCCGAACTTTTGGCTCGTTATCCTTCTGAGCCGGGTGTGATGCTTCTGCACGGAGCGGTAATTGACGATGCTTTGCTTGCTCTCGAAATTTACAAACGAATCACTTCCGAATTTCCACAAAGCAAATGGTCAGACCATGCTCAATGGCAAATCGTCCAATACTATGCGGTACTCGGAGACACAGGCAAAGCAAGAACCGAACTCGAACTTTTTAGAACACTCTACCCTCAATCACCTTTTTTGGCACCTGCTTCGGATGTCGTCAGATCTGCTTTGTTCATTTCCCGCCGGAATATGAAAGCCCAATTACAGATTGAAGCAGAACCCGACGAAACTACACTTCAAGTGACTGAACTGCCAAAAATTAACGAAACCGCTCCAAGCATTACTCAAACACCAAAAACCACTGAACCGCAAAAAAGACATATTGAGCCGGAGCTTACAAAACTAAAAGAAGCTGAACAAGTATCGCCAACAGTAACGATTGACCGTGATTTGCAAGAAAGATTTCGCGAACGCACCGCAAGACAGGAAGATTCTCCAAAAATACGAACTGAAGCACAAGCGTTTGAACCCACAATCGAAATTGAAGTGTTAGCAGAAGACGCCCCGAAAGAAATTTTTTACGGTTTGCAGGTGGGAGTGTATTCCGATAAAGCATCCGCTGAAACAGAGCGAGATAAATTCTTGGCAAGACGCATGCGTACAAGTGTTGTCGAGCGGGAAATAAACGGGCGAATGCGATTTGCAGTTGTTATCGGGCATTATTCATCACTCGAAGCGGCGGAAGCCGCGAAAATTATCGTTGGGCAACAATGCGATTGTGTGCCGGTTATTTATACGAAATAGTTTTTTTTTATAACATATAGAGTAAAAATGTCAATTTTTAAATTAGCGGCACCAACTGCATTTGCAATAATCTTCTCAATAGTGGCATGTAGCAGTAATACAAGCGATGTAGAAAAAGTGATAAGCGAAAATATCTATCAATTTTCTGTTGTGGATATTGATGGGAATGAAGTACGCATGAACGAATACGAAGGTAAAGTTCTTCTCATTGTAAACGTAGCATCAAAATGCGGATTTACCAAGCAATACGCGGGATTACAAGAGATTTACGACAAATACAAAGATAAAGGATTTGTTGTACTTGGATTTCCCTGCAATCAGTTCGGGGCACAAGAACCCGGCACCGAAGAGCAAATCAAGGAATTTTGTGAAGCAACATTTGGAGTAACCTTTCCGATGTTTTCCAAAGTAGTTGTGAACGGTGATGACGCTCACCCTCTTTACAAATATCTGAAAAACAACGTAAAAGGCACTCTCGGCACTGAAGATATAAAATGGAATTTCACGAAATTCCTTGTTGATCGTAACGGAACTGTCATTGAACATTATGGTTCGACCACAACACCCGCGTCAATTGCCGAAAAAATTGAAAAGTTGCTATAATTTGCGTTTTTAAATGAATTTATTGAGGGCGAATTTTATGTTTTCCTCGTTTTTTTCATTATCTGTTGTCCGAAGGCAAAAAATACCTTACATTCCTGGTTCCTTCGCTTGGCTCAGAATGACGAGACGGATTTTTTGCATTTTTCGCTTCGCTCAGAATGACAGGGTGCGCCTCACCACTTCACAAACTTCTCCATCCTATTGCCAATTCGCATTAAATACACGCCCACGGGCAGATGTTCTATATTCATCCGATGACTTGGAGTCATCGGATGAATTGATTCGTTAAGAACACATTGCCCAAGCGTATTGTAAATCCGAATCTGTTCCTTCGCTTGGCTCAGAATGACGGGACGGTGATTTTAAAAATATTTTCCCTGCATTACAGTGCAGATGGTAATTATATA
>CAZWXI010000057.1:0-20763 GCA_964637845.1 uncultured Hyphomicrobiales bacterium | reverse complement strand
GATAACCGTCGCCAACTAAATCCGTTTTGAGCATTAATGTATCGCCAAGACAGATATATTCAGGGGCTATGATGGAGAAGGATAAATCATCTTTATAAACAACGTAAACTGAATCGGTTGCGGTGCAACCATTTTCTGCGGTTACCGTTAAAACATATGTTCCCTGCTCACTTATAACTATACTATCAGTAGTTTCTCCAGTTGACCATAAATAGCTGTAATTGCTTTGTTTATCAGCATATAGGACAGTTTCACCTGAACATATTATTGTGTCACCTAATATTTTAGCCGTTGGGGCATCTTTTATTACAACAAAGATTGAATCGTGCACAATTGTACTGTTCAATTCCATAGTTAATTTGTATAAGCCCGCATCATTTTTTTTAGCGTCCGGTATCATAAGTACTTTACCTGTATATGTCTTGCCGTCAGGCGCCACCCATGAATACGTGTTGGAAGTAAAATCAGGCTCGGGTACTGCACTTAAAATCAAATCCTCACCTTCGCAAGTAGTATCTGCCTCTATTTTTACATTAAATCTATAGGACCCGTGAAGTACAGTACTGGGTGTACCGCCTAATACTAAATGTGTAATATCAGAAACAATGACATTTTTAGCTTCTTCGTTAGGATTATTAATTACATATTTACCAAAATATATTTTCCCATTTGGAGCTATTTGTAATTTTGTATGAACCCCCCTATAAAAATCATTTAACCAGAATGTATTAGCCTTTATATAGAACGAGTCCAATTTACTATAATCAATTTGAAATAAACCTCTTGTTGCAGTGTGCACATACATTTTATTATTTTGAGTGGAAAGTTCAATTCTATGTCCATCAGATAATAGTGCATGACTCATATGCAACTTTAATTCTATAGCCCCTGTTGCATTATCAAAAGAAAAGAAAGAGAATTTACCCCAAAAATGCATATACACAAGAAGGTTTGATTCATAATTTGCCTTAATATTTCCGTAACTTCCGGACTTATAATCTTGATAATAACTTTTAATACCAGTTTGATAAATTAGTGGTTCAGACAAACCACTACTGGTTAGTAAATATATATAAATTTTACACTCAGCATATGTAGATTTATAAATTCCTTGCGGAATAATTATCCAAACATCTTTATTGTTTTTATGTCGAACTGCAAGTAGCATGTCACGTGGGGTATAAATTCCTTCTTGTGGAGCCATCAAGTTATTATTTTTAGAAATTATTTCTCCATTTTTTTTTGATATGTCAACAATACTGTAATCAATCCCAATTCCAGTTATACTACCATACTTATCATTTGAATACGCATAATTTCTATGAAATACATAGTAAATATTTTCTTGCTCAGGCAAAGGAACTATTAATGGATAATAGCTTATATGATCATGTTCTTTCTCAGATTTAAAATTACTTATTTTTCGATTTCCAAGACTATCTGTTAAATAACTTGGTATATCTTGATAATTATATAAATAATAGCCATTTGTAGAAAACAATATTTTTCCTGAAGATGTCGAAATTGTAGCTCTGGTACGTCCCTTAAAACGACTCTTCATCAATATTTGAGGTTCACCATCAGGCGTATCAAAAGTAATAATTTTAAATAGTGTATCGGGAGCGTTTTCTTGTAAAAAACTATCATTACAATAATCCCAATTATAATATTCTTTCTGGGAAAATAAATAATTTATCGAACAAAAAATAGTTAACAAAGTAATAATTATTGTCTTCATCAAAATATCCTTATAATTATTCATAAAATATCTCCCAAACTCACTATTGAAGTGAGTTTGGGAACATTCTATTTATGAAAGCGAATCATTAATTCTTGATGAATTTAATTTTTGATTCGACTTTCCCTTTGTAAATTATTTGTAAATAATACGCACCAATAGGCAATAATGTTAAATCAAGATTCTTTTGATTAATGCCGATAGCTGTGCTTAGTTCCGAGGTGAATACCTCGATTCCCATTAAATCAACAACTTGAATTGTATAATTATCGCTTACGGACGAATTAAACTCTAAGGTGAATATACCGGTATTGGGATTCGGGGTTATCTTGATATTCATGCCCGGGGGTTCAATCTCAAAGTTTATCGCTGATTTACCGATTGTAAACGAGCTTTCAAAATCTCTGTAAATTTCGCATACCTCGGTAGTGCAAGGCGATTGGCAATTATAGCCTAAATGGTCATACCAATCGAGAATGGCGCTTGTACTGCTCAAAATTTCAAAAGTCATTGTGCAGCAATCGTCTTGTGAGCAAGGATAATATAAGTTTACCCATGAATACGGCTTCTGCCAACATGCCGCCAAGTTTAAGGTTATATAGCTGGGATTGCTGTTAGAGTCGTAAATATCCTTAAGCACTTTCTTGACTAATCTTACCAACACATCATCGAGGTCATGCGTGCCTTCGTAATTAACCCAATGAAAGCTGAAACAAAGGGTATCATTATTAGTTGCCAATGAGTAATCCGCATATATCATGTCGGATGAAATGTCTGTTACAGCCCTATAAATAGGGTCGTTCGTAGTGCCACAACTCGTAAAGCATGCTTGGGGTATGTAGTGATAAGTATAGAGAGCACCGAGCGGCGGGAAACTTTCGTCATCAATCTCGCATTGAAAAGCACAATTGGGTCTGCCAATATAAATTGGACAGTAGCTTTCAATTGAATCACGAAATCTGCCATGTTCCAATGAATCCAAAGTTCCACCATCTTCATCCCAAGTAGCTTCGAAATAAATTCGGCAGCAATAATCATTGCAGGGAATTATTTCTCGCTTCGGAGACGTACCAACGGTTTCAGCACAGGAATATAGTTGTATCCAAGCCGGAGAGTTCAGATAACCGAAATTGGAAGAAATGATTGAGCGTATTGCCATTTGAATTTTTTGTGACTGCGACACTCCAGTGCAAGCCCCTAATACTTCAATACTTTCGATTTCATACCTGTAATAACTCCTCCTTTCGGGTGGCGGGCATTTGAATTTGTAAAGTTTTGTCTTAGTTCGTATTATGCAAAATGTAAGCGTTGCATGGTCGAACACTGTGCTTGTATGATAGTTAACAGTTCCTTGCGGAAATTGGTTGTCAACGGCGCAGTCATTGTCATCACTACACCTTGGCCCTAGCTGTACTTGGGCATAAACAAAATTACCAATTCCCACAAACATAATCGTCAGAAAAGTAAGCACCAGGAAGGCGAGATATTTGCGATTCATTTCGCACCTCCATCCGTTAGAAGCTTGGATATTGTACGGATTAGTTCCGTTGCTATTGTCGGGTAAATGACGTAAGTCATTGTTATTTAAGGAGTTCCCCCCCCATTTGATAAATTTTATTAGTACTCATAATAGTACTCCTATAAATGTTAAACAAAACGTAGCCGTTCTTTACGGCATCATACTCCAACTTTTCAAAAGTACACATTTTTCATTTCACCACCAAATTTTTTTTCGCAATATACGAAATTTTTGGGTGTGGGGAAAAAAAATCCGACATTGCTGCCGGATTTAATGTGAGATGTATAAATTAATTTTTTTATTCTTCGTCGTTTTGCTGTTTTTTGTATGCTTCGATAAGTTCTGTCTGCACATTGGGTGGAACTGTTTGGTATTCGGCAAATGCTGACGAGAATGTTGCCCTTGCTTGAGTCATTGAGCGTAATGCCTGAGAATATTTATCAACTTCGGCTAATGGCATACGTGCCTTAATTTTTTGATATTTACCTTCAGAATCGATACCGAGAATCACTCCCCGCCTTGATGGTAAATCGCTCATGACATCGCCTACGTAATCCTCGGGTACTTTTACTTCGATGTCGTAAATGGGTTCGAGAATTTTTGGACTAGCTTGAGTGAAATTTTCTTTGAACACCATCATACCAGCAGTTTTGAAAGCGGCTTCATTTGAGTCAACGGGGTGCATTTTGCCGTCATAGACAGCTACACGTATGTCACGAACATACGAGCCTGTCAAAGGTCCTTCCTGCATCTTTTCCATAACGCCCTTTAAAATAGCGGGCATGAAGCGTTGGTCAATAACTCCACCGACGATGCAATTTAGGAATTCGAGTTTCCCACCCCAATCGAGGTCATAGATATCTCTGCCACGGACTGTGATACCGTCGGGATTCGGCATATTTTCGTACCATGGTTCAATGAGCATATGGACTTCGGCAAATTGACCTGCGCCTCCACTTTGCTTCTTGTGACGATAACTGCCTTGTGCTTTTTTTTGTATGGTTTCGCGATACGGAACTCTGGGTTCGATGAAAACGGCCTCGACTTTGTAGCGATTTTCAAGTCTCCACTTGACGACACCGAGGTGTAATTCGCCTTGAGCAAATAGGATAGTTTGGCGGAGTTCCTGAGAATGTTCAACAACAACGGTCGGGTCTTCGGCATGAAGCGAATGCAATCCCATACCGACTTTTTCTTCTTCACCCTTAGTTTTAGGAACTACCGCTATTCTTACTTTAGGATTTGGATACTCGATTTTTTTAAATGTAACGTTAAAATTCTTTTCGTGTAATGTATCGTTAATGTTTGTGGTTTTCAGCTTAACTGTGGCTCCGATGTCACCTGCCATAAGTTCGGAAACTTCTTCACGTTTTTTTCCGGCAACAACGAATACTTGGCTAATTCTTTCCGAAGACCCTCTATCAGCATTGATTAGGTCAATACCGGAGTGGAGTTTGCCGGATTTTACTTTAAAGAAAGTCATATCGCCTAGTCGCGGGTCGGAAACCATTTTGAATACAAAAAGAGAAACTTTTGCATTTGGGTCACAATCTACTTTAATGCTGCCTTCTTCAATCGGTAAAGGTAGTTCGTTGGGAGCAGGAGCCTCTTTAACAATGAAATCCATAAGAGATTTGAAACCGATAAAGTTCTTTGAACAAACACAGAATATCGGCATAATTTCACGAGCGGCGAAAGATTTTTTAAGACCGAAAGCAATTTGTTCATCGGTCAAATTTCCTTCTTCGAAGTAGATATTCATCAAATCTTCATCGCTTTCGGCAATAGATTCTACCAATTCGTTGCGATATGATTCGGCTTTATCAGCTTCAGATGGAGGTATATCTGAAATTTCAGGTTCTAACCCTCCGGTATATTGAAAGGCTTTCATTGATAATACATCAATAATAGTATTGAAACCGAGTCCTGAATTCAAAGGATATTGAAAAACAGTTGTACTATTACCGACTTGTGCTTTTAAGTCTTCAACCACATTATCAAATTTTGCCTGTTCAATATCAAGTTTATTTAATACAAAGCAAATCGGTTTGTTGGTCTTCGAGGCATAAGTCAATCCGTTTTCTGTGCCGACTTCAATGCCGTTAACAGCATTAAGAACTATAACAGCAGTATCGCAGACGTGGATTGGTGCAATCATTTCACCGATGTAGTCATCATAACCCGGAGTATCAATTATGTTAATTTTAGTATTATTATACTCAGCGTACAAAATCGAACTGAAGACTGATGAATCCTTCTCATGCTCCAATTCATTAAAGTCTGACACAGTATTATTATCTTCAACAGTGCCTCTACGATTAATCATTCCTGCTTGATACAGCATTGCTTCGGCTATCGTTGTTTTTCCGGAACCCGCATGTCCGACTAATGCGATGTTCCTTATGTCCTTAGGTTCATAAACTTTCATATATATATAAGCTCCAATATTAAAAACTGTTTTTAACAATTTTGATAAACAAATAAATTTTAATTTAATCATTATTTGCGAGATAATAAAATTATTTTTGTAAATTGTAATAAAAATTGACTTAAAACGCATATTAGTAGATAATAAATTTAGATGGAATATGGTAGATTTAAAAAAGAATATACAAATAATAAGTCATAAATTTCAAAATGGTCTTAGTTTGGCGGTAGTGCCATTAAAGGGAATACCAATAGTAAGTATCAACTTGACTTATTTCGTTGGCTCTTATAATGAATCTAAAGGTACGCGTGGTTTTGCTCATTTGTTTGAGCATTTGATGTTTGAAGGAACGAAATTACTTCCAAAGGGTGAATTTGATAAGATATGCACTTTGGCAGGTGGCTCTAATAATGCTTATACTACATTCAATAAAACGACATATCTTATGTCCTTGCCTGCTAATCAGCTTGAGTTGGGGCTATGGCTTGACTCGGACAGAATGTTTAATTCACAGGTGACGCAAATTGCTCTCGATAATCAAAAGAAAGTCGTAACCGAAGAAATCGCCCAAAATGTCGAAAATCGTACTTACGGCACTTTCCGAAAGTATTTGGCTGAATTGGCTTATGACGAACAATCACCATACAGTTGGGATGTTTATGGCGATAAGCAGGACATTGCCTATTCAACTTTGGAAATTACTGAAACGTTTTTTAAAGACTATTATAAGCCAAATAATGCATCGCTTGTCATATGTGGTGATTGCGACCCTGAAGAAGTCATCAATTTAACAGAAAAGTATTTTAACTTGAACTCGAATAATGGCGAAGTACCTCGACCTGATGTCTCAAACTTTCTGGTTAAAAACGGTAGTTATTTTAATGCTCCCGATGAAGTACCTCTGAGTGCGGTATTCTTAGCCTTCCATCTTCCCGAATATAGTGCATCCGATAATGATATTGCCGAGTTTATTAGTCAAATTCTTGTCGGAGGAAAAAGTAGTATTCTTTATTCGGAGCTTGTCAAAAAAAAGCAAATTGCTTCCTCTGTAGGTGCGCTTATTAACAGAAGAAAGTATTCTTCGCTTTTTATTTGCTATGCAATAGCATCTGATTTCAATATTTCGTGCGATATCCTTTATGATTCAATTGTAAATGAGCTAACTGCTCTGCACAATAGAAACGATTTAGATTATTTATGCGAAAAATCGAAAAACAGGGTTATATCTGCATTGGCGCAGGAGATTCAATATTCGCAAGGTTTAGCTGATACAATAGGCAACTTCAAGACTTACTATGGAGATTACAACAAATTCTACGATATTATCGCTATGATGACAGGCACAAAAGCCGAAGATATAAAAGTTTTTGCATCAAGGTATTTCGATGTTTCACAATTTATTAGGCTTGATTATTCATCACAAAGATAGCTTACAAAAGAAGAGAAGAATCACCATAACTCAAAAACCTATAGCCGCTATTTAGAGCAATTGAATATGATTGTCGCCAAAGATTTTTCCCCAAAAAAGCGGCTACGAGGAGTATTAAAGTTGATTTGGGTTGGTGAAAATTCGTAAACATGCCCGAAATGACTTTGAATTTATAACCGGGTACAATGAAAAGAGATGTATCGCCTGAAATGCAATTTTGACTTCTTTTTTCCATGCCGCTGATTAACTTATTAAAAACTTCAACAGTCGGAGGTTCTCCATTCGCTTGATATGGCGCCCATTGTGGTATATTAGCGACATTCGAATTCTCGACTCTTTCAAAATGTTCATTTACTGAACACCAATATAATGATTCAAGAGTTCTGACGGACGTAGTACCTACTGCAATTATAGGTTTATTGTTTGCTAAAGCATCAACAATTTTTCTTAGTTCGCTAATCTCGACATAAAAACTTTCGGAGTGCATTTGGTGAGAACTGATATTATTATCGGAAATCGGTACGAAAGTACCTGTACCGACATGAAGTGTGAGGTTGCAAAATTCCGTCCCTATTTTCTTCAACAAATCCAAGATATCATCCGTAAAATGTAACCCTGCCGTAGGTGCTGCAACAGACCCGGCATCGGTGGCATAAACAGTTTGATAACGTTCGGAATCACTTGATTCTGTTTGTCGCTTTATGTAAGGCGGTAAGGGAATTTGCCCGTGATGCATCAAAATATGTGAGAACTTAAACTTCGGATTACTCCATTCAAAACGTACGATAGCTTTGTTGTGATTTCTCGAAATTACTTTCGCTTCGAGTTCGTAATCCAATGGCATTCTATCAGGGCTAAGTATCATTAATTCATTAACTCCTCTGCCTCCGACCATGCATTCCCAAGTACACGTAGATGTGGAGTCCATGACAATTTGAGGTACTATTGATGGTTCGAGAGGCTTCAGTAGAAGTAATTCAATCCTCCCAGTTCCCGGCTTCCGAAAAAACATACGAGCGGGAATAACTTTTGTGGTGTTGCGGACTAATAGCGAATTTTGGGGTACAAGTTTAACGACATCATAAAATTTAAAGTGCTCTATGGTGTTCTTACTCAGATTAACATGCAATAACTTGCTTTCCGAGCGTGTGGACACCGGATATAATGCTATCTTATCGTCAGGGAGGAAATAATTATATTCCTCGAGGTCAATGTCATTAATCATCTAATAGTTCGCATATCTGATTTTGAATATCGGCTTCAACTTTTTTGAATTTAGCCTCAACCACTTTACCGTTGGAATATTTAACTTTTACAATGTCATTCCTACAGATTTTCTTAATATCTCGCTTGAAAGTACGTGATACAGATGTAGCTATACCATCGGGTTGTGTTTGTTGTGGCGCCTTTCTAAGGAATGCTGGGGTCTCGGTAGAATGTTCAAATTTTAAATTTGAAGTTTGAGTACGCGTTTGTACCATTGGCATACCGTCGTCAGATGCTACAGCACGATAAATCGCTCTGCCCCTTCCTTTGACTTCACGTTGAATGACTTGCGGAAAATATCTGAAGGCGAATGTAAGTGCTTCCTTGTTAATTTCCCTGATTAAATTCACGAAAATTTTGTAAGCTTCGGTCTTATATTCGAGCAATGGATCTTTTTGCCCGTAAGAACGAAGGTGGATCCCCTCTTTCAGTTCATCCATCATCCGAAGGTGTTCTTTCCATTTATCATCAATGGTTTGCAGAACCGCTACCCTTTCGAGTTTAGCCATGAAATCTTTACCAAGCATTTCTTCTTTACGGTTGTAAAACTCTTCGGCTGATGAGATAATCTTTTTAACAATCTCATCGGTTTTGAGTTTATCAAGTTCATCTTCGGTTATATTCACTTCGCAAAGTAAATTTGTCCTGACAGCGTCTTTCAATCCTTTTAAATCGAGTTCGGCTTTGGAATCTTCTACCCAATCATAAGCTATATCTTCAACAAATTCAAATATTTCCCCTTTTAGTCTCTCTCCTCTGAGGGCTTGGCGGCGGCGATTATAGATAACTTCGCGTTGCTGATTCATGACGTTGTCATATTCAAGCAACCTTTTTCTGATAGCAAAGTTATTTTCTTCGACTTTCTTTTGGGCTCTTTCGACAGTTTTAGAAATCATTGAATGTTGAATAGGCTCGCCCTCAGGTATCTTCAACCGGCTCATGACACCTGCGATTTTATCCCCGCTGAAAAGTCGCATTAAATCATCTTCGAGCGATATATAGAAAATTGAGCTACCAGGGTCACCTTGTCTGCCGGCTCTACCTCTCAATTGTCGGTCAATGCGACGGGCATCATGGCGTTCTGAGCCAATTATGGCGAGACCACCATTTTTTTTGACTTCATGGTCCAATTTAATATCCGTACCACGACCGGCCATATTTGTAGCAATTGTAATAGCTCCTTTTTGACCTGCTTGAGCAATAATTTCAGCTTCTCGGGCGTGCTGTTTTGCGTTGAGAACATTATGTTTAATACCGCTTCTTTTTAACATTTTTGAGATTACTTCTGAGACTTCAACACTTGCGGTACCGACCAAAATAGCTCTACCCTGTTTCTGTAATTCAATGACTTCCTGAATCAAGGCATTATACTTCTCGCGTTTAGTCTTGAAAATTAAGTCATCGTGATCATCTCTGACTATGGGTCTGTTGGTTGGGATTACCGTAACATCTAAACTGTATATTTTGTCAAATTCAGCGGCTTCGGTTTCTGCGGTACCTGTCATACCAGCTATTTTTCTGTAAAGTCTGAAATAATTTTGTAAAGTAACGGTCGCAAATGTCTGGGTATCTCGTTCAACTTTTACATTTTCTTTAGCTTCAATTGCTTGGTGTAAACCTTCTGAGTAACGTCTTCCTTCGAGGATTCTACCCGTAAATTCATCAACAATCATCACCTTCCCGTCTTGGACAACGTATTCCACGTCTTTCTCATAAAGTGTGTAAGCTCGCAACAGTTGTTGAATAGTATGAATGACATCACTGCGTTCGGAATACAAGACGTTAATTTCATCTTTACGTAATTGCTTTTCTTCGGGGGTCAGAGACTCGTCGCCCTCAATAGCGCTGAATTCTGCCGCAATATCGGGAATCACGAACATTTCTGGATCTTCTTCCCTTTCTCCAAGTAAAGCGCGACCTTTGTCGGTTATATCTATTTGATGATTCTTTTCTTCAATTACATAGTAGAGTTCATCATCCACCTCATGCATTCTAATGCCTCTATCACGCAGGAAGAACAGTTCTGTTTCCTGCTTGAGTTTTTGATTCTCAGGTTCTTGTAGTAATTTTGTTAATTTTTTGTGCTTTGGAAGTCCTTTGTATGCCCTAAGTAGAAATAGTCCGGCTTTTTCACGAGCTTCTTTTCCTTCGTGTTGCAGTAATGTTTCAGCTTCCGATACTATAGAGGTAATATATTTTGTTTGAGCTTCTAATAGTCGCAAGACTTTGGGTTTCATTTGAGCAAATTTATGGTCTGATTGCGCCACGGGGCCTGAAATTATCAACGGAGTTCGAGCTTCGTCAATTAGTACCGAGTCAACTTCATCCACAATTGCGTACCAATGTTCGCGTTGTACGCAGTGAGTGATATCAATAACCATATTATCACGTAGATAATCGAAACCGAATTCGTTATTTGTACCGTATGTTATATCACAATCATAAATTTTCCGTCTTTTTTCGTTTTCCATGTTCGACTGAATTGCCCCAACAGTCAAACCGAGAAACTCGTAAACAGGCGACATCCATTCAGAGTCGCGTTTTGCAAGATAATCATTTACCGTAACAACGTGAACGCCTTTGCCGGCAAGAGCATTCAGATATACCGGTGCAACAGCAACCAGTGTTTTACCTTCACCGGTAGCCATTTCAGCAATTTTCCCTTCGTGTAAAACTATTCCGCCAATCAATTGAACATCATAAGGGATCATCTCCCATTTATTATGCTGTCCTGCATACTCATATGAATGTCCGATATCTTTGAGTCGCTTGCACGATTGTTTGACAACTGCAAAAACTTCGGGAAGTATTTCGTCAAGTGTTGCATTGATAGTGTGAAAAATGTCATCTCCCAATTTCTTAATCTGTTGGGTCAAATCAGATATTTTATCTGCCGAGAGAACCTCATCTTGGAGCCTTTTTTGAATTGATTGGCGTTCTTTTTCAAGTTCGGCCACCCGCTCCTTTATGATATTTCTAAATTCTCTGGTTTTATTTTTCAGTTCTTCATCGGATAATTTATGAAAATCTTCGTAATGCTTGTTAATTTGTTCAATAACAGGTTTGATTCGTTTGATTTCTTTGTCGTGCTTGCTACCGAAGATTTTTGATATAATAGTTGTTATCATTGCCCAGAATTTTATATATTTTACAATAATGTACTTAAGACGTTTAGTAAAAAGTGTTATTTACTGTTAGTTTTGAATATGAAACAATGAGAAGATTTCATTTGATTTGTTACTTTTGCATAAGAACTTCCAATAATGAGGAGAAAATGAAAACAAAAAGCGTAGAATCAAATTTTTTAGCAATTGAAGAAAAATATTCAAATTTTGATTGCTCGGATATAGTTATTGTACCTTGCCCGTATGAACATAGGGTCAGTTATGGTGGTGGTACTGCTCAAGCGCCGGAAGCAATTTTGAGAGCATCGTCATATGTGGAATTTTTTGATGACGAGACTGCTAGACAACTTTGCTTCGATAGAGGTATTGCAACAATCGAGTCGCTTGATTTTTCAGGACGTTTTGATATAGATGCATTGGAACTGATAGAAAATACAATAGATGAGTTACTTTCGCATAGTAAATTTGTTGTAACATTAGGCGGTGAACACACGATTTCTTTGGCACCAATTCGCTTGCATTTTAATCGCTATCGCAACATGAGCATATTACAATTCGATGCTCATAGTGATTTTCGTGATACTTACGAAGGGTCTAAATATTCTCATGCATCGGTTATGGCTCGTGTAGCAGAATTTTTCCCTGCTGTACAAATCACTCAAGTCGGAATTCGTGCACAATGCATAGAAGAATATGATTTTATCAAAGCGAACAAAGTAAATACCTTCTATGCGTCGGCAATTAGGCGAGGAATTCACGGAGCAAATTGGCAAAAAAGTGTTGTAGACACATTAACCGATGAAATTTACATTACTTTGGACGTTGATTACTTCGACCCCGCGATTATGCCTGCAACGGGGACACCTGAACCCGACGGATTTTTATACAATGAAACTATAGAGGTGATAAGAGAAATTAAAAGGCAAAATAAGAGAATCGTCGGACTGGATGTCGTTGAACTTGCACCCATAAAGAATTTGCACCACTGTGATTTGACAACTGCACGACTAATTTACAAAATATTAAATTTGCAATTCTCTTAAATTATCAATTAAAATCAAATAAATCGAAAATTCAGATGAAATTGTTATTCAGTATTTCAATTGTGTTGTGGGTTATAACATTAGAAATTGGCTTCGCGTACGAGAGAGTAAAGCTTGGACCCGAGATAAATAGTGATTTGAATGAATTAATACCATTAATCACTTTTGATGGTCAAAGACTTTACTTTTGTCGTTCCGCGAATATTCTTAATTTCGGAAGAGATGATATATGGTATTCTGATAAAGATGAAAATGGCAATTGGACAAAGGGAACCAATATTGGGCAACCTTTAAATAATGATTTGAACAATTTCGTTTGTGGCATTTCTCCGTCCGGAGACACTCTTATTTTGGGGGCCATTTATGAGCATGGCAAGGATTCATTGCAGGGCATTTCATACACTATTCGTAACGGCAAAGAATGGAGCTATCCAAAGTCAATTAAAATCACAAATTACTATAACCTAAACGAGGTAAACGGATTTTACTATTGTTTCAGATATAAAATACTACTGATGACTATCCAAAGAAATAACAGCTATGGAGAAAAAGATATTTATGTAAGCTTTCTGTATGACCAAGAAAATTGGATATTTACAGAGCCGTTGAATCTTGGACCGATAATAAATACTAAATATGATGAACTATCGCCATTTTTGGCTTTCGATGGCGTTACACTTTACTTCTCGTCGTTCGGACATGAAGGTTTCGGGGAGTCAGATATTTTTATGTCGCGAAGAATTGATAATACATGGAAAAATTGGACAAATCCGGTCAACCTCGGCAACAGAATTAATACAGCCGGTTGGGACGCACATTTTAAGACAAATGCAGAAGGGGTAGTAGCTTATTATTCATCAACTGAAAATGTTAACTTACCAAGCAATATTTTTGAAATTCGGTTGGATGAAGAATTTAAACCTTTAGGTAATAAGCCAATAATTTTTGAAGTATATAATTATAAAAACTTTGTTCCAATATCCAATGCCACTATAAAAATTCTTCGAGACGACAATTTATTCAAGGAATATAAAAGTGATTTTAGAGGCAAAACATCGCAATATTTACCATATGATATTTTTACTATTGAAGTATTCGCGGAAGGTTATCAAAATTATTCGACAATGATCGATCTTAATGGTTCAGAGACTGCAATAGTAGATACTTTTAGAATTGGACTAATTGCTGAATTGGATACTTTGGTTAATATTCCGAATGTACTATTCAATTTTGCCGAAATGAAAGTAGCAAGTACATTTGCAGATTTAATCGCTGAATTAGCTGAGTTTCTGGATTACAATGATGCCTATAAAATAAAATTAGTTGGCCACACCGACCATGTTGGTTCTGATGCATTAAACTATCAACTTGGACTATCAAGAGCTCGCGAAGTTGCATCATTACTCAATGGATTCGGCATTGATAATAAAAGAATCATAATAGAGTCATTAGGAAAGTCTAGTCCGATTGTACCGAACAATACCGAAGAAAACAGGTACTTGAATAGACGGGTTGAGTTTCATTTATTACTAAGTAAATAGGGTCATATGCACGAATTACACGACAACATTGAAGCTTATTATCAAGCAGGTACAAACGATGTACCGGAAGGACTTCTTGAACAATTTGTTGGTTATTTAGATTCGGGTAAAATTCGCGCCGCTGAACCAACGAATGATGGTAATTGGACAGTAAATCAATGGGTGAAAAAAGGTATTTTATTACAGTTCAGAGTTGGAAAAATGACTGACTTATCAAGTGATTTAAACTTTCGATTCTTCGATAAGCACACACTTCCAACAAAATCTATCTATTTAAAAGATAACATCAGGATTGTACCTGGTGGCTCTACGATAAGGCGAGGTGCATACGTTGCTGAAGGTGTTATTTGTATGCCGCCTATGTATATCAATATCGGTTCTTATGTTGATACAGGCACTATGATTGACTCTCATTCGTTAGTAGGTACATGTGCTCAAATTGGAAAAAACGTCCATGTAAGTGCCGCCGCACAGATTGGTGGAGTGCTTGAGCCGGCGGGAGCAAGACCTGTTATTATTGAAGATAATGTAATGATAGGCGGTAATTGTGGTATTTATGAAGGGGTAATGGTAAGAAAAAATGCCGTCCTTGCTTCTGGCGTGATATTAACCGCATCAACTAAGATTTACGATTTAGTAAATGAACGAATTATTACTTCAAATGAAGGCTACCCGCTCGAAGTTCCCGAAAATGCTGTTTTGGTAGCCGGGAGTAGGCAAATCAATGCCTCTTTTGCAAAGGAACATGGACTATCTGTATATACTCCGCTGATTATAAAATACAGAGACTCCAAAACCGATGCTAAAACTGCCTTGAATTTTGATTTAAGATAGGACTATAACATGGACAATCGTGAAAAATTAGACTTGACAAAGCCATTGAATACGAAGCAGAATTTAAGAAAATCGATTTTCGTGACTACAGGTTCGAGTTTAATCGGTGCCTTTTTGTTTCTTTTTGCATATATTTTGACTGATAATCCTTGGATATTAGCAGTTGCAATAATATTAGTGGTCTCAGGTTTTGCCTTTGCATATGTAATAAAGAAGTTTGAAGCCAAATATTTAGAAATAACCGGTGAAAATAATGCCAAAAATTGAAAAACTTTATCCCCTAAGGCATGACCTTATTGTCCAAAAAATAACCCATGGTGATTTAGACTGGATTATGCTCACAGACCCTTTCGGATATGCTGACCGGACAATCTTCGTTTCGCCTCAATTTTTTAATATTTTAGCAAGTATTGACACCGAAGTACCTGTTCCCTTAATTTTTAAGTTTGATATTGAATCCGTACCACTTGAACATATAGACAAAATTTTAGAACAAATTGATATTGTAAACGAAATGGGCTTTTTGCTTTCTGATAAATTTTTCAAGCATAAACACAAAACCGATGAACAATATATAGAATTGCGGAATAGACCGCCTGTATGTTCAGGCAATATTTATCCTTCCGATATCACAGAATTGAAATTGTTTTTAGATGATTTTTTCTCTACCCCACAAAAAGAGCAATTCACCGGTGATGCTTCATCAATCATAGTGCCGCATATAGATTTTCGATTAGGCAGCTTAGCGTCTGAAGTTTATGCATCGGGTTATCATTCAATTTCGAACAGAAAACCCAAATTATTCATCATATTGGGCACATCGCACTATACAAATTCAGCCAATTATATGCTGACACGCAAAAATTTCGTTAGCCCTTTAGGCAACGCCGTTACAGATATTTCAGCAATTGATTACCTGCATCAACATTGCCCCGACGCTTTTGTAATTGATGATTTATCACATAAGCCGGAGCATTCCGTTGAATTGCAAGTTGTGTTATTACAGCACTATTTTGCAGGGCATCGATTCAAGATTTTGCCTATATTGGTCGGTTCGATGCATAATTACATTGCAACTGGAAAAAATCCGGAGGATGATCCCGTTCACGATGTTTTCTTGAAAACTTTAGAAAACTATAGCAAAGAGCGGAATATTGACGCAGTTTATATTGCAAGTGTAGATTTTGCTCATATCGGAAAAAAATTTGATGATGATTTTGATGCCAAGGATAAGCTCAAAGAACTCGAAATTGAGGATGGCAAACTGATTAGTCTGCTTGAAAAATCTGATTTAAACGGTTTTTATAACAAAATCGCCAATGACAAAGATAAATGGAAAATTTGCGGTACAGCACCTATTTACTCGCTATTAAAAGCAAACGGCTCCAAGAAGGGCGAGTTAAAGCGATATAATATTTGGTATGAGCCCGAGACTAAGTCAGCAGTGTCATTTGCCGGCATGGCATTTTATGACACTTAATAAATTTCAATATAATTAACTAAAAAACATGGAACTAACTTACAACTCTTATCTGCAAATAAATGAGTTAACATCACTCCAAAAGGTTAAATCTGAGCCGCCGGAACATGATGAAATGCTATTTATCATAATTCACCAAGTGTATGAATTGTGGTTTAAGCAAATTTTACACGAATTGGATTTTCTTATGAGCAGGTTAGAAAACAATTTATTGACAAACGCGCAAAAGACCCTCAAGCGTATAAATACCATTTTAAAAGTGTTGGTTCATCAGCTTGACATACTCGAGACAATGACTCCGCTTGAGTTTTTATCATTTCGTAATTATCTCGAATCGGCAAGCGGATTTCAATCACATCAATTCAGAGAGTTGGAATTTGCATTAGGCATGAAGAACCCGTCAATAATGAATAGATTTGAAGTTGGCTCATCTGAACGACTTCGATTGGAACGAAGATACAATTCACCAACATTGTGGGATTACTTCTTAAAATATCTACAAGCAAATTCGCATGATATACCCTATGAGATTCTTAATCGCGATTTTACCAAAGTTGCAGAAAGTTCAAAAAGAGTACAAGCAATATTGGTAGATATTTATCGAAATTCACCAATTATAACGCAATTTTGCGAGTTGATGGTAGATTTCGATGAGGGATTGCAAGAATGGCGTTACCGACATGTAAAAATGGTTGAACGAACAATCGGAGAAAAATCAGGTACAGGAAGAAGTCCCGGAGTGAGCTACCTGCAAGCTACATTATTCAAGCCATGCTTCCCTGATTTATGGGCAATAAGGACGGAGTTTTCGCATGATTGATGTTAATATATTAACAAAAGATGTCAATCCGTTGAGTAGATTTTACAGCAATTTCAAGGTGGCTGAAAGAATTTTACTTACGGGACATTCACACCAAGCATGGCCCGATGCGGCTTATGAAGGGATTTGTGAATCGTGGAAAGATGCAGCAAATCTTGTTGACGATAAGTGGGAAAAGGCATTTCACAAGGCTGACCGCGTCCGGCTCGGATATGCTGAACTGATAGATGGGAATGCTCAACAAATTGCGTTGGCACCTAACACTCATGATTTGTTCATCAAGTTCTTATCGGCGCTTGATTTGAAGAATCGCCCGAAAGTTGTTACAAGCGATTCAGAGTTTTATACTGTTAGAAGGCAATTGGACAGAATACATGGAGAGTTCATTGATGTTGTCAAAGTAGCAGCGGAGCCTTATGATTCACTTAGTAAAAGGATGTCTCTGCTAATTGATGAGAAAACAGCGGGAGCCGTAATATCCAAAGTATTTTATCATAATTCAAAAATTGTTAAGGATTTGGATATATTGGCTGAATCTTGTGAAAAATTCGGTACTAGATTGCTGATAGATACTTACCATGCGCTGAATGCTATTCCATTTTCACTTGAAGACGAAAAACTACAGAGTAGTTTCATTCTGGGCGGTGGCTATAAATATTGTCAATTAGGTGAAGGTAATTGCTTTATGCATATACCCGAATCTCAACAATTCAGACCTTTTATAACGGGATGGTTTAGTGAATTTAGCGCTTTGTCGGCTCCAAAAATTCCGGGCGAAGTTGTTTATGGTCCGAATCATTGGCAATTTGCAGGTTCAACATACGACCCGATTAGTCACTACCGCGCATCCAGTGTTTTGGATTTCTTCAGAGATATGAAATACAGCCCAATAAAATTGCGAGAGATTTCATTATATCAAATCAAGTTATTGGCGGATGAGTTCGATAGAGCAGATTTTCCGAGCGATATTATATATAGACAGAGAGATTTGCCGTTAGAAGAATTTGGCGGATTTATCGTTTTCTATACAAAATTTGCCAACCAGATTACTAAAGAGTTGAGAAAGCGGAATATTTACGTTGACTATCGTGGTGAGAATTTGAGATTTGGTCCTGCCCCCTATATATCAAACAAGCAATTAAGCGATGCGATATTGGCATTAAGGGAAATAGTAACAAATTCGGAATATAGCAAATGAGCAGATTAATATCGGAATATTCAGTTAAGTTAACCTCTTTCAAGATACTCGGTTGGATTATGGTGTTGATATCTGTGTTATATATAATTGACGGCATGTCATCCGGCAACCAAGATAAAATTACCGAATCACTCACAGGTGGAATAGTAGGTTTATTGATTTCCGGCGTCTTCTTTTATTTCGGTAAAAAAACTCGGACAATAAGAATCTTCAGTGATGGTATTGAATATATTCAGTCCAATAAAGTATTTTCAGTTGAGTGGGATAATATTGCATTAATTAAGACATTTCGAGAGAACGGCAAACAGAGCGAAAATTTGGTCATAATGACCGAAGATGAGCAACTAATAAACATATCGAGTGCGTATTTTGATAAATTGAAATTATCTGCTGCATTTAACGATATCGTAAAATTTGTAAATGATGAATTGACATTGAATACTATTACTATAGAAGACGATTGCGGATGGCTCAAAGAGTCATCATGATTTTTCGGGGTAGCCCATAATTCGTCCAATGAAACTGAATGCTGGAATTCTTTCCAATATAATTTTCAAAATTACCATTAATGGTACCGATAACAGCATTCCGGGTATTCCCCAAATATAGCCCCAAAATACCAATCCGAAAAGCACGGTAAGCGTATTTAATCTAAGGCGATTCCCCATAATAATAGGTTCAATCAGGTTGCCCATTATGAATTCTATTGATATTAGAAGAATTGATAATAAAAATACTGACTGGAATGAGTCGAGTTGAATTATTGACATAAGAATGGGCAGTATCGTTGCTAAAATGGAACCGATATTAGGAATGAAATTCAACAAAAATGCTATGAAACCCCAAAATACTGCAAATTTGAGACCAAAAGAGGCACATACTGCAAACACCAAAAGCCCCGTTGCGATACTAATCAATGTTTTTATCAAGATATATGAAAAAATTGAGTGCTGGATTTTTGAATATTCTTCTAAAAATTGGTCCGCATTGTCACCGCCAACATAATTCATGTATTCATTATATCCCGTCATACCCGCAAGTAGCATTGTATAATATAATGCAAAAAATAGAAATGATGTAAAAAACGAGCCCAAGCCCGAAGCCAAATCACCGACAAAAGAAGATAGCCAAGCATCTCCGAGCCTTTGATATATTTCCGATACCAATAAAGTGGTATCAAGATTTAAGTTAAAAACATCATTCAACCAGACAAGCGATATATCAATTTTGAGAAGGAATCTGCTCAATAAATAATCTTGTTGATCTATGATAGATGATACGGTATCAGAAATAATCAAAAAAATCACAAATAAAACTGCAAGAGATAAAATAGAAACTGTCGGTAAAATTAGTAACTTAGGTATTTTTTTATTTATGAGAAAATTTACAAATGGTTGCATTATAATAGCACTAAGCAAAGCCAAGACTAAAGGTAATAATATTGAAGATAATTCACTTAGTATGTAGAAAATTACTACCGCTAAAAGAATTATCATAATATTTTTTACTGTATTGTCTTGCATTATTCTAATTGTAATTTGCAACGATGTCCGTAAATTTTGCCAGTAAGTCATTAAGTTTAGTGATGTCTTTGCCACCAGCGGTAGCTATATGAGGTTTGCCACCACCGCCGCCGTCAACAATTTTAGATGCTTGGGAAATTAATTTCCCGGCTGAGTATTTACTTGTCAAATCATCGCTGACAGTACAAGCCAATTGAATTTTCTCATCATTAATCGCGGATAAAAGTATAATTGTATTTTTTGTAATAGTTTCGCGTAATTTTTCAGCGATTACTCTCAAATCCATGCCTCCTGCATAACCGAAATCTTTTATTATGACATTGGCGCCATCAATAATGCTCGGTTGACTATTTGAGACAATATCAGATATGATTTCGTTGATTTTGATTTTATGGATTTCTTTCTCAAGGCTTTTGATTTTATCGTTCAGTTCTTCTTGCTTATGCTTGTTTTCAAGTAACTTGCTATTCAAATTATTAATGTATTTTTCAACTTCTCTACCTGTTATCGCTTCAACTCTTCTTACGCCTGCGGCTATTGAGGATTCGGATATGATTTTGAAAATGCCGATTTCGGAAGTATTTCTTACATGAGTACCACCGCATAATTCCATGGAATATTTATTATCCATAGTGATTACGCGGACCCTGTCGCCGTATTTATCGCCGAAAAACATTTTTATTTTATTATTTTTTGATGCTGTTTCCATATCAACTTCTTCAATACCTACTTCAATGGTTTCGAGTATTTTCTCATTAACAATACGTTCGACTTGTTGAATTTGTTCCGAAGTAACTTTTTCAAAATGATTAAAGTCAA
>CAZWXI010000056.1:0-21008 GCA_964637845.1 uncultured Hyphomicrobiales bacterium | reverse complement strand
ATGTATTGACTACCGATTTCGGTTTTTTCACCTGTGAGACTTATCAAATAAAATCCATATGCCCCTGAATACTTAGGTAGGAAGTTCAATGTAAATTGATTCCGAACCGGATTAGGAGAAATCAACAAACTTGCCTTGGCTAATTTCTCAACAACAGAGTTTGGTTGGCAGTCTATCAGCTTAAGTTCAATCCCGAAATGCTCCAATAAATGCTTATTTAGCCAGCACGCTCTCTCATTAAGAAATCTATCAACCTTTGCTATATTGCCTTCCCAAGTTGCGTAGCAATAGGGTATCCCGAAGCGTCCAATTTGCCTGTAAATCTCCGTTTGAATTATCCGCTCTGCATATTTTAAAGTCGGTGAAGTATTCAAATAAAATAATGTTTCATTAAGAAGCTTCTCAAAACGCTTGAAAAATTTATTTCTGAAAATATCATTTTGCATAAATTTCCTGAAAAACAGGGTCGAAGTGGCATTCGTGGGCCAAAAATTATCAGATGTATCCAAAGCATGAGCAAACATATCATATTCGGGGTCACTATAGCAGGCATCTCCATCGAAAAAGACCCAACGCCATTTGCTGCCGGGCTTTCTTTCTCTCCAGCATCGCATATTATTGGCGGGCCAATCAAGATTAGCGGAAAATATCTGGAAAATTTGATAATCAATAAAATTATCTAAATCAATCAAACTTTCTACATAGTTGTAGTTTTCGTAAACAGACAAATCGTTTTTTTCGATAAATTTATACATTTTAAAGAATTCCGCTGAATCGCCTGACTCTACAAGTCCATACCAATTGCCTATTATATCAACTCCATCGGTAGGCACGCCATGGTAAGTTTCGAGATAATGCTCGTCCATCCGCTCCGATACGAAGTACAAACCCCAATATTCACCATTGAGATAAAGCACAACGGGTCTTGAAACAGCACGGTCAAGATTCAAACTCGCCACATAACGAGTTGAAATAAAGTCCTCGACCCCCGTATGAAGCCACGACGCCCACAAAGGTTTGAAAATCAAAGATTTGAAACTGTTTGTTTGCCTATCCTCGAATAATTTATGATGAAACCTGCTCATGCCGTATTTGCTGCGAGCATGAATTCGTAAGCCCTTTTGAGGTAAAAACCGTGACGTTCCCCCGTGAGTCCTCAATCCTGCATTCTGCTTTAAAGCAGTTTCACCATTAGGCAGATAATACTCAACCGATACCTCTTTTTCCCAATATTCTCCACGTTGCCAATAATTACCGCTTTGAAACTCATAACCCTCGACATAGTAAATGCCCGGTACCAAAATACCCCAATCTTTGTCAAACAAATCATAATTATCGCCGACAATAGATACAACCGGCAAACTCGAACTCAACCCACTGAGATTACGAATGAAATAAGTATTTGTATAGTATTGGCTCAACCTGTCGCCACCCAAACTAAATATTGCCGCACGGATGATTATTGCTTTTTGGACATTTTCAAGTGGCGGCGGATTGTATAATTTAGGTGGCGACATCAAAATCTGAGATAGTTCCAATTGCGGAAATTGTGAACTGTCCAAGAAAAGCGGGCCCACATATAAACGCGAATCTTGTGTGGGTATGCTCCCGTCGGTTGTATAAAATATCCTGTGGTTCACATTTCTTACGAATAAACTCAACTCAAACGGTTCATCATATATACCTCCCGGATGCGAAAAATCAATTACTGCATCATTGGAAGTATAAAAATTTGCTTCCCCCGGACTGGGACTTGTAAAAATAAACAACTCCTCCGAACCGTCTGGAAATAATCCGTAGCTCAGATTAGATTTAAGCTCTATCGCTGGCAAAGTATGGACTATTTCGCCGCTAAAGCTGAGAAATAAATCCTCACCCCCCGCCGAAATTGCGAAATTTGTATGAAGCTCTTGCCCAGGAACAGCCCTATCCTTGTTAGACGCAAAAACCAGCAAATAGCCCCACGGGCCTATGGTTGTATCTGGGAAACGCCATAGTTCGAGATTTCCACGCTTATCAGATAGACAATAGCCCGATAAATTTACTGCGGAGCGGGAATCATTGTATATCTCGAGCCAATCGCTGTCGTCACCGTCCACATCCAAGATAAACTTATCGTTCGACGACATCATCTCGTTTATGTATAATTTGTGTGAATTAGAATGGACAGTAATCGTTGAAATGATAAGCAATAAAAAAATAATGGCTTTTTTGATGAGAGCAAACATATTTAACTACCTAAGAATATTATTCAATAAATAGAAACCTCAGATATACTCCCTCCCAGCAAAATAATACATAATCCTCTAATCATAAAAACCCATACGAACATCTATTATTCTTATTGTTTGGATATTGTAGTATTTCTGAATTTTGACAAACAGCAATCAATCACACTATAAACACTTTTATTCCGTCACCAATATTTTTTAACTATCGAGATATTCTATGCGACGATATTACTTTCTGCCGATACTAATGATGCTTTTAACGCTTTCCTTGAGTGCGCTCACACTCGAAAATCCCTCAAAAGATAAAGCCATCCAAAAACTTCGCAAACTCAAACCCGAAGAATTCTATAAATTTCACCAACCAAAGCACCCATCATACGACAAAATTGAACTATATCACCAAGCGGCTTTACAACTACCCGCTAAATCATCCCAAGCGATTTTACAATCCAAAGAACAATACAGAATGAGCGAACTCCCCTCGAACTTTCGCCTCCCAGGTGAATTCGAAGAATCACAAGCCGTACTCGTAAGCTGGCCCTCCTATGCATTCGACAAAGACACAAATATTGTCGAGCCATTCCTACCGGGCAAAGGACTGATATTCGACGATAAAGGCGGCTTCAAAGTAGTCGATATTATAGGCTATATTATTGATTTATTTGAAGATAGCCCATTTCCACCAATTTGGGCTCAACTTATCGACGCCATTCAAAAAGAATGCACAGTTTGGATTAGAGTGGCTGACCTTGCCGACACAGTAGCTTTGAAAGAATACCTCGCCTCTAAAAACGTTCCCCTTACGAATTACGAATTCCTCTCAGACCCCGACAGAGAAAACGCTTTCTGGTGCCGCGATTTTGGCCCCTACGGAGCCTATTTTGGCGACAACGACAGTCTCTTCTTCATAGATGCAGAATATTACCCGTGGCGACCTATTGACAACGATTTCCCCGAACTCCTTGCTTCAATGAAAGGCATACCTTTTTACAATACCTCACTCGAAACAGAAGGCGGAAATATTATTACCGACGGCAACGGTACTGCATACTTCGGTAACGTGATTTACTGGAACAACGCCGACAGCGTAGGAAAAGCACTCACCAAAAAATCACCTTGGTCGCTCGAACGTACCCGACAAGAAATGACAAAAGCGTTCAACCTCAAAAATCGCTATATCCTCAATTCACTCAACTGCGATGGCGGTACGGGACATTTAGACCTCTACCTGAAGATGCTCGACGATGAAACATTTATTATTTCCCGCTACCCTACCGAATTTAACAACCCAAATTTCTCCGATTTTTCGCTAATTGCGGCAAATCGCAATACAATTAATCAACACAAATCAGTTCACAATACTAATTTCCGCATATTGGAAATACCACTCCCGACCGACGACGACGGCACACAAAAACGCACAAACTGCACGGCATTCAACCAAGACGCACGCAATTTCATAAACGGACTTATTGTCAACAAATCTTTCATCTTCCCCGTATATTCCGATGATGAAAGCGGCAACCTCGAACAAACTCGTGAAGTTGTCGAACTACTCCAATCATATCTACCCGGCTATCGCATCGTCCCCATTGACAGCCGTGCTTTATCGCCATTGGGAGGCGCAATTCATTGCATTACAATGCAAATACCCGCCGATAATCCCGTTCGCATCATTCACAAACCTATCCGCGGAAAAGTCAACGATTTAGGAACAAAAGAAATCAATGCGATAATTCAAAACAAATCAGGCATCAAAAGAGCCGAATTATTCTGGAAATACGAAAAGGACACCGAATGGAAAAAAGTACACCTCACGGGATTAGACTCTCTATATATCGGATTTATTAATTCAGAAGACAGTGACAATGTAGTAAATTATTACATCGAAGCAGAAACAAATAACGGAAAAATCGCCCACCGACCAATGTCGGCCCCCGACGGATATTATTCATACTATAAGACCGAACCAACAAGCGTTATCGAACCACAAATTTCGGGAGTCAAACTAACACCGAATCCCGCAAGTGACTACATCGAGATAAGTGGGGATATCAACAATAATTCCACGGGACAAATTAAAATCGAAATTTTCAACACCATGGGGATAAATCTCACCCCCAACGGCATTGATATACAAAATGGAAAAATAGACATATCAAGCATGCCCGCAGGTGCTTACTTTATCAAAATAAACGGAAAAATCGAGAAATTTATCAAGCTCTAAGCCGCCTACTTCCTTTTTGAACTTTTATGAAGTTCTTTGAGTTGCTCAAAGAGTTCCACTTCTCTTCGGCTCAAATTCGACGGCAATTTGATTTGTACCTTTATGTATAAATCCCCCTTCGTATCGGAATTCTCGTATTTCGGCATTCCGAGCCCCTTCAGCTTAAAAGTCCTTCCCGCTTGAGTTTCCTCCGGAATCGTCAGCTTCACAGTACCGCCGATTGTATTAATTTTAGCTTCGCCTCCAAGAATAGCCGTAAACATGTCAACCGTAGCTTCCAAATATAAATCGTCGCCCTTACGCTCATATTTCGGATGTTCGGCGATTTTTACTCTTATGATTAAGTCCCCCACTTCGCCTCCGTGAGTACCGGGTTGACCCTTGCCGGGGATCCTCAAAGTCTGCTCGTGGCGAATACCGGGTCTAAATTTAATTTCAATTTTTTCGCTTCCCAAACCGATTAACTTCGACGTGCCTTTATATGCTTCTTCCAAAGTAAGCTCGATCTCGATTTCCGCATCCATACCTTTTGCGGATTGACTGCTTGAAAACGGATTTCGCCGGCTGAACCCTCCGAAAACTCTGTCGAAAAAGTCCGACAAACCACCAGTATCAAAAAAATCTCCGACATTTTCGCCCGAGCGACGAGACTGCTGCTGCCGAGCAAACCATTGCGACCAATCGAAATCATCGTTTGTACCACCGGTAGCACGGTGGCGATTCCAAGTGCTTCCTAGATTGTCATACTTCCGCCGTTTCTCCGGGTCGCTCAATACTGCATATGCTTCGCTGACGTCCTTGAATTTCTTCTCTGCATCGGGACTATTGTTAGTATCGGGGTGATATTTTTTTGCCAAGTCCCTGTAAACCTTTTTAATATCTTCCGTAGATGCTTTCTTGTCCACACCCAATATTTTATAATAGTCTTTGAATTCCATTTCACCCTCATTAACTTAATTAACAAAATAACTACGAATTATTACGCCAAATATTACTATATATGTAATTGGGAAGAGAGCAATTTTTTGTATTTTTTTAGCAGGAAGAATGGTCTTTTATAGGATACTATATAATTTGATAATTCAATTCGGCAATTTTCTGCTTTTTTTATCATCAAAAATCAGCAGCAAAGCCTCCGAGCGAATATCTCACATATCCGAATTCATGGACGCTATTACGGATAAAAATGAGGCTGAACAAAGGGTGTGGTTCCATACTTCCTCAATGGGAGAATTCGAGCAAGCCAAACCCGTTATTGAAGAAATAAAACGCATTTCGCCTCAAGTCAAAATTTATTGCTCATTTTTTTCACCATCGGGATATACAACACAGAAATATTACCGCTATGCCGATTATATTTTCTATATGCCCGTCGATACAGTTTCAGAAGCAAGATACACAATACGCAAGGTAAATCCCGATGTAGCCGTTTTTGTCCGCTACGATACATGGTTGAACCACCTTATCATGCTTCGCCAGAGCGATATTCCGTCTTTGCTGATATGTGCCACCCGCCCCGGCAACCATAAGTTAACCGAATATCCCGTAGTAAAACATTTCACACAACTCCTATACTCTCAATTCACGAAAATTTATACCGTTGGGAAATTGCACACACAATTTTTTAACGAATTGCAAGTTGGCGCCGAAATCATAAGCTCCAGCGATACCCGCATCGACAGAATCGCCAAACAAGTGGACTTCTGCAAGAATTCCCCGATTATGCCCTACAGCTTTTCCGAAGGCGTGTTTACGATGGTTGCGGGCAGTACTTGGGAAAAAGACGAAGAAATTATAATCGAAGCAATTAAAATCATTAATAAAGACGCATTTAATCTCAGGGTCATCTTCGTGCCACATGAACCGACTTATGAAAACGTCGAACGAATTCGGCTTACCGTCGGCAATACCGTAGAATTCAGCGAATTAGACATGAAACACGACTTTTCCCGCACTATGCTCGAAGGCAAACACATTATCGTGGACAGCATCGGGAAACTCCTCTCCCTGTATGCAAATGCTGATATAGCATACGTCGGCAACGGTTTCGGAAAAACTGTCCACAGCACATCCGAACCCGCTGGCTACGGCATACCGATAGCAACAGGACCAAACATCCACAAATCACCAGACGCTGTCGAGCTTTATCAAGCAGGAGCACTCACCATTGTCAACAATGCTCAAGAATTAGCCGACTGGATTTATCTTATGTACAAACAACCGAAAATCCGCAAACAAAAAGGCAATTTAGCCCGAAAATTTATCGATGACTCAATAGGTGCTACAGCGTTTATTGCACGCGAAGTGCTGAAATCTTTAGATGAACACAGTAAACAGGCCCAAAAGTCATAACATAAGCCAATGAAAATCATAGCAATGATACCCGCAAGATATGATTCACAAAGATTCCCCGGTAAATTGACGGCTAAACTTATGGGGAAAAGTCTCATCGTCAGGACCTACGAAAATGTGCGAGATATGAATTTGTTCGACGACGTCATCGTGGTGACAAACAGTGAAATCATCAGCAACGAACTGCAAAAAAACGCTTGCAAATATATTTTCAATGCAAGCCAACATGCCTCCGGCACCGACAGAATCGCTGAAGCCGCCGAGCAAACCGATTTTGACATAATAGTAAACGTACAAGGCGATGAGCCATTCATAGGGAAAAAGTCCTTGGCGGATTTGATTGACGCATTTAATGCCCCGGAAGTCAAGGTCGCAACTTTAGCCCAAAGAATAACAAATCCCGAACAAATTAATTCCCCGAATATCGTAAAAGTCATTTTCGATTCTGCAAATATGTCAATCTACTTTTCCCGTTGCCCAATACCACACCAGAGAATACATGGTAGAAGTGCAGAATATTTCCAACATATCGGTGTTTACGCATTTCGGAAACAGAACCTACTCGATTTCGTTAAAATCCCACAAGGCAAATTGGAACAAACCGAAATGATTGAATGCTTGCGATTTCTCGAGCACGGAACCCGCTTAAAAGTCATTATTACAGACGGGAGCGGGGGCGGAATTGACAGCCCCGAAGATTTAATTCAAGCTGAAAATTATCTGCAAAGCAAAATAAATAATAGTTACGCTTAAAGGCAAATTAGGCTATACTTCTTCCAACGGACTTTGGAAAAGCCCTGTCCCCGATAGGCACAACGCAGAATTCAAATTGGATATTTCGAATACATATAAAGCATCACCTTGTTAAATTTCTTTTCTAATGCAACAGTTGAGTTTGACATCTCTGCGTCGTAGGAATCTCGCTTGTCCTTCAAAAATTTATCTAAATATACTTTCTGTATTAACTTAAACAAATGGCTCATAAACCTGCCTGATTTACCATACTTAGAACTATAAATATTATCAATTTGCAAATGTTTACGAAATATGAAAGATGCTGCGTCCTCGTAATCGGGTTTATTAACACCGTAATACTCCTTTAGAATCATATATATGGCACCTTCGTGGATTTTCCCCTCGGAAATCAGTGAAAAATAATCCGCCGAAATATTAATTAACAATTTATCTAATCCTGAACCGAAAATACGCGTACTAATTATAAAGACTCTAAGATAAATATTATAAGCGACATTTTTTATCATAAGGGCTTTCTCTTGATTAAAATCAACTTTTCTTCGGTGACGTCTTCAATCGAATACTTTATGCCTCCGCTCCTGAAGCCGGATTCCTTAGCACCACCGAACGGCATCCAATCTACTCTGAATGCAGTAGAATCATTTATCACGACCGCTTTTGAGTCAATTTCGAGTGCAAAGTGCATGGCTTTATCAATGTCACGGCTGTAAATTGCATTCTGAAATGAGAATGGAGTCGCGTTGCACTTACTTATTACTTCCTTTAAGTCAGTGTAAACATTGATGTTCATAACTGGACCAAATACTTCCGAATTCATAATTTTCATCCCGTAATCGGTATTTTCGACAATAGTCGGCTCAATGCAATTATTCACTCGATTTCCTCCCGTAAGTACCTTAGCTCCCATTGACTTCGCTTCATCGAGCCAACCCAGTACTCTTAGCAATTCGCCCTCTGAAATAATTGGGCCAACATCGGTCAATTCATGGTTCGGGTCCCCCGTAATGAGATTTTCGGTTGCTTTCTGAAGCATTTCCTTCACGGATGCATATAAGTCCTCATGAACGAAAACATTTTGAGTGGAAACGCAAACCTGCCCCGCATGATAGAAAGCACCTTTGATAATGCCCGGAACTGCTCTCGATAAATCCGCATCCGAATCCACTACTGCGACAGCTGTACCGCCGTGTTCGAGTGCATAGCCGGTCCCGGGAGCGACAAGTTTCGGGATTTTCCATCCGATTTCCGCACTACCGATGAAAGTCACAAATCTTATTCTATGGTCGCTGATTAACGGCTCAATCTTACTACCCGCGACCGGAAGCACGTTTATTATCCCTTCCGGCAAACCCGCTTTTATGAAATACTTATATATCTGCAAGCAGGAGAGAGGCGTATTGGAAGCGGGTTTGACAATTACAGTATTGCCTGCGGCAAATGCTGTGGCTACTTGATGGCAAATCAAATTTATGGGGTGATTGAAAGCGCTGATGGCAAGCACAGCCCCAAGAGGCTGCTTTACCGTAAAGGCTATGTGATTTTCCGAACCCTTCGCTCTGTCCATTGTCAATTGCTCACCATTTAGCCGAAGAGCTTCGTCGCCCGACATTTTTACTGTATTTGCAGCGCGGGTCACCTCGACACGTGCATCTTTTACGGGTTTACCGCCTTCTGCAGCAATAAGATGAGCCAGCATCTCATGGTCACGTCTAAGCATTTCCGCTACCGCATAAAGAATTTCCGCTCTTCGATATGCCGGCATTCGCCGCATATCACTCCCGAAATAGTTGACGGCATTGACTATTGCCTGCTCAATTCCCTGCTCATCGGGGACTTCTACTTTGCCAACTGTTCTTCCGTCATACGGACTACGGACTTCGCGATAATTACCCGTAGGACTTGCTCCATATACTTTAATATCAAACTCAAACATGCGTTACCTCAAATTTTTTATCAAGATTAAACAAATTGTGCACAAACGAGTGGAATTTATGAATTCCTCGTACAGGCTGAAGGTACATAAGCACACATCTGTTCGGTACATATATTTTATTTTCGACCCTGAGCAGTTTCTCTACTTCGACTGACGACACGCCCAAATAAAGCCAAAACTTCTCAAATCCCTTCATAAGAGATTCATTAACACTTCGCATGACATGCTCTTTCGGCGTCATAATGACAATTGCTTTGAGATGCTCGGGCAATTCATTGATTTCTCGATAGCGGTTGCCGGCTGTTTCAAATTTCGGATTTATACCGTGAACAATGTGATTTCTTGCCAGCAATGCCTGTTCAACCATGTAGCTCGTGGAATTCTTGTCCGCGGATAATCCCGCAAGTGCAATTTCCTTCTCGTCCAAGAAAAGTCTTACGTTTTCGGGTATCATAACGCTATCTCCGTTAAATGATTTACACTATTAATGTTTAATTTACTACGAAAATACGAAAAAATGAAATCAGATAATGATTCTTAAGTATTGCGGTTTTAACTGTTCTGATATTCCTTCAATGTTTGTCATTGGAGATTGCCGTATGATAGCCAATCCGTCGTCAGCAAGCATGTTCATCATCGGGACGTCACCCTCAGAATCACCCGCAACAAGCATAATCGGTAAATCTCCGGCAATTTTCCTGAGAACTTCGGTCTTACCTACGCCCCAAGTTACGGGCGGGATAACCTCCGAAGCGAGAAATTCGTTATAATTGTCGTCAACATCGAGTGCCACCCTGATACCATAGCAATATTGCGGATTTAAGCCAAAATATTTCGTCGTGACATATCGAACAGCATAATGAGGCGATGCCGATATAACGGTAATACGAAATCCCGCAAGTTTGAGTATTGCAATCAGTTCATACATCGTTCGGTTGATGCTTGGTGCGGGAAGCTCGATTATTTCCGTACCGATTTCGTATCGTATTATGCTATCGGGATGATTTATCGCATAATCGCACGAATTATAGAGTGAGCGGACATTCAGCCCCGCCATTGATTCGACCATTCCGACAAATGCTTCGCCGCACTTGCCCTCATCAAGCATATTAATGTAATCCTGCCAAGTCATCGGGAACCGGTGACCAATGCTGAGTAAATGCAAGTACGCAGACTCGGCAACATCCCCGTTCAGCAAAGTCCAATCAAGGTCAAATGCCGCAACGGAAGCTTTTAACGGCTCGCTTTGCATACGATTTAGTATCATGCTGATTGCCCCAGCTAATTCTGCTGGTAGTTTGGTTAAAATTTTTTCGATATACGTGTTGTGTTTATTCACGATTAGATTTACATTTTAAATTTTATACCATGCCCGGGAATATTTTCAAATAATGGTGCCCCTTTTCACAAGTTGTGCCAGTCTTCATAAATATAAATAATTGGGGACAAAACTTCGCGGGTTCCTAATTCAATCTCGCAAAAGTCGCCAAGCAATTTTACTTCTATCTCATGAGTTATTTGTTTTAAATCAAAAGGCACAAGGAAATCCCAATCAGGATATCGGTGATGTTTATTTGTTGCTCTCGAACCGAACAGGTGTTTTCCATATTTAGGAAACTTTAAATCAACCAGTTCTGAAATTTTCTTTTTTATAATATCGGATTTATTCATAAAGCCGGCATAATCACTTATCGCTATAACTTGTTACGATGGCAACGTCCTTAGCAACGCTTGTATGTAATTTATATTTGACAGAAAAATAAATTATAGAAGCTATTAGGAGCAATGTCCCGGCAATAGACATCGAATAGCACGAATTGATGAAGAAGTCGAGCCAACTAAGCTCCGCTCTACCGAAATTCTTAAAAAACATAACTCCGACACTTCCCAAATAACCGAATGAATCAGCTAAATAAATCAAAAAGCCCACGTTCGATACTCGTTTAAAAGTCGCTATCAGACGGTCGAAAAACATACTGTTATAGGGAACATAGCCGAAATACAATCCCGCTCCGACAAGTATCATCCACAATGGTGCAGATATTATCCCCGATTGGAACATCAATGTAGAAATTCCCGTCAGTGCTATTCCGCCACCGATGATAATATGCGAAACAATCAACGCCTTGAAATTATCTTTTATCACAAACAATGCTCCCATTATCGCCAGAACAACAAGCGATACGGGAATTTCCGTCAAAGTAAATATCTCTGCCGAGTCACCATAGCCTACTGCTCGCCAGATTTCAGCCGCAAAATTATCGCGGAAATCTCGAAATGCCGTCAACATCGCATATGCCACAATCAATATCGCCAGCCCTGGAGCAAAATCCCTGAAGAATTGCCATCTTTGCGAGGCATCCATCGGCTCTCGTTTTGTCCTTTGAGCAATGTCACGCTCATCGGGTGCGGGCACTTTGCCTAATAAATAAATCGAAATCAACAAAATTGGCACAAAAACAAGCCCCGAAAACAGCGGCATCCAATATTCCGACACCCCAGCTTGCAAAAACAGCATAGCAACAGTTTTTACAAAACCCGACGAAAAAATAAACGATACCGAGAGCCCCGCTCCGAGCACTTCCGTAAAACGCCTCCCTTCGAGAAAGCTAAATACAAGCCCCCAAACCATACCGAGCGGAATACCGTTCAAAAACATGAAAAATATATTATACGGCGCAGGTACTAAGCCGAAAAAAAGCAACGAAATAGCCGCAGTCCCAATTAGCACCAGAATCCCGATAACTCGCTTGTTGCTGCCCATCTCCGATACAACTTTTATGCCCGCAAATTTAGACATTGTATAGCCGATAACTTGCGCTACGATAAGCAAAATCTTGTAGTCTATACCGAAAAAACTAAGGTCATCGAATGTAGCCGCCGCAAATGGCTTGCGAAATGCGTACATACACGAATATGTGGCAAATGACGCAATAATTGCATATATGACAAATAGAGCCGGCTTGCGGCTCTGCCATTCATTTAATATTTTTGTCAAACTCATTTTCTTTAGAAGACCATTTCTTCTTTGACTTCTGCAATATGTTTAAGCAAAACTTCCATGTCCGAAGGATGTAAATCTCCAATATTTCCTATACGAAAGCAATCAGCTTGGGACAATTTTCCCGGATAAATAACCATTCCACGCTCATTCAGTTTTGCGTAAAATCGATTGAAGTCAAAATTTGTCGCTTCAGGATATAAATATGAAGTAATAATATATCCCGCATTACTATTGAGATATTCCTCAAATCCGAGCTTAATCATTCCTTCGCGTAAAATCTCGTTATTTTTCCGGTAACGCTTTTCTCTGCCCGCTGGACCGCCTTCTTTTTTCAATTCATTAATTGCTTGCTTGAACGACAGAAGCGATTGAATTGGCGGAGTAAAGCGAAATTGCCCGGTGCTTTCGAGATTAATCCATTGTGAATAAAGGTCGAGACTTAGCGTACGGGCAATACCTTTTGTCATAATCAGTTGAGAGGCTTTGCAAATTACAAACGAAAAGCCCGGTATGCCTTGTATACACTTATTCGAAGAGGCTATTAAGAAGTCCGCCCCGATTTCATCTACCGTCAAATTAGTAGCTCCGAAAATACTCATCGAATCAACGATATAAGTCAATCCCCATTTTTGAGCGAGCTTGCCAAATTCGCTTACAGGGTTAATAATCCCCGTCGTGGTCTCGCAATGTACAATCGCAAGATGAGTTAATCCTGGGGTAACTGCAATGAGTTTATTGATTTCTTCAAGATTCGGCACTTCGTTTTCGGGTGTGGTGATAATAGAGTGTTCAATTTTGTGAATTTCACAAATTTTCGCCATACGGTAACCATATGCTCCATTAATCAAAATCAACACTTTCCCCTTCGGCGGAATTACAGAACTAAGCACTGATTCCACCCCAAAAGTACCCGAACCTTGCATTATAACCGCTTCCCAACCCGCGTCCTTCGATACGCCCGCAATTTCGAGCAAATCGTTGCGTATATCATTGACCACGCCGATGAATTCATAATCACGCGAACCCAAATCCCTGAACCCCGCTACTTTTACCGTATCCGTTGTAGTCAGCGGCCCAGGCGTAAAGAGTAATTTGTCTTTTTTGCTTTTCATAATTACACCTCATATTTTTTTATAGCATTTTCCAAAATTTCGAAAGCTATCTCGGATTGTTCCTTTGAAATGATTAAAGGGGGAGATAACTGAATTACATTACCTTGCGAGACTTTGAAACTCAACCCGTTGCGGAGGCATTCATACATGATTTGCTCGGCTTTCTCGCTTGCTCGCTCACGACTGCCTTTGTTCAGGACAATTTCTACGCCCCATAACAACCCAATACCTCTTATATCGCCGACAATCTCATATTTACTCATTAATTCCGATAAGCGAAGATGATAATATTCCGACATTTCAACAACGTAAGCAAGCAAATTCCGCTCCTTGATGAAATCAAGCACTGCCAGACCTGCCACCGTACCGAGAGTACTTTTCTCGTGCGTATAGTGCCCGACGGAAATATGCTCTGCAACATCTAATTTCGCATCTGCTATTACAGCCGCAATCGGAATTGCTGCACCGCCCAACCCTTTGCCAATTACGCAAATATCGGGCTTAATCCCGTAATGCTCGTAAGCAAACATCTTACCCGTCCGCCCCAGACAAATCGGGATTTCGTCCAAAATAAGTACTATACCGTGCTTTGTACAAATATCACGTACCCGCCCCCAGAAATTCAGCGAAGGTATTTGCACATCAGTATTCCGGATAGTTTCGCCTATGAAACACCCGAAATCACCTTCCTTTTCGACAACATATTCGATATAATCGGCATAAGCATTGTGGTCTTCGTCATATTCCCATAGCTTTCTGTACGTAGTCGGCGGCGGTACATGCTCCACTCCGGAGAGCAATGGACCAATATTGCTACGAAATTGAGATTCGCCTCCCACAGAAATGGCATCGAGCGAAGCGCCATGGAATGAATCCCAAAAAGTCAGAACCTTATGCCGTCCGGTTGCAATTCGGGCTAACTTCAACGCGATGCCTACGGTACTTGTCCCGCCAGGTGCAAACAGTACCTTACTGTTTCCATAACTTAACTCCGAAAGCCGTTTGGCAAGCTGCATTGCAGGGCGATTAGCATATCTCCGTGGTGAAAATGGCAATGTGTCCAATTGTGCCTTTATGCTTGCAATTACTTTCGGATTCCTATAGCCTACCTGATGCACGTTATTGCCGTGGAAATCCATTATCTTTCTGCCAGTACCATCATACAAATAAATGCCTTCGCACGCCTCGACTATATTCATGCAAGGCGTTGACAATGACTGATGAATAAAATACTTCGCATCATCGGCAAGAAGTGCTTTCGTTGCTTTGTCTAATGCCTCGTACCAAGACACTCGATGCTCAGATTGATTTATATCTCCTTCATTTTTATTATTCATCTATGGCTTCCCAAAAATATATTAATCCAAAAATAAATATTTAATTTCATATAATCCAATAAGTTAAGAAATATTAACCAAACTTGAAATTTAATTAACAAAAAAGCTCCCATCCGAAAACAGGAGCTATTACGAGGAGGTCTATGTTAAAACTATTTTTTGATTATTTTGCTTGACACTTTATCAAACTCGTTTTCGAGTACAATAATATAAGTGCCTGCGGAATAATTACCGAGATTAATTTGCTCATCAAGCCAGAGCGATGATTTAAAATTAACTGTCAGCAACAAATCGCCTGCAATATTCATGATTTTAAGTGTTGAAATACTTTCAGCACCAAATTGAGCCGATATGTTTATCACGTCGTTAACAGGATTAGGATAAGCAAGCATTGCGATATAGCCGTTATCGCCCGCTATATAGTCCTCAACGGCTCCCTTGCGGAACGGCACTGTGATAATGATTCTTCTGGGCGAGCTACTACAACCATCGGCACTTACTCCCACCACATCAAGACGATATATACCCGGTCTTGCCAACCAATTGCTTGCTTGAGCATAACTCAGTAATACGCCTCTGTCCGTGTACCAATAGTAGCTTACATCAGCACTGTAATTTGTAATTAAGCTGTAAAGATTAAAAACAGTGCTATTCGGTATGGTTCGGGTCATAGGAATATTAACCGTGGGCGCTCTCATTACCGTCAGATGCATTTTGCCTGTTCCGACGGCACCCGAAATGATATCGGTAACAGTAAGCGTGTAGGTAACACTATTTACGGGATTTACCACCGTTGGCGTTGCTACGGTTGCACTCGAAAGCGACGTCGAAGGGTGCCAACTATACCTGAAATTACCTGAGCCACCACTAACTGCCATATTCTTGAACACGCCAGTCATGCAATCGGTCGCGAAATTTTCGCCAATTACGACAGGGGCGCCTTGGCATGTCGTCAAATCCGGTACCTCGACTACAATCGGCGGAGTAAGTCCGAAGAACTCGAGTATTTTCGCCATCACCACGTCACGTTTCGATGGACAAGACGCATCAACAAGTTTACCCAAAGAGTAGCTCGAAATTACCGTCCTATGACCCGATGGGCTGTTGCAAGCTATCACAGCATTTCCCCATCCGGCATTTTCGAATAGTGCGAACCCGCCCATTGAAGCATTCGGCACAAACCTGTCCGTTTGTGTAGTAAGCGGTTGAGTCGTGCTGAAAAACGTAAGCCCTTGAGCAAATGTTCCTGACATTCCTCTGAACTGGCTTATCGGATTTGCGCCTGATGAATATTGAGCCTGTTGCAAACCAAATAAATAGCCCATGTAGGAACCAAAGCCAAGCGTACCGTAGAACTGTTGCGAGAAATGGCTCGATGCTTCGATATATACCCTGCCTCCATTTCCTAAATAGTAGTAAATATTAGCCGCTTCATTTTGCGCCAGGGTATATACGGGAGTTTCCGAATAATGCCCGTAACTGATGAAAACTGCCTTGAAACCGTTGAAGGTCGAAGGAGCTTTATTTGTATAAACCACGTCATAATTATTTGCTTCAAGGTACTGCTTAAAGTATTCGCCACTTTGGAAATTGGAGGCAGCTCGCGGCTGATAGACCAGCACCCCACCCGCAATAATCACTTCAAATTCGATAATATCGGGGTTCAGCATTTCAGCATCTGTTTCGATTTGTATATAAACTCGTGCAATTTTGGGTTTTGCAGTAGCTTTGACTTCTGCTCTCATGCGACTTTGGAGCATAATCTGGTCATCGCCAGCGAGCATATACCCTTCCCAAGAATCTGGATAAACGATGATATCAGGGTCATCCGATTTTAGTCTGAAAATTACATTCTCGGCGCCATGGAACTTATTGAAATTCACCATAAGGGTTCTAAAAGTTATAACTTCGCCCGGCTCTACTAAATTATTGCCGTCTTCGTCCAAAATTTGTTTATTCAGCGGGTAAAGCCGTAGAGGTTTCCTGAACGTAAAATCACTCCCGGTCAAAGCACGATAAGCATTAATTCTGCCCTCGCCCAATTTACCGACAAAGGAAGGGTTAATCCCGTCAATCGGTTCCGCTGAACCTGCGATACGTCGGGCGATTTCCTTAGGAGACAAATTCGGACGATAGGATTTAATCAACCCCGCAAGCCCCGCCACCAAAGGCGACGCCATCGAAGTACCTTGGAACCTTGCATAAGTTTTGAAAGGCACTGCCGCCAAAATCCCCCCGTCAACCGTAACGTCTCCACCCGGAGCCGCAACGTCAACCGCATGACCATAAGTCGAATAATAAGTCTTTCTATCCTGAGAGGTAACCGAAGCTACTGATATTACATGAGGATAAGAAGCAGGCAAGAAGAAATGGTCGTTATTACCGTTACCCGCAGCGGCTACTAAAGTAATACCCAGCGAATTTAGATAATTGAAAATATCCAGCAATACATAGGAGAATCCGCCACCACCCCAACTCATATTAATAACGTCAACACCGATTGCGCCCATATATATCAACCCCTGGTCAACATTATACAAATACTGCCCCGAGCTATTGTGACTATGCTTAGTGCCGACAAATTTCACGTTCCAACTGATTGAAGCCACACCTACGCCATTATTTGTAGCACCTGCGGCAATACTTGCAACGTGCGTACCGTGCCTGTTTGCGGTAGAACCGTTCGGGTCATTCGCAGGCGTCCCATCAACAGTATAGAAATTGTATCCAATAACATCGTCAACATAGCCGTTACCATCTGTATCCCTGCCGTCAACAGCCGCAGGATTGATAACCAAGCGATTACCCTGAGTAATAAAAATCGGCTCATTCTTATTCGTCCATTCCGCTTCATTAATCCAAAGGTTCGGCAATAAATCAGGATGGAACCACTCCACGCCCGAATCATGAATACCAATGACGACTTGCTTAACGCCGTTTTCGCCCTTATGAACAGCCCATGCTTGTTGGGCTTGTATTTGAGAAAATTGGAACATCTCGCCGTAGGACGGGTCATTCGGCACACTGAACGCCTCATATACCCAAACGGGCTCGGCAATTTCGATGTGATCGTCATTCATTAGCGACGCAATCACCCCAGCGTGGTCCGCATATTCATCAAAATGTACGGTTAAATACCGCTCAAGTACCTTTGCGTACTTGTTTGCTTCCTCGCTGTTTTCTTCCGTTATAAGTTTGTAGTTCGGGCGGATTTCCCCGAAAGTACGCTCTGCTTTGAACGCTCCGAAAGCCCTCAATTTGTCGTCAATTGAAGCAATTCCCGTAAATTCGTTCAAGTGCGAACTCCCCGACATCGTAAACGAACGGATTGATGCCTCTTCCGATAATTTGAGTTTCAGCACCCCTCTTACATACTTATTCCCGTTTGCATCGTATCCGAAATTCACATCTTCGGAATATAGAAATTGTGCCACAAAGACCAAGATTAGTCCCGCAAGTAAGACTTTTTTCATATCAAACCCCTAAAAAATAAATTAAACATTTATGTCAACCTCTTGATAATACCTTCAATACTACTATCAGCCTTGATTAATCATAGAATTCAACAAAATGAATTTAAAATGTAAAATCAAAAACTTTTAAAATCAAATTTACGAAAAAATCTCATACCGAAAAGTTATTTCATTCGTCACAAGAATTAAAATAATTTATTGTTTTGTCAAATTATATTACATAATAGGAGTTTTTGAGATGCTGACAACACGTACAATACTGATTTTAGCAATATTTCTAGCGGTAGAGTTTGCCGCATTTGCACAAGGAACTTTCTACAGAAGATACGAAGGCAAATACGGCAGACAAACCATGGTCGTGAACCTCGCCTTCCAAGCAGGAGGTTTACGCGGAAATTATTATATAAAAGAAAACCCCGAAACCAAAGAATTCGGCGGTAGAAGTACCCTTGCCGGCACATATGCGTATTTTGAAATCATGGGCGAAGAAGTCGGAGTTGGCGCCGAAGCCATCGAAAATCTCAGTGGTGTGCTTGCTGGTTCGAACTTCGATGGCTCACATCAGAACAATTTCAACAACACCAACGTTCAGTTTTCACTCAGAGAAAACTACAAGGACGCCACGAAAATTGAACTCTTTACAAAACGCAACGACGTTCGTAAACCCGATTTCGGGATGCTCCTATACATAACGATAAACTATCCCAAAATTGACAATAAATTATTCGATGACGCCGTTGCAAAATACGTCGGCAGTTTCATCGCCTCAGGCAATAAATCCGTCATAGAGTACCTCGACGAAGTCATCAAGCAATTCCAGTCAATTGCCGATGATATCCAAAACCAAAACCCACCAAAGAAAAATTACAGGATTATGACCGACATCAAAATGAACGACCGCAACATCGTTAGCGTACATCTGCAAGGCTCAATCAAAACTGACGGCGAAGCAGAAAAAATTGGCGATTTCATAGCTAACTTCGACAACAACTCAGAGGCGCTCATTACTACCGACAAAATCCTGAAAGGCGATTGGCAAAAACTTGTTAACGGCAGATTTGCCGAAAAATACGGCGACGAAAACATTAAATACCTACCCGTTAATACAATCGGCAACCAGAACTTTTACATCCTCCCCGAGGGAATCGCATTCCTTATGCTCGATACAAACAACGTGCCAACGCTCCAAGTCAAGTTCACATACGCAGAGTTAGACGAATACCTCACGGGTAAACTCCCAACAACGTGGAAATGAAATCTGCCACCTCCTTTGGAGCGGGCCGGGGCGAGTTCATCATATATTAACAAAAAAGGACAGACTGACGTGCCTGTCCTAAAAAAGAAAAATCTAAAATCGTAATTGATTTTAAAATCTTAAATTATTCCGGAATCGCAATTCTTGATACATTTAAACTTAACCATTTGTCAAAAGTAAGTATATCGGGATTGAGTGCATACGATTCGTCCAAATTACGCTCGCCGCAGAACATATCGTTAAAGTCACGCTTGAACTGGAACATGTTTCCCAAGTCATCAGATCCTGGGAACCCGAATCCGCGATAAACATCTGCCGGCACATCATTGTAGCGTACAGTTTGTCCGACGGCTTTTGTCAAAGCCGAAGCCATTTCGTACCCTGTCAAATGTTCGCCTGCAATTCCAACTGATTTGTTAATATAAGTATCACCTCTTTTGAAAATACCGTACGTACATTTACCAATATCTTCAGCCGATATACCCGGTAGTTTTTTATCGCCCATGGGCATGGTTATACCCAAGACTCCATCAGGTCCGCGTTGTGGTCCCATTCCGAAGAAAATAAGATTTTCCCAATAAAAAGAAGTCAGTAAATATGTGGTCGGAACTCCGAGTTCAGCAAATTTTAAATTCGCTTCCCCTTTGGAGTCAAAATGAGGCACTTTGTACTTCCCTTGCAAAGTCGGCATACGGTCGTCATCAAGTGGTACCCACTTTCGTGTATCATTGAAAGTTGACCAAACAGCATGATTGACACCTGTATCTTTGCATGCTTGAGCTAAATTTCCTGCTTGTTCGATTTCTTTTTCCGGTGAAGAATGCTCCCAAAAATTTGTAAGACAGAATACACCGTAAGCACCATCGAAGGCATTTCGCAAGCTGTTAACATCATCCAAATCGGCTTGGACGACTTCCGCTCCCATTTCTGCCAATTTAATGGCATTTTCAGATTGCGGGTTACGTGTAACAGCCCTAACTTTAAAGTCGCTCTGAGGGTCGTTCAAAATTGCTCGTGCAAGACTTCCGCCTTGAGAGCCGGTAGCACCGGTAATTCCTATGATTCTACTCATAATAATTCCTTATATATTGATTACAAAAAAATAATTATCTATACATATCAAAAAATATATTTATACAGTACGAATGCTGTATGATAATATTTTATATGTCATGACAAATAATTTTTCATCTTTGGAGCGGGTAAAAATGAACCAATACGCCTTATAAAGAAAGAAAAAAGCCCTTCAGGTGGAAGGGCTGAGGAATATTTACTTAAATCGAATTATTGTTACGATTTCAGTTATGACATCGCTACTTAGCATGGCA
>CAZWXI010000055.1:0-21043 GCA_964637845.1 uncultured Hyphomicrobiales bacterium | reverse complement strand
TCTTTCTCGCAATTGTTGCAATTATATCAATTTCCTTTGGTGGCTGCGGATGCGACCCTTTTGATGACCTGCCTAAACCGGGGAATTGTGAATGCACAAAATGTTATATTATAATCCCACCATTGTTTGCGGCACCTAATCCATTTATAATTATGCAGGCAGTAGAAATTACTGACGAATCAGATAACGTTCTTGCTCAACATACCAATTTTGATATTACAAAATCTCTTCTTTGGTCATTTTTGCTAACTTCTCACTTAATTCAACTCTTTGTTGACGCATGAAATTTACAGCATCAAAGGTTTTTTCAATCGCTTTCATATTTTTCAAATTCTCTTGGTGAACGAATTTCTAATTGTTTATAACCATTTCTAATATTTATTGAGTTGTAACCCATTATTCTTTCTATGCTTACAACATGTTTGAAGTTCCAACTTACTAAAAAGTCTGCTCGACTAATTGTTGCTAATACTATATGAAGACAGTCAGCAAAGCATGTTTGACCTACAACCTTTTCTTTTATGTATTCTATTGCTAAGTCAACTGCCTCATCAGTCAGAAAATCACAACTATATCACCCGGCGCCTCCACACAAGAACGGGATTAAGGGGGATTTTTCCCTCTTTTGGCGGGAGTCACGTCGGGGTAATAGACATAATGAAATAATACGAGTAAATACCTTAAAGAATTAAAAAATAATAATACCCAAGATACGTAGCTTTAATAAAATATGAGACTGTAAATGAAAACTATTGAATTGCAACTGCCTGATGAGATAGAGATAAAAGAGAATGAATTGCTGATGATTATCGCGTCAAAACTCTACGAAGACGGAAGACTTTCGTTGGGTCAAGCGTCAAAATTAGCCGGCATTCCTAAAGATATTTTTATCGAAATGTTAGGTAATTATGGGGTTTCGGTATTCAGCAAATCAACAGTAGATTTACATTCTGACATAGCAAATGCCTGAAACTGTAATAGTTGACTCAAGCTGTTTAATTGTTCTTCGTAAAATTCAAGAATTAGATGTTTTGCATGAACTATATGAAAAAATCATAATCAGTTCAGAAGTCAATCAAGAAGTATCAATGTTAAATCCTGATTGGGTCGAGGTCAGAGAAGTAAAAAACACGCAAAAGATGCATGAATTAAGTTCCCAACTTGATATTGGTGAAGCAAGCTCGATTGCTTTGGCTCTTGAAACTGAATTCTCATTGTTAGTCATAGATGATTTAAAGGCAAGAAAAGCTGCCGATAAATTATTATTGCGTTATACAGGCACATTAGGTATAATTTATAAATTGAAAGAGAAAGGCATAATCAGTTCATTAAAACCTATTTTGACAAAGCTACAAAAAACGAATTTTAGAATTTCACCCATTATTATCGAAGAGCTACTCAAATTAGACAAATAATATATGAACTTGACATAAATTCTACGAAAAATAAACGTATTGCTTCGATATTTCTCCATAATCCCGCAAAAAAAGTAAGCGAATAACTTTCAGGAAATCGCCACTATATCGCCCGACGGCGTCGTCCCGCCGAGAAAGAGGGAAACCAAGACAACTCGATGAGGGCTTGTATTGGATAAAGCACCCAAAAATTTTAATAGATGGAGGACATCTAAAATAATTTGACTGAATATACATTTATAAACTTGTATAATTACTAAGGAGCTACTATGAGGCAAGTATTTTTAAAAAAGGGTGTGGATGGTTATTGGGTCGCCGAGTGCCCCTCTTTACCGGGATGTATAAGCCAAGGTAAAACTAAGGAAATTGCATTACAAAACATTAAGAAAGCCATTGAACTCTATATCGCAACTCTTATTGATGACAATTTACCCGTTCCAGAAGAACACTTTGATTCAATGTTAGCCATAGTATGAAAGAGTTGTCATCCATTTCAGGTACCGAGCGCATAAGTGCATTGCAAAAAGCAGCTTACAAGTTCGTGAGACAGAAAGGAAACCATATTATTATCCGACGTGAGAAATCCTTTAGTCAAATTTCAGTTCCCGAACATAAAACCTTAGATAGAGGCTCTTTAAGAGCAATAATTAGACAAAGCGGCTTATCTTTGGATGCCTTTAATGAACTATTGAGATAACTTTAAGCAAAGCATTCTATTTGCAAAAATAAATGCCACGCAACCCACTATCATTATTCGTTCAATTTCCAGCCTTTGACGGAAACCGTATTATTGCATATAAAAATAATTATATATAGTCTGCGTGTTCTGCCAAGTATCGTGTTTGTACATTAAATTTTGTACGTTAAATGAAAAAATGATAATTTTGCACTTTATATTCAACAAGGAGTTCAATAAAAATGAAGGATAAAATAAAAAGCACTTTGAAAAATAAGCGAAATTTGATTGTAATTGTTGTTGTCGCCACTGTTCTTCTAGCGATTGGAGCATACCAGTTTTATCTTTTTGAATATAAAGCCACTTTGCAAGCAAGGAAAATATTGCTTGAGTCAGTCAACAAAATTAAATTACACCAATTGCACGCATGGTTGCAGGCTCGAAAGGGCGATGCTGCGGTTCTGGGTGATTCGCCGTTTTTTACGATGGCGGTCAAAAGATATATTGATGAGCAAAATGATAGCGAGCTTGGCAAAGATATCCTTAAAAGAATGAGAACATTCGTAGAGCTATATGACTATCATGATATGCTCTTAATCGATAAAAATGGCAAGAAAATTCTCGGGGTTGATAATCGAGATGATACAATAGATAGTACAACACTTAAATACTGCATCACTGCGGTTACAGAAAAAAGAGTCGTGTTTTCGGATTTTTATTATTCAAAAGTGCATGATACAATCCGCTTTGAAGTATTTGCACCGCTTTATGACAGCCAAGGGGAAGTTTTCGGAGTTATTATTATGAGGGTTAATCCGGAAAAAATCCTCTTTCCGATTGTTGAGCAGTGGCCCGTGCCAACCGAAACAGCAGAGTCAATGCTTGTGAAGAAACAAGGCGACAGCATAAGGCACATAACTCGATTGCGCACAAGACAAAATGATGAATACGCAACGACAATACCCCTAACGCACTTAGATGTACCGGCTGTGAAGGCTGCATTTGGATATGAGGGGCATACGGAGGGCATTGACTATGCCGGTGCACCTGTTTTGGCATTTGCGGTGAATGTGCCGGGAACGCAGTGGTTTTTGCTAACTAAAATTTCTAAAAGCGAAGCATTCGCTGAATTTAACGAAAGAATACTGTTTATAGGACTGCTTACCGTGATGTTTTTGGGCTTTGCTGTCACTGGAACATCTTATATGTATCGCTCACGGCAGAGAGATTTATACCGCGAAATGTACGAACAAGAACGCCGGTACCAGCTGACACTCAAAGAGAAAGAACAACTTTTGCGTGAAGTACAAGCAATAGCAAAAGTCGGCGGGTGGGAGTTCGATGCACAAACCTTAGAAGGAACTTGGACAGAAGAGACCGCAAGAATACATGGACTCGAACCTGACGACCCTGCAAATGTCGAAATAGGACTAAGCTTTTATGTAAACGGTTCTCGCCAAATCATTGAAAAAGCAGTTAACGATGCAATAAAATACGGCAAACCCTACGACCTCGAGCTTGAGATGATTACTGCTAAGGGAGAGCAAAAATGGGTAAGAAGCATTGGTCATCCGGAAATGGTTGATGGAAAAGTAGTAAGAGTGCGAGGTTCTTTCCAAGATATAACAGATTTTAAGCGGGTGCAACTTGCGCTACTCGAAGCACAAGAGGAGCTTGCGATAACGCTCAATTCTATTGGTGATGGTGTAATTTCGACCGACCGTAACGGCATAATAACGGGTTTGAATCACGTCGCCGCAAGGTTAATCGGATATACCAAAGCAGAAGCAACGGGAATGCAATTTGATGAAGCATTCCGAATTATTGACGCCTCTACACGAGAGCCAATCGAGAGTCCGGTCGATAGGGTGCTTAGAACAGGCGAAATAATAGGTTTATCGAATCATACGCTGCTTTTATCGCGAAACGGCAACGAAATTAACATCTCTGACAGTGCCGCACCAATCAAGGATATTGATGAAGATATCAGAGGAGTCGTGCTTGTATTCTCCGATGTTACTCAAGCATATGAAGCAAGGCAAAGATTGAGAGAAAGCGAAGAAAAATATAGATTACTGTTTGAAAATATGGTAACAGGATTTGCCCTGCATGAGATTGTCTTAGATGATGACGGCATTCCCATAGATTATAGATTTATTGAGGTAAATCCGGGCTTCGAAAACATAACGGGACTGTTATCAAAAGACGTAATAGGCAAGAACGTAAGAGAAGTTATACCCGATGTAGAGCAGTTTTGGATTGATACTTATGGCAAGGTCGCTCTATCCGGGCAACCCTGCAAATTTGAAAATTATGCTCGTGCAATCGGAAAATATTTCGATGTATTGGCTTTTTCACCCAAGCCGGGCTTCTTTGCGACCGTCATTTCGGACATAACTCAAAGAAAGCATGCCGAAAAAGCACTCGAAGAAAGCGAACGCAATTATCGCGAAATATTTAATTCCACAAAAGAAGCGATTTCCATACTTGATGCCGAAACGACAAAAGTGATTGATGCAAATCGAGCTATGCTTGAAATGTACGGATACGACGATTTCGACGAATTAAAGAACACAACGACTGATGACAGGTCTGCAAATAAGGATGAAAATACCGTAAATAAGAAATTAGAATATATCCGCAAAGCCATCAACGAAGGTCCGCAAATATTTGAATGGCTTGCAAGAAAGAAAAGCGGCGAAGCATTTTGGGTAGAAGTATCTCTACAGAAGACAAATATCGGAGGCGAAGGCAGAATACTTGCCGTGTCGAGAAATATAACGGAAAAGAAAAAGACCTTAGATACCCTTAAACGCTCCGAAGAATTAGCCCGAAATACATTAAACGGCTTATCGGCACATATAGCCATAGTAAATCAAGATGGTACCGTCGAGGCAGTTAACAAGGCATGGATTAATTTTGCCGTTGAGAATAATGCGATGCTGTCGAACGTAACCGAGGGCTCCAATTATCTTGATGCCTGTACTAATGCAAAAGGCGATGAGAGAATAGATGCTTTGCGACTCGCTGAAAAAATCAGAGAAGTTTTAAACGACCAAATCCCAAGCTACGAAATGGAATATCCTTGTCATTCACCAACTGAAAACAGGTGGTTTGTAGTAAGAGTCACGAAGTTTCCCGAAGAAAAGAAAGCCGTCATTGCACATGAAAACATTACAAAACGCAAACTTGCCGAGTTGCTTCTCAAAAAAGAGCAAGAACGTCTCCAGTTGGCTATTTTTGCAGGGCATTTGGGAATATTCGATTTGAATATAACTACGGGCGATACTAAGGTGAATTCACAATACGCAACAATGCTTGGGCACAATCCCGATACATTCCAAGAATACGGCGACAGATGGCTTGCCGACGTTCACCCGGACGACGTTGATGAGATGAGGCAGAAATTTCGGGCTCATACCGCCGGCGATAAGAGCATTTACGATGCGGAATTTAGAATAAAAACATATTCCGGCGAATGGAAATGGCTACGCTCTATCGGAGCAATAGTAGAATGGGATAAACAAGGCAAACCATCAAGAATGATTGGGGTTCGCCAAGATATTACATCAATGAAAAAACTACACAACGAACTATTGCAAGCCAAGGAAAAGGCTGAAGAAAGCGACAGACTGAAAACAGCATTCCTCCAAAACATGTCGCATGAAATCCGCACACCTCTAAATGGCATTATAGGATTTTCGGAACTTTTGAAAGACGAGACTTTAACCAAAGAGGAGCGGGCTGAATTTACGAAAATTATCCAACTGAGCGGAAAAAGATTAATCGAAATCGTAAGTAACGTGCTCGATATTTCAAGAATAGATACTGGGCAAATGAATATCGTAAATAAGCCATTTGCGCTAAACAGCGTAGTTTACGACTTATATGATTTCTTTTATACACAAGCGACGATGAAGTCACTAAGATTGACTCATTCGGTTGAACTCCCTGATGAGGCTTCATTTATCGTATCGGATTCGATAAAATTGCAACAAATACTGACCAATCTGCTGAATAATGCAATCAAATTTACAGATTACGGAGAAGTCAACTTCGGCTACAAGCTCCAAGACAGCGAAATTCTGTTCAGTGTGCGGGATTCAGGTATTGGTATAGCACAAGAGCATTTCGAACGTATCTTCGACAGATTTTACCAAACTGATTTATCCATATCCCGACATTTTGAAGGTGCGGGATTAGGACTTTCGATATGCAAAGGGCTTGTAGAATTAATGGGAGGCAAAATTTGGTTCGAGTCTGAAGTAGGCGAAGGCACTAACTTCTATTTTACAATACCCTATGTGCCAGAAAAAACAGAGCGGAAACACCCTGATAAAAAAATAAGCGAGTATTTGGACGAAAAGAAAGTAGCACTTGTCGCAGAAGACGATGAAACGAGCTTTATCCTCTTGCGAACAATTTTGTCGGACAATGGTTTTGAAGTAATTCATGCTAAAAATGGAATGGAGGCAGTAGAATTTTGCCGCAACAGAGATGATATAGCTCTCGTCCTGATGGATATACGAATGCCAGTCATGGACGGCATGGAAGCCTCTCGGAGGATTAAGTCTTTCCGCCCCGATATACCGATAATAGGTGAAACTGCGTATGCTTTGAGCAACGAGAGAGAAGAAATTATCAAATCTGGCTGTGATTTTTATATAAGTAAACCGATAGATTTATATGAACTTATGTCAATCTTGACAAAGATATTCAATGATTGACACTAATAACCGTACAAAGCATTATTGATGGATTTGCGATAGCTTTCGGCAGTGCCACGAGCAACAACGGCGAAGTCATCGGATTCGGATGCGTATATTATCGCACGAGACACGTTAATGATTGCCGTGCCGTGGTTATTTGCTTTCATTACGGCATTCAAGTTGCCGCCTTGAGTGCCGATTCCGGGTATAAGAAAGACATTATCGGGTGCAATTGACCGCAACTTGGCTAATTCATCAGGGAAAGTTGCCCCCGCCACGAATCCGATATTGTTCGGACTTCCCCATTCGAGGCATTTACGGACTACTTTCGCATAAAGAGGTTCACCACCGCAATCGAGACTCTGGAAGTCATTTGCCCCGCTGTTAGATGTTCGAGCCAATATAAAAACGAGCTTTTCGGGAAAATCGAGAAATGATTTGACAGAATCATGCCCCATGTAAGGACTGACAGTAACGGCATCAGCTCCGAAGTAGTCGTAACAAGCCGAAGCATAAGCATAAGATGTATTACCGATGTCGCCACGCTTACAATCGGCAATTTTCAGCAAATCGCGTGGAATATAATCAAAGGTCTTTTTCATGATTTCGAAACCCTCGGCGCCGTATTGCTCATAGAAAGCGAAATTGAGCTTGTATGAAGATACGATATCTTGCGTAGCTTCAATTATTGAACAGTTGAAATTCAGCAGTCCGTTGGAGTAAGCTTGCAAAAAACCGGGCATTTTGTTGAGTTGGCTGTCTAAACCGATGCAAAGCATAGAGCCGTTAGTGCGTATTGCATCGTTGAGTATGTCAATGGCTTCCATGCGCTTATTGTATTGTCGCTTTAAATTGTTGATATTTCTGGCTGAAAATGTTAGCTTCGGTGGGTGCTCCAATATTATGCTTTTTGATTAAGTCGTTTAATGCCGCTTTTCGCTTATTGTCGAGAGGATGAGTAGAGAATAATTCAGTGAAATCATTTCCAGAGCTTCCTTGGCTGATTTGGTCGAAAAACATGATGCCCGCTCCGGGATACCATTTAGTGGAAAGCAAGTATTTGAATGCGTATTCATCTGCTTCGTATTCATCTTCTCGGCTATTGCGTAATAATTCAAGCCCTGTTAAAAGGTTACCTGCGATCTCAGCTAATTGCGAAGGATTATTCCCAAGAACGACACTCAATAAAACTGACATACCCAATTGCTTTGTCATGCGTTGTGTAGCATGGCGCCGCTCGGCGTGTGCTACTTCATGAGCTAAGATAAATGCCAACGTCGCTTCATTATCCAAAAAGTTCAATAATCCGCGATAAACATAGACGTAACCGCCGGGCGTAACGAATGCGTTGATCGTCGAGCTATTGAGAATTGCAACTTTATAGTCAAATACTCCGCGATATTTGATTTCATCAGATTGGATTATTTGGTTTACAATGTCTTGAAGGTAGTTTTGAGCGACTTGGTTGTTGTAGATGGGATAATCTCCGGAATTTTTGCGTATCTCACCGTCAAGTTGGCGACCCATTTCCACATCGTCGGATGGCGAATATAAATTTATACCTGAGCCCGTAGTGCTTTCGCAAGAATTAAGTCCAAAGATAGCAAAACTCGCAAATGCGAAGTAAACAATATAATATTTTACTTTTTTCATCATCTTCTCCGATTGTATATATATATTAGACAATGTAATAATATTTCTGTAAAATAGACTGATAAAATCGCAAAATGTTTACAGAATTAAATTTTCGTAGTAAATTTTTTCCAAAACTAAGCCACCGGGAGCTACAAGTGGTGATTGCAAAGCACGGTCTTTCGCTTCGAGAGCGTTCATGACGTCTTCAACGGTCCTTTTACCTCTACTAATGTCAAGCATCGTTCCAACTATTGCTCTTACCATGCCATAAAGGAAATGATTTGACTTAATTCTATAGCTGAACATTGTATCGGAGATTTTTTCCCAACGGCTGATACTTACATCACAAGTGTTGTTTGTTATATCCGAGTTGAATTTGGAAAATGTCGTAAAATCGGCTTTACGACGAAAAATCTCAGCAGTATCGAAAAGCAACTCTAAGTTGAGGTGATATCGCACATGGGTGCAAAAATGTCTTGTAAATACCGAATAATCGGTAACGATTGTATAAACGTACTCACGTGCAGTTGCATCAAAACGAGCATGGAATTTTTCATTTCTCAGCACGGCAGATTTGATTCTTATATCGTAATTTAAGCGTGAGTTGAGTGCAAATGGAATTTGCTCTTCGGATACATTAAGTTCATTGTTCAGGTATGCGTGAGCAACTTGCTCTCTTGCGTGGACTCCTGCATCAGTTCTGCCAGCCCCCATAAAAATGGCATCGAGACCGGTTATTTCTCTAAAAGCCCTTTCTATTTCACCCTGTATGGTTACTGCGTTGTTTTGTCGTTGCCAACCGCAATAGCCTGTGCCGTCGTATTCAATTTGCAGAATTAAGTACATTTTTATTCCAATCAATACATAATACAAATATATAATTAAACTTTGATTTTAAACGTCAAATTTAAAACATAATATGGCATGAGTTTTGTAAAACTTATGTCTCTTTCTATTATAGTATGGTGAAAAAGATGAGCTTTCGGAATACATTTTTACTTTTATTCGTAATAGCCTCGCTTGGCTTAAAGGCACAACATTGGACAGGTGCATTTAAACCCGAAATTCTGAAGAACGGTACGGGCTTTTCAAATCATGACCAAGCAACAGCATCGGCGATGAATCCCGCAGGCGATGTTTTGGTTACGGGCTTTTTCGAAGGTGAAATAGTTTTTGGTGGCGATACTCTGCGAACCGTAGGCAATCGTGATATTTTCGTTGCCAAACTCAACAAGAACGGTTACTGGGATTGGGCTGTTTCTGCAGGCGGTTCAAATGCGGATTACGGTCGTGGCATTGCCGTGGATGCAAACGGTAATATTTACGTAACGGGATATTTTTATCACTCTGCAAAATTCGGCGCTCATACTATTACAGGCTTGACAAATACGGATATCTTTATAGCAAAACTTAATTCTTCGGGCATCTGGCAATGGGCAAAATCTGCGCCGGGTTTTGGATTTAATCGCGGGAATTCGATTGACATTGACCCCGCAGGGAATTGTTTTGTTACGGGAGCATTCGAAGGGACAGTCTCGTTCGGTTCGATTAATTTATCGAGCAGTGGCTCGCGTGACCTTTTCGTCACGAAAATGAATACAAATGGCGATTTCATCTGGGCAGTAAAGGCGGGTGGCAGTTCTGCGGAAGAAGCCGCAACCGTCAAATATTACGCTAGCGACCGAACTGTTTACATTGCAGGTGGGTTTGCGGGTTCAGCTTCATTTGGCTCGCAGACTTTAAATTCAGTTGGCGGAAGAGATGTCTTTGTGGCGAAATTGGATTCTTCCGGTGTATTTCAATGGGCTATCGGAGCGGGCAGTAACGTAACCGAGGATTGCAAGTATATGTCAGTTGATGGCTCGGGAAGCGCCATTATTACCGGTTATTATGCCAAGTCCTTTAGTTTTGGCTCTGCTACTTTACCTACTCCGGGCAATGAGGACGCTTTCGTCGCAAAAATTGACAAAAACGGCAGTTGGCTATGGGCAACTACGTTCGGTGGAACCGGTTTTGAGCAAGGATTATGCGTAACAAACGACAATACAGGGGCATCATATATTTCGGGTTATTTCACGGGAACTGCCTCGTTCGGCTCGACAAATCTTACAAGTCTGGGCGATAGGAATGCTTTTGTGGTAAAATTGAATGCCTCGGGTTCGGTTTTGTGGGTGCGAGGAATTACGGGATTAAACACAATTGAATGCTTTACGCTTGCGACGGCTTCAAACGGGATCACATATCCCATGGGTGCTTTCTACGATAATGCCATTGTCGGTGCTGATACGCTCCATACACTGGGGAATTCGGATATTTTCGCGGGCAGAATTTCAAGTACGGGCAACTGGTCGTGGGCTTTGAGTGCCGGCGGTGTAATCGGATTTGTGAACGTAAATGCGGTTGCATCAAACCAAAACGGTGATTATTACGCTTGCGGTTCATTTTACGGGACAATTGTTTTTGGTAATGACACATTGAAATCGCAGGGCGAATCCGATATTTTCATCGCAAAGTCAGACAATAACGGCAATTGGTTGTGGGGTAGAATTGCCGGAGGCAAGGAAGCCGATGTAGCTAACGGCGTTACGGTTGATAATGCGGGCAATGTCGTTGTTACGGGTTATTTCTCAGGCTCAGCAAAATTCGGTACAACTATGCGAAATACAAACGGGCAAGGCGATATATTTGTTGCGAAATTAAGCCCCACAGGTGCATGGACTTGGGTGCTTACAGCCGGAGAAAAAGAGTTTGACGAAGGCAAGGCACTCGTAACCGATGTAAGCGGGAATATCTATGTAACGGGATATTTCTCGGATAAACCTTGGTTCGGCACGACAAGACTAACTTCGGCAGGACGAGATGACGTTTTTGTAGCTAAAATGAATTCGGCGGGGCAATGGCAATGGGCTGTCAGAGGCGGGAGTAGTCAATTCGACGTCGGCAACGGAATAGATATTGATTCGAACGGCAATATTTACATTACGGGTGGATTTGAAGGCAATGCGGCTTTTGGTACTAACACAGTATCTTCCAAAGGTGGTGATGACATATTTATAGCAAAGCTCAATAATTCGGGGACTTGGCTATGGGCGGTGAGTGCAGGGACAAATTCATTCCAAGAATACGGTACTTCTATTAAAGTTTATAACAACACTTCTGTTTATGCAACCGGGACGTTCAAAGGTTTGTGTCTTTTTGGCAGTCAGTATCTGATAGGTGCGGGTAATTCGGACGCCTTCATTACTAAATTGAACCAAGACGGCGAATGGCAGTGGAGCCGCTCTTTGGGTGGTTCGGGCTTCGATGTAGGTAGATCGGTTGTGGTAGATGCTTTGGGAGCTGTCAAAGCGGTCGGATATTTTACCGGTAGTGCTTCAATACACGGCACCCCGCTTACAACGCTTGCCTCAAGAGCATCGTATTTCGTAAAATTATCTCCCGACGGGAATCTTTTGTATGCAAAATCTGATTCGAGCCTTTATAGTGAAGCAAAATCAATTGCCGATTTAGGCAACGGAAAATATATCATAGCGGGTATCTATTACGGCAGGGCAAGTTTCGGTTCTCTGCAATTATCCGAAGCCATAGATTTGGACTTCAATTCTTACTTCGCCTTCGATGGTGTGGCTTCACCGAGTACGGTTTGGAATTTCAAATCGAACACCGGTAAAAGTTCGACAATTTCTATTGCCGCTTCCGTGAATCCGATTATCGGCATGCGTTATATGGCAGTCGGAGATGCTATAGGAGTGTTTTACTTACGTAACAGCAATTTATACTGCGCGGGTTATTCTATATGGACGGGGAATGATTTGACGATAACAGTTTGGGGCGATGATGTCAATACGGCAGTAAAAGACGGGATGGCAGACAACGAGCAGTATATAGTGAAACTGTTCGATGCAATTACCACAGCGCAGTATCTTGTCACGCCGAGATATATATCAGGTCCGCCGTATTTTGTTGACAACTCTGTTACGGTAATTTCAAGACTTCCCGATTATCCCGATACTTTGCATTTACCGCTCAATAACGGATGGAATATGGTCGCGTCTTACATTAATGCCGAAAATCCGTCAATGGAATCAATTTTTGCCCAAATTCAAAATCATATTTCAATCGTAAAGGATAATTTAGGTCAGGTTTATATGCCTGAATATGAAATAAATTCAATCGGTGATTGGGATATCACGCAGGGCTATCAGGTTCATTCAAAAAAAATCCAGACATTGAAAATAGTCGGTTCATTTATCAAGCCGGAAAACATAACTTTATATCCTAAAGCGGGTTGGAATATCATTGCTTATTTACGAAGCAGTCCATATGATGCCCAAGATGCCTTCGCACCGCTTATAGAAGATGACAATCTGGTGATTGCCAAGAATAATGAAGGCGATGTGCTTATTCCCGAATATGACATTAATACTATTGGCAATTTGATGCCAATGCAGGGCTATCAGGTGTTCCTGCGACTGAAAGATACTTTGGTTTATCCCGCTAATTCACTCGGTAAAGCATCATTGAGCGAACAACGCTATAATTACGAGCCTGTATATTTTAAGCCATATGTGTCGCAAACAGGGGTGAGTGCCGTATTGCTCGTTCATTTGCCGAATGCTTCCGATGGTTCTGAGATTGCTGTCTTAACTCCTTCCGGGCATATCGCAGGCGCAACAAAAGTCTTCGAGGGTAAAGCACCGATTACTATTTGGGGTAATAACCCCGTTAGTAGGCTTAGAGGTGGTTTTAACGAAAATGATGAAATGAACTTTATTGTTTATGATATCGAAAGAAATTCGACCGAAGCGATAAGAAATTTGCAAAAATTTGATATTACAGGGAATAAGCTCGATAGAATTTTATTCAAGAGCAACTCATATTATACTTTGAAACAAGAAACCACAACGGATAATTATTTTTCGTTTTCGCTATATCCAAATCCTGCAAGCACTTACGTTTGGATTAATATTTGGGGCGATTATATAGGGATGTTCGAATATGAAATCAGCGACATTAACGGTAAAATAATTTCGAAAAATACGCTTGATAAGTCCTTCGGCTCAAAATCCGAAATGATTACATTCGGTAATATTGCAAACGGTATTTATAATATTGTTATTCGCTACGAAGATAAAATCAAAATCGAAAAGTTTATAATTAATAAGTAACTATTTGATAACTATAAACTTAACGCTGTCAAATAGCCAAGGTGATTTCAAAGTTGCATAATAGATACCGGTTGATAACAAAGACGTGTCTAAAATAAATTCTTTTTCGAATATGTTTTTTGTGGGATTTATAAATATGTACGTTGCAATTCTGTATCCCAAAGTATTGTAAATAGCTATTTCGTATTCACCTTCTGTAGTACCTTGGATTTTTAGCTTGGCTACAGTCTCGTTGGCAGGTGAAATTACTGCCAGCTTTGCGGGTTTGTAATAATTAATCGGTCTTACTTCCAGAGCGCAGGAACTGATGCGGAAACTTCCGTATTCGTAATCACTCATGAACAAGTCACTATGCCATTCTGCATTTTTTAGGGCAATCGGCTCGATTTTCTCGGTTCCGACGAGTAGTTTCCCGCAAATTTTTGTAATTTCGTGATAATTGTCCGATAAAGTAAGATTATTGTCGGAGAACTCGATAAATCTTGTAAAATCAATGACATCGTTATATATAATTGTTGCTTTGGTGCTGCTATATGGCATGAAATAATCCGAATCAAATGATAATTCGACAGAATAGGAGGCATTATTGTAGTTAGCTCCCGGACAATTAATCTTTGCGTAAACAGGTATACATAATTCTGTCCCGGGTCCGCCCCTTATTTCGGGAATCATAAATGTATTTGGAGCAATAATTCTGCCGTAAATGGGTAGTTTCTCCACTATTTCACAAAAATCTGAAATAACGAAATTCAAAGTATCATCGATTATTACGACTTCATTGGATTTAATTTTGAAGGTAAACTCCATATAATCGCCATCACGAATTAGAATATTTATTTTGTTTTCGGCTTGAATTTGTTGAGAAGATTTAACTAAATCGAAGCGTTTAACGATAATATCCATTCCCGTGATATTGCGAAAACCAGTCTTGATGGTAAGTTCCTCACCGATGCAAAGGTCTCCGAAATGACCGATTGTCGGATTATCGAATTGAAAAATAGCTTTTTCAGCTTTTATATGAAGTGTATCATAGTCCAAGCAACCGAAATCATTGTATATCTTGAGTATATATGTTCCTGGTTCGGTCGCGTAAGTATTGCGGGTAGTATCGCCGGTTGACCATTCGTAATGAGCGCTTTCATATTTCGAACTTAGAATAATTGGAGCATCGGAGCAAATTACGCTATCGCCTGAAATTTCTGCAACCGGAGTTATGGATATACTGATTTCGATGCTATCGGAAATTACATAATCTCGAAAAAAAGCCTTAAAATAGTATTTTCCCACATTTTGTGGGGCAAAGTCATGTATTTGCAAAAGGTAATTATTTGAATAAAATGATGCCGGTCCCTTCCATTCGAAACGCATATCATTGAAATAGACATTTGTTTGAGGGTCTAAGGCAAAATCAGTCCCTGAACATACAGTCGTGTCGGTCAATTTCGTACTCATGAAAAAGTACCCTTGCGACATATTGGGCAGTCCGTATTGGCATCGGGCATTGCGGTTATACTTGTTAAGATAGATGCTTTCTGGCGTGAAAATACAATTATCTCCGTACTCATTTGGATTTTCGATTGAGCCGAGGAAAGGAGCGTTCATAAATGCAACGTAAATTTTTCCGTTCGGACTTAATTGCAAGGCACCGGGTGCATAGCTCAAAAATCCTTTAGTCACAAATCTGCCGCTTACGTTTACTGACTCGGAGGTCATCACGGATGTATTATATTGATATATTGTGCGTGTGGATGTTTCTGATACGTAGAGCAAGTTCCCGTCGGGCGAAAACTCTACCCCGTAGTTGTTAAAGCGATTTGGTGTGAATACTCTTATGAGGTCATAAACTTTACCGGTTTCGTTGTCGAATGAAAATAATTCCAAATAATCAAGCTCATTTATTACCGAGACAACTTTAGTTCTGCAAGGCGATGCTTTCAGGTGCCCTATAGCACGAATAGGCGAGCCGTAGTAGGTCGAACCGATTGCAGTAAAGATAATATCTGAAACACCGTCTTCGGTCAACAATACTGAAATAAATCTGTCGGATCCCCATTCATGGCTTATAAGCCAAACGTCATGATTATTTCTATGTATTGTGGCGGTTAATTTTTCTGCTACGGGCAAATGTACAGGTATATTATAGGCGATTATTTCTCCCAGACCGTTATTTAGTGATGCGTCAACAATTGTGTAGCAAAGTCCTCTGTTTTCAGCTTTAATCGAGTCAATCATATCGACATATTCGCCCGCATCGGCTGTGAATATGTAATATAAGCTGTTGATTCCGGGTAATTTTACAATGAGGGCACTCTGAGTAGAACTGTAATGCCCTAGAAGTAATGTATCTTTGTTCATTCGCTCATGTAGGGCATTCCATACATAAACACCATCCGTATAAAACAGTAAATTTCCCGAAGTATCAGATATAGCCGAAACACCTTCGAGCGAATTGAGTCGTGAATGTTCGAGCAGTTCGGGTTCACCGTTTGGTGTATCGAAAGTAATCGCGGCGTGAACACCGAAAAACCAATTGTAAGATTCTTTTTGCCCGTAAAGATTGTATGTAATGAGAAAAACAAAAACAATTAAAAAACGCATTAATTTCCTATAAGCATCTTTTCAAAAATCACCTTCCATGGTGAGATTAAACGAATTATATAAAAACCTCCTTGTAAATCTCTCGAATATAATGAAATTGTGTGAATTTTCGATGTATTTTCAGTATTTTCAAATTCGAAGGACTTAATTGCATTTCCGGCTAAATCAAAAATATCTAGGCTGTGCATGCCGATTTCCTGTGTTATGACAGTCAAATCGATATGCGAGAAAGCAGGGTTCGGTGCTACAGTCAATGATGTCGGTTGGAAATACCTGATGCTTCGTAAGTCAATGACACATGCTTCGAGAGCGATGCTGCCGTCTATTTTGAGCAACTCTATTCCCGAATCTTCCCATCGCCCATCCTTTACAGTGAGAGGTGTAGAGATAGATTTGCCGATTAAAGCAGAGCCGCATACTTCGTCTATGATTTTTTCATTTTCGTCAATGAATAACTGTGGATAATTTATCGTTACTATGCAAAGGCCATCTACAATTTTTGATTCAAAAGCAGCACCAGATTTTAAACTGTTAGGATGAAAATATTCAGCATCGAAAGCAATTTCTACGACCGCTTGAGATTCGAGAGGCGTCATTCCGCAGATGACCTTAGCATAAATCGGGATGCAAATGCTTTCGCCTGATTGAGCTTTTATTTCCGGCAATCTGATTTGATTGGTTGCTCGAAAAGTTTGTGTGATTTGAGCTTTTGTAATATCATAGCAAGGATTATCTGCCACGGCGATGATATTTGTGCTGAAATAGCCTGTTATATTAGACTTAACTTCGACAAGAACTGTTTCGGATCCCAATCCTCGTATTGCAAAGGGGACTATATGAGAAATAATCTTAAAGTTAGCGTCATCTGCATATAGCTCGCTTATTATTGCTTCGGTTTCGGTTAGATTGTTAAGATTAATTTCCAAAGTCACGATTTCTCCGGTACAAGCTATTTTACCCGAGTATATATCGAGGTCGAATTTAATATCGGCTTCGAGCAATTTTATTTCTATCTCGGCGCTGTCGGAGCAAGATATTTCATTAAATACTTTGAGTTTATATATGCCGGGGCCCCTGACGACTGTTGATTTAGATGTCGAGCCATCAGACCATATGTAAGAGTGGTAATCCGAATTTGCCGTTAGTCTCACCGTGTCGGTACTGCATACATGCAAACGGCTTGGGATAATTTCGGGCTTGAGAATTGTAAGAACATTTATTTCAAATTCTGCCGAATCCCTGCATCCAAAATCATTCTCAACAACAAATTTATAAGTACCGCTCTCTTTGATTATTCGCTTGGGATATTGATAACCGTCGCTCCAGCGAATATTCCAATCAACGTCACCAAATTCTATATCAATGGAAATCGAGTCTCCCATACAGAAAGTCTGGTCGTTTTCAAATTTTATAGAAATATTCGGCTTGGGTGATATCATGACCTCAGTTTCTGCCGAATCCACACATCCGAACCTGTTTATGGCATAGATTTTATAAATACCCGAACGTTCGGCTATCCTTGTGTAACCGGTGAATCCGTCTGACCAAGTGTATTGATAATCGGAGCGTGGGTTTTTCACACTTAGTTGCAAGGGGATGCTTTCGCAAACGGTAATATTGCCTTCGTGCATAAATTCTACTTCGGGTTTGGGATAGTTATTAACTTCTACGGTATCATACCCCCGGCAACCACCATCCCGCGATATTTTCAGCCAATATTTGCCAGCCCGACTTACTTTTATTCCTTGAGTAGTATCTCCTGTTGACCAATAATATTTATATGTTGCAAAATCCATTTCCGTACTTTTATTGGCGTAAAGCCTTATTGTGTCGCCATCGCAAATATGCCGAGGTCCCATAATCGCGACATCTAATTCATCGCTTATATATACAGTATGATATACGGTATCGGTGCATCCTGCGGGCGATTTTGCTATTACGTAATATTGTCCAGGATGACTGACTTGAGTCTCAAAGCCGACATGACCATTAAACCAAATATAGGTAACTCCGGGTTGTATCTGACTAATCCCGAGTTTTACAATTTCCGGCGGACATATAAGATTTGGTCCCGATATTTTAACTACGGGATTTTGATGAACAGTTATATAAACAGAGTCTTTAAATCGAAGGAAATTATGCTCGTAAACTTCAACTACGTAATAACCTGTGTTGAAATCTCGCGAGTTTGGTATAGTAAAATAATTAGTTTCTGCTTTAAAATCATTTGGCCCTCGCCAAACATAGCTATAATTACCAATTTGCGGAATTATTCTTGCTCCTGCTTTTATCGTATCTCGCTCACAAACATCGGATGCGGAAATTTCTAACCTTTCGGCAAACTCGGTGATGCAGTAGTTAGGCAATCCGAACTGGCATCGCCCGCGTGCTAATTGGAAAGCTGTTAATTGGAATGCACACAATGTACCCGGCATATCTGGACGTGCTATTAACGCTAAACGGGTATTCCCGGACACCGACATATAAATTCTGTCGTTTGGTGCAAGTTGTAATGCTCCGAAAGATTGTGATGCACGGTTGTAATTATCGTAGATTACTTGACGAGTCTTCTTGATTGTATCTGCGTTGTGGGAGCTAATGTCGAATTGAAGTAATCTTCTATAAACATTTGAGGTATAGATATATTGTCCATTTGGAGAAAATTCGAGTCCATAATAGCCGGCATCTTTATCTATCGTAATAGGGACGTAATCGGATAATGTACCACTTGTTCTGTCAAATTTATAAAGCTCCATTGTCGTGCTCGGGAAAACAACTGCTGCCAAACGGTCACCTTTGCGGCTGCCTTTCATATAGCCAAGCGCAACATCAGCAAATTCGCCACCGCGGGAATCATAGGATGGGCCAATAGCTTGGGTTTTGACTGAAGCTACTCCGTTGGAAGTTAAAAGTACGGTAATGTAATTAGGCGTGTCTAATTCGTGAGCAATAATCCAATAATCTTCGTTATTGCTGTGCATTATTGCAGTGAGCTTTTCGGTTACCCGCCGATTGTGAACAAGTTGATTTTTGAGAGTAAGGTCTCCGTTGCTATTATTAAGCCTTATATCCACAATGCTGTAGCAAAACTCTTGTGTTGAGGGTCTGCCATATGGCCCTTTGTCAACTGTAAAAATATAGTACAAATAATCACTACCGGGTTTACGCAAAATAATTGCTGATTGAGTTGATGAATAATCACCTTTCAAGCCGGTACCATTCGGCATTACTGCATTATTGCGATCCCAAACGCGAGTACCATCGGTATAAAACAACAAATTGCCCTCTTTATCTGATATGCTGGCGCAGCCTTCTAAGGTAAACATTGAGCTTTGACCTACATTAAGGGGTTCAAAATTGTAGGTATCGAATGTAATGGACGCGCCTTCCCCAAAATACCAATTAAAGTACTCTTTTCCCTTTGGCTGGGAGAGCAAAGGCAGAGTAAACAAAAGCGATATCAGTAGAAGTTTTTTCATCGCAATACCATAATCTTTTCATAATGCGTACTCCATGGTGCTTTTAATAATAAATTGTAAACACCCTGTGGTTTTTGGCTGATATCGAAGCTAAATTCACGTTTACTGTTTGCGGTATTATGCCATGAATGTAGCTTTACTTCTATGCCCTCGACGCTTATTAAAACGAGTTCGAATTGCCCGATAGCACCGGACAAGACAGTCACGTCAATTGTCTCCGGGGCCGGTGTTGGCGAGACTTTCATCCGTGTTGGTGTAAATCTCATAATACCCCTTATTTCAGCTACACAGCTTTCGTTAATGAGGCTTCCATTGTTCGAAGAGTTAATTATCCGGCTGTCGTACCATTCAAATTCTTCGATAATAATCGTAGAAACAGAATCTGCTCCGAGCATGCTTGTACCGCAAACCGTGAGCAGTGATTTCGGGCTTTGCGTTAGTGTAAATTCAAATACTTCAATTGTCAATATGCGTCTGCCTGATTGGATTTTATTCTCGACTATATTGCCCAAGCTCACACTGCGTGGCAGGAAGTATTCGGAGGCAAAAGAGAGCGTGACCCTGAAACCTGAACGCAGTTCATCGTTAAACTCACATTCGGGCGTTAGCTCGAAACTGAAACACGTGTCAATTCCCGCTGTGAAGATAAGCTCCGGTGCAGTGACGCGAGTTTTCATAAAAGCACTGCCAAAGAAAGAGAACTGAGAAATTGTTTGGCAAGGGCTTTGAGCGATGATGATTATAGTTGCGCTTGAAGTTTCGGTATTTTCAGATTTATACTGAATCTGTATTTTTACGAAATTATTTGCCGGTATTGCTCCGAGTTCTCCTTGATTAAGCAGTTGAAATGTTTGAGAAGCCATAAAATCAAGCTGATTGATTTCGGCAGTAAAATTATTTGGGTTAGCAACTTCAATTTCGAAAATTACGGTTTCTCCGATGCACGGCTCGGGCTGATTTAATAGTTTAAACATGAGAGGTTTTGATTCGGGTGCCTCCTCAATTTCGACTTCAGCAAATCCCATACAGCCATGTTCATCAAATACGACCACAGAATATTTGCCGGGTTGGGATACTATTATTGATTTAGAGGATTCGCCGGTTGACCACTCATAAGAAAAATAAGTGTCTTCAACTGAAATTATTGTCTCTTCATTCAGGCATAGAACGGTTTTCACCGCATTAATCTTTGGGACTAATTCAGGGAACTCGTAAATTCTGATATAGGCCGTGTCGGTGCATCCTAATTCATTCCATGCGGCAAGCCAATACACCCCTTCGGAATTCACCGAGATTGATGGGGTGGATTCGCCTGTTGACCAGAGGTAATTCAACGAACTGTCGAACACAGAAGAAAGCATCA
>CAZWXI010000054.1:0-21051 GCA_964637845.1 uncultured Hyphomicrobiales bacterium | reverse complement strand
ATTACTGTCGCAAGTACGGGGCGTTTTATGCTTAGTTGTGCTAAACTCATTTATGGCATCAATTAATTATTAAATCAACGGGCATACCCGGGCGTAACATCATAATTCCCGATACAATGACTGTATCGCCAATTCTTAGTCCTTCGGTTATACTAACGTATTTGTCATTTCGAAATCCCGTTTTGACCTTACGGAATTCGGCATTGCCCGAGTTATAGACAAATACTCTGTCCGATTGCAAATCCGGTATAAGTGCCTGCGTTGGCAATAGCATAAGTTTTTCGTTTATATTTTTTACAAGCTCTACTTCTGCATATGTTCCAGGGAAAAAACCAAAGGCGTTGTCAAATTCGGCTCTCAATCTGATAGTTCTTGTCGAGCGGTCAATGCGAGGTTCGATGACATATATTTTGGCATTATATGTTTGTTCGTCGGGGGGAATTTTGAACTGAACCGGATTTCCGACATTCAAATCGCCGGCATATCGTTGTGGAACCGTAAAATCGAGCTTTAACTTGTCCAAAATCTGCAATGTCGTGATATGCGTTTGCGGTGAAACAACTGCACCTGTGCTAATTTCCCGAATTCCTAAAATTCCGCTGAATGGTGCACGAATTTCGGTTTTTTCGAGCATTGCCTCTATATAAGCAATTTGTGACTTTTGTATGTTAAACTCATTCAAAGCGATTTCATATTCTTCGACGCTGACGCCCTTTTTCTCTAATAATTTTCTTTGTCTTGATTCGATGCTTTCAAGCAATTTCAGCCTCTCGCGGGCTCTTTGCAATTCTGCCTGTAAATCTGAGTCATTGAGTTTTATAAGAACATCTCCGCGTTTAACTCTTACACCTTCGGAAAATCTGATTTCTGTAACTCTTCCGCTGATTTCGGGTTTTATTTCTACTTCCTCGTATGCGTTGAGTGTCCCGCTTATTATTAATTTATCTTCGACATCTTGATGCTCCACTATCAAAGCCGAAACACGCAACTTTTGTTGATGTTCGTCGGCATCATTTTGGACTTTTGTTTCATTTGCGAGTTTAGGAATGATAATTATGCCTGCAATTATAAATATTATTCCCGGAATGGTCACATATTTTATTATTTTAGAATTCATCTTATGATGTAATAATTTGATATTTAAAAATATAATGACGTAAAGCAAACTCATGTAATTGTGAAACGAAAATGAATATATCATGAATGAAAATGAATTCAGAAAATACGGATATAAAATCATTGATAGAATAGCTGAGTATCTATCAAATGTCGAAAAATATCCCGTTAGGTCGCAATCAAAGCCGGGAGAGATAAAATCCCAAATCCCTAATTATCCTCCAAATGAAAAGCAAGATTTCGAAATAATATTGAGAGATTTCGAAGAAATCATCGTCCCCGGAATAACCCATTGGCAAAGTCCGAATTATTTTGCGTATTTCCCTTCGAATACCAGCTATCCATCAATTTTAGGCGAATTACTTTCCTCGGGAATAGCAGTAAACGGATTTTCGTGGGAGACATCTCCCGCGGCTACCGAACTTGAGGAAGTTATTATGAACTGGTTTCGTGACATTATTGGTTTGTCGCCAGAATTTACCGGCGTTATTCAGGATACAGCATCTACGGCTACTTTATGCTCAATTCTTACTGCCAGAGAAAAAAAATCCGATTTTGAAATCGGTAAAAGTGGTTTCGGAAATAACAAATATCGTGTATATGCTTCGCAGGAAGTACATTCTTCGATTGAAAAAGCTGTAAGAATTGCAGGTATCGGAACAGATAATCTTGTGAAAATCGAAGTTGATGCTAACTATGCTCTCAGAACTGATAAATTGAGGACTTCGCTCCATAATGATATTAAGAATGGCTATTTGCCGCTATGTATCGTATCTGCTATGGGAACGACTGGTTCATTGGCTTTTGACCCGATTGAAGAAATTGATGCAATCGCTAAGGAATTTGATTTGTGGCACCACATTGATGCGGCGTATGCTGGTAGTGCTTTTATTTTAGAGGAGTATTCCGATTATGCAAAACTTACCTCAATGTGTGACACATTTATATTTAATCCGCACAAATGGCTATTTGTAAATTTTGATTTCTCTGCGTATTTCGTGAAGGATAGACAATCTTTGATTAAAACTTTTGAAATTACCCCCGAGTATTTGAGATATGTCACCGGGACCGAAGTAAACAACTACAGAGACTGGGGAATTCAACTCGGAAGACGTTTCCGGGCATTAAAAGCATGGTTTGTCATTCGCAGTTTCGGAATTGAGCAACTAAAAACAAAATTAAGAGAACACATCCGTCTGGGCAAGCTATTCGGGGATTTGGTGAAATCTAATCCTAACTTTGAGATTTTGGCTCCCGTTAAAATGAATGTGATTTGTTTCAGGTCGCACCCGTCGCAAATAGACGATACAGAAGAACTGAACCAGATTAATATCGAGCTGCTGGATGCAATTAATTCAAGCGGTAAAGCGTTTTTGACTAAAACAAAGCTGAACGACAAATTAGCAATACGTATGGTCACGGGCAATACTAATATTACTGAGCGTCACGTCCGCAATGTCTGGCAGTTGATAGTTGAAACTTCAACGGAGTTGTTACGTAAATACACTAGAAAATAAGCTGTATTTATGATGAAAATTTTGCGGTTGATTTGTATTTTATTGTGCTTACTGGTTTGCAACGGTTGCATTGTCTTACCCGTTGTTCTCGTGAAACAACTCGATTCAATCGAAGAATCTAAGATTAAAGATGACAGCACGCATAAGAGGATATATCTATCGAGGAGTAATCGCATCGCCAATGCCGATGATTTTTTTACGAATTTTGCTAAACAAGTTGAATCAAATGAATTTGCTGATACGGTAAATCAAATTTCTCCCGCTGAAAAGCAGACGGAAGTCCGCTCTGTAACTACATATAAGGATACGATAAGAGTTTTTGTTACCCCAACTCCCGATAAAAAGCCTTTGGAACTAAGATTTGAAATCATCGGGGTTGATGATACCGACTATCCAGAAGAAATTCGCCTCAGGGCATTGGCTTACGATACCGAAGGTAAATATATAAGCGGCTTGGCACCGCCATATTTGCAGGAAAACAGAGAAATACGTGATTATTGGAAACAGCTTTCGGACAGTTGCGAGAATATTAATCATTATATCGAAGACTTTAAAGTTACTGAAATTCGTGAAAAAGATGCTCGTAAACATGCAATTGCGTTCGCTTTAGACCACTCGCCATCAATGGGTGCACAAAAAATCATTCGCTTGCAAATTGCAGTTCAGCGATTGCTTCGAGCAATCAAGCCCGGCGATGCCATCGCAATTGCGAAATTCGACGCAAAACTTCACACTGAAGTTGATTTGACTTATGATATTTCCACTGCTTTGCGTGAGTTTATCGTTGATAGCGGACAAGCCGATAAATATGGTGGCGGAACTGCACTCTTTGATGCCGTAAATCATTGCATTAGCTTACTAAACAAAGCCGATGACTCGTACAAAAAAGTTTTGATTGCTTTCAGTGACGGGCAGGACAACAGTTCTACATCAAAAATAGATAGTGTTTTACGATATGCAAATGCTTCTAATGTGGAAATTTATTCAATTGCTTACGGTGCCGCCGATAAAACACTCGAAACTATGGCTGAATACACCGGCGGAAGGATGTACCGTACTTTATCCTCGAAGGAGTTCCCCTTTATTTTCAGAGATATTTATTTGCTTCTTAAAAACTATTATTTAATCAGCTATAAACCCCCCGTATGCGAAAACCTGCATACTGTTAGCGTCTATCTCGGCTCTGCCGATGATAAATTACTTTTCAAAGCCCAAGGGCAATACGATAAAAGCTTATTCAGGCGGCATTCTCCGGTCGGAACAATAGCTATGCTCAATATTGAATTTGATTTCGGAAGCGATAAAATTAACCCAGAGTCATCTCCTTTAGTGGACCGAGTTGCCGATGCCATGCTTAATAACCCGAATATGAAAATATTGATAACCGGGCACACCGATGACATTGGAAGCGAGGAAAGCAACATAGCTCTATCTTTACGCAGAGCCGAATCCGTCAAAAACGCAATTATCACCAAAGGCATTAATCCGGGCAGAATCCATACAAAAGGTCTTGGTGAGGGTGCTCCGCTTGTAGTTAATAATTCGGAGGAAAATCGTAGAATTAATCGTAGAACTGAATTCACAATAATCGAAAATTGACATGCGTCGAATTTTATTTTTTTTGATATTATCATTAACCTCAGTAAATGCTCAAGTCAGTATTGATACCATTCATGCTCAAATCGGGCAACATGTAAAATTATCAATCACTATATCTAATTACTCTTTCCAAAGCTTGAACAAAATTGTTTTTAATGTAGAATTGTCTAATCCAACGGTTTTTTATCCAGATTCGGTGACATGCGAACTTCCCGAAAAGCAGTTAAGACTTCATAACATCGGTTACGGGCACTACGAAGTCTCGATTAGCAATATCAAACGCGAATATATTACCGATGGTTTAGTAATAATAATTCACGGAGAGATGCTCGCAGGGTATGATTCTGTCTGCCATGTGGTTTTTCCTGTTTTTAAAATAAATGATGATAATTTTAGCGGTTTGAAGACTGTTGCCTATTCGCAGTCGCTCGGCACTCCATTGCCTTATATCAGGCGTTCTGTTTTAAGTATTAACTCGCCCAATCCCGTAACAGCCGGAAATTCAACGGAATGGGGTTTTAGAACCGATGCACCAACCGAAGTTACTTTCTTAATTTATGAATTGAGTGGCAGAATGCTCGATAAAGTTGAGTATGGAATTGCTCAACCAGGAATTCACAAGTTTATATTTACACCCGCTCAAACATTTGCGGCGGGTACATATTTAATTACGATGATTACTCCTGTATCGCTTCATACGCAATTTTTTACTGTTATAAAATGAAATATTTTGTAGTTTATATTGCGATGATTTTCTCAATCTTATCTGAGGCTGTATCGCAGGAGCAAGAAATTGATTCGCTATGGAACCTCGAGGAATTAAATCCCGAGGATTTCGATTTCTCGCCAGATTTTACTATGAATTATTCTAAGGGATGGTTCCCCCGGCCGCTTAAAACTACTATGGGTATTGGTATTTTTTATTCAGGGGGCAGTTTATACGATATTGCCTACCGATTGCGTTCAAGCTCGTTTGTGCCGACTTATAATGCCTTCCAAGGGGGCTTTGGTTTCAGTACCGACCAAGAAATAATAAAAAAGAAGAACACAAGCGAGGACGAAGATGATTTCCCGCAAGCATCGATTTGGAATTTAGGTATTTCGACGATATTCTCGTCAAAATATCTATTGCTCGAAGGGCGGGCATATTATTCTCGCTCACACGGGATTTTGTCGTCTATTGATGACACTCGCTCTTTTCTTAATTTATCGGGCAAAAAACAGAAATTTCTGGAAGGTGCTGTGGTTCATATCGCCGAGCATAATATAGGGCTTTCATTGAATACTATCATACCTGTATGGGGGGCATTTATTTTTGAGCAAAACTCAATGTCGGCTTATTATTATTTAAAAGCAGGCATAACATGGGAGTTTCCACTCACGAGCGGAGCTACTCAATATTTTCAGATTTTAGATGTTAAAGATGATTTAAGGTATCGTTCTGGAGCCGATACAGTGAGGGTAATGTTCGAAGAAAAACTAAGAACGATTAATTCCGTCAGGCAACGTTTTGAATTTGCAATTGGAACTATTTTAGATGTGAGCGTATTAGTTTTCGATATGAATTTCGCCTATTCTTGTATGCTTAATTCAGTTATTGAGGATGCAGTTTGGAAGCAACATCATTTAAAGTTCACCATATCAGCGTATTATAATTTTTTAAAATAATCTTAAACCATCCTAATCTTTGTTTTAGTTTTTTAAAATAAATTTGTTTAGAAATTCTAATTTATTTATTTTTGTAGCATATGGTTATGTACATGGAGAATATTTTATGAAATACTTTGTTTCCTTTTTGACTTTCTTATGTGTTGCTTTGAGTGATTTGCATGGGGCAACACTTTACGTTACATCTCTGGATGATAGTGGACCGGGTACCCTGCGTCAAGCCTTCGCTGATGCCGCAAGCGGTGATAATATTGAGTTCTCTGTGACGGGAACGATTACATTACTATCGGCAATTACTACTCCACCAAGCACCGATAGAACTGTCAGTATAAATACTAATAAGGTATCGGGAATTACTCTTTCTGGAGGCAATTCTACAAATACATTTGTACTTTCTACGGGTACGACAAATATATACAACATCACTTTCATAGATGGTTATACGCCGGGAAATTATGGAGGCGCCATCAGGATTGCTTCGCAAGGCGTTGTGTTCTATGCCCGTGTTAATATTTATAACTGTACTTTTCGTGACAATGTAGCCGGGACTACAAGCGGTGCCATTGGAATATCAAGTTTTTCAGTTGTGCGAATTTACAATTGTCTTTTTGAAAACAACAATGGTCCGTATAATGCCGGTGCTATCGGTACTTTCGGCGATACTGAAATATATAATTCTACATTTGTCGGCAATAGTACTTCAGCACACGGTGGAGCAATCTTCCAATTTGCTTCCGGGACAGTTGACATAGAAAACTGTACTATTACTCAAAATACCGGACCACTTGGCGGAGGTATTGCCAATATCAATACCGCGGCGAATTCTATGACAATTAAAAACTGCATAATACAAGGCAATTCATCTTCAAATAATTTTCATGATATGTACACGGGTAGCGGTGCCGGGATTAGTTCTTCAGGGTATAATTTAATTGGCACGACTTTAGGAGCAAACCTCACGGGTGACTTAACGGGAAATATTACTGGGCAATCGGCATTGCTACAGCCTTTGCAAAATAATGGCGGCCCGACTAAGACAATGCTTCCGGGATTTGGCAGTCCTGCTTATAATGCCGGAGGAACGCCATCACAATCAACAGACCAACGCGGTTTCCCGAGAACTGTAGGCATTACCGATATTGGAGCAGTCGAAAATCAATCTCCCGTTTCTGTGACAACTTCACCAATAATCAATATTGTCGAAACTCAAGCCAACAGCGGCGGAAACGTAACCGGTGGCGATAACCCCCATAAAAGAGGACTTGTATGGGGTACGACGAATAACCCTACACTTGCTTCATCACTCGGTTCTACAGATGACGGAAATATAACAGGTTCTTTTTCTACTGTGATGACGGGATTAACTCCGGGAGTAAAGTACTTCGTTCGTGCTTATGGTCTATCCTTAGATGAGTCCGAGCATTATGGCAATCAACGAATTTTCACGACAATTCCGACTCTCGGCGAATGGGGATTGATTATCTTGGGATTGTTACTTGCTTCATTTGGAGCGTATAGGATTTACAAAATGACATAAAATCATTTCATAAAAAAACGGGCTGATAGAATTGTTATCAGCCCATTTTTATATTCAATTAGTAGGTGCGTGATATTATTGCCTGGATTCAAGCTCCCTGTCCATCATGAATAACCCAGCGGGATTATTATTTATCATACGGAGTCTTTCTAAAAGTTCGCTGGATGCCGCTTCTTCTTCCACTTGCTCATCAACGAACCATTGGAGCATGTTTGTCGTTGCGTGGTCACGCACGGCAATTGATGTTTCCACCAATGAATGAATTGAGGCTGTCACAAATTGTTCGTGCTCATAAACATTTTCGAATACATGTAGAGGTGAGTCCCATACGTGTGGTGGTTGATTGATTTGAAGCACTTGGGCTTCCTGATCTCTGAGCAATAAATAATCGAAAATTTTCAATGCATGTTGCATCTCTTCTTGTGATTGCAGTCTCAACCAGTGAGCAAATCCGTTTAAATTTTGATTTGCGAAATATGCCGACATCGCCAAGTAGAGATTCGACGAGTACATTTCCTTTTGAACCTGTTGGTTCAGTCCGAGGGTAAGTTCTTTATCCATTAAATTATCCTTTTTAAAATGTGAAATAGTAATCAATCATAAGCACGTCCGAAAACTATTAATATTTCAATAAGAAAAGCCCGACAAAATTGCCGAGTTGAAAAAGAAAGGTATGTATTTAATTAAACTAATTGCTCCAATTCAGCATCTATAGGGTCTAAGCCGTATTTAGGCGGGTTTGGAGAATATATTTGTATGCTTTTTTTCAACAATTCGCTGGTAGTAGATTCTTCTTCGGTTTGCTCTTCAACGAGCCCTCTGATAAAACGCCTTGCTACTACATGATTCTGTACAAGCGGATTATGGAAAAGGGTTTTTATTTCAGCATTTAATTTGAGAACTTCTTTTGCAATGTCAAGTAAGTGGTCAATAGGTGTTGAACCAGATGGTTGGGGGATATTACTCATGCAAAGGTTTACATCAAAGTTATATAAAGCCAAAAAATCCGTAATTGCACCTCTCGTCTTATCAATTTGAGCAATTCTTTTCTCTACCCATTTCTGGTAACCGGGAAGACTTACCGGGTTACCATCATTAAACTTATCTTTAAGAGTTAAAAACAACGATTTTACATTTGATAGTGAACATAGATAACCTAAATTGTTCAATCCGTTTCCTATGACTGGATCTAACGACATAGCGAGCTCCGATTAATTTATAAATTGATTTTAGTTATACAAAAATAATAAAAAACTGTCGCACATACAATTAATTATTTGTCATTTATCGTTCAAAATAATTAATTTAGTGAAATCAATGGTCCGCTTACATTTTTATACCAGAAAATCAACGTCAAGGCAAACTAAAATCAATCGGAGCAAGACTTGTTCGACAATGAAACTGTCCTGATTTTTTTGGATAAAGTCGAACGTATAGAGTTCGACCGCGCTATCGGTCAATTTCAATTCGGTATGCGGGTTTATTACAAAGGGGAGAAGTTGCCCTTAAAATGGTATTTCCCGCATAAGAGAATGGAAAAAATCAAAGAAATTTTGAAAAAAATGAAAAAATTTTAGCTCATTATGTAAACATTTTTCGTTTTTTTGTGTTATATATTTTAAAAGGATGTATTTTAAAAAATGATGAACGAAATGGCAATTGATGATTTGAAGAATGAATTTCACCACCTTATTGAGAAAATCACTAATGAAAGGATCCTCGAACACTTCTATTTGATTCTGAATAACCTTGCAAAGTCTGAAGAGGCCAATAAGAATCTCATCAAAGAAATTGAGCCGGGAAGCAGCCGCGAAGTTGCATAAAAAAACCGCTCAAAAGCGGCTTTTAAAAAATTCCATCTGATTAATCTTGCTCCATAGATATTCTATATTGTCGCCTTGCAGCTTTGAGTCTTGCCAATCTGTTTTCGACGGAAGGTTTCATGAAAGCAGTACGCTTCTTAAATTCACGCAACACACCTGAGCGTTCGTATTTCTTTTTGAAACGTCTCAAAGCTCTGTCAATGTTCTCATTGCCCTGAATTGTTACGCCAATCATGTTTTCACCTCCTTTTGTTTACGAATAAGGTATTAATAAACCATGTTTTCAATAAGTTTCTTTTCACTGTGCTTTTCAAATTGCACAATGATTGCGTTGCCGCCGTTGCTCGTGACTTCTTTGGCTCTGACTATACCTACGTCATCCCAAACTGTATGGAAAATAATGTCGCCGATTTGATATTCATCTTTTGGAGAATATTTTCGGGCATCTTCTCTCGAAATATGCACCACGGCGCGTGATTTATCAGCTTCTGCTTCGATAGCATCAAGATTGACTAGCTGGGAATGGCGACTCTTTGTGCATCTTGCCCACTGTTTCCTGCCCTCGCTATCTTCGATTGGCTCGCCGACCAATTCATGCTTGGTCTCTTTCATCAAAAAAGGAGAGTATAAAGTTATATATTTTGCTCTCCGGGTTCTTTTCTTGGCAATTGCGCCCATAAAAACTCACTTATTATTTATAAAATAAATGTAGTTAAGTTACAAAAATAATGAATTTTGTGCAAATCGCAAAATTTATTTTTTCGTTAAAACGCCTTTCGAGCAAACATTAAATATATATATTTTTTTTTATATACTCCAAATAAATTTCGTGTTAAGGCTGATTTTTCATCAAGAAAAAGGTATCTCGTATGGCATGAGCAGAACCGAAGAACCCTATTCCACCCTCGATGCTTGTGAGAATTGGCTCTGCTTGCCCGCGACCTTGTGCTTGTAAAAACCATTTCAAAAAGTTCCAATCAGGGACATATATCGTAACACTATGCAGTCCGTACCACCTGAACGTGCTCCATACTACCGGCGTTCTTGCTGCGGGAATCGGGCCAATGCTTGTCACTTCTCTGAAAAATCTGTCTCGCCGCCAAGGCCTTTCTATTCTTCGGTTCATTTCCGTGGTCTGGGGATTTAGATATTTCCCGTATTCCAAGGTATCGAGGTTAGTAATTGCAATCATGAAAAAGTCAAATCCGTTGATTTTTTGCCATGTAATAGTATCGGTAGAAGGAAGGTTTAATGAATCAAAAGGGAATTGGACAAAATCCTTGGGTCGTTGTACCCATTCAGTTCTTGGTGGTGTGAATGTCGTGCCGGTGATTTTTTTTCCGTTTGGTAATGTTATATCTATTGAATAATTTGCGCCCGATTTTACCAAGTAGTTAGTGTCAGGGTAAAAATATCCGCGGGTGCCGTCTTCTCTCGGTCTGAATTTTAGCTCTAATTCATTGGTACCTTCGCGAATAATGACCGTAGCGTCTCGTACCATTGCCGAATCATAATTGAATACGTTTTCTATGGGCTGCGTACGAGTCAAAATTATTCCTTGAATAGGTTCGTCAACCAAAATAAGTGCTTCAAGCACATAATCTTCAATATATATTGATGGTGGAAGCTCTCCGCAGGAGTTGCTAAAAAGAGATGTAACGATTATTGCCAATAACAAGGTTCTTTTCATTTTTGCCTCAAAACTTAATTTCTAATGAAACAGATGGTAAAATCGGTATAAGTCTTACGTCTTCGATGACGGTATTTTCTTCGCGTGTGTTGTAAAATCTGACAAGTATGTCGCGTCGGCTGTAAACGTTGTAAATATCAATTATTGCTTTTGATTTCAGTCCGAACATTTCAAAGCTGTAAATTGCCGTTAAATTCAGTTGATGCGACGGAGGCAATCTCAAACCGTATCTTTGTGTGGGAACGGTTTTGCCTCTGCCGACATTTTGTCCGGGCAATTGTGTATGAAAACGTGACGAGGCACCCGTGTAGGATTGTCCCGTTTGGAAGTAAAATGTTGCGCCGAATTCCCATCTATTGTTAAGCTCATATTGAGTTACGATTTTGAAATCGTGCGTTCTGTCATATTTTGGGCGGAATGCTCGTCCTTTGTTAATGCTGTCGAATCGTGACTCAATAAATCCGAGTGCATAACCAAGCCATCCGTTAAGTCTGCCGAATCTTTTCTGCAAAAATGCTTCAAATCCCCAAGCATCGGCGTTACCGATAAAAAATACATCTGAAACGGTTGCACCGCGAAGAGCCGTGGTGTTTAATTCACTTACATTGTCGAACTTTTTATAGTATAAATCGAAATTTAAGTCGTAACCGTCAACGGGTATAGTTTCCAAGCTAAGGATAAAATGTGTTGATTTGCTGGCAGGCACCGTAGAATCAGTCGGCAACCAAGTGTCAAAAAAAGAAAAATCGGGCTGGGTTGCTAATCTTAGATTTTGGTGGAATACTCCCGTTGCACCTTTTAATGCAATTCTATCAGTAAATCTGTATCTAACGGCAAGCCTTGGGTCTAAGGTAATCATGTTGCTTAGCTCCCAATGATTTATTCTTAGTCCAACTTGAACTGAGAATAAATCGGTAACGGACCATTTTGTTTGTGCAAATACACTCGTGTGCCAATCTTTAATCGTCAAATTAGTACTGCCGCCTGATGATCCCTGTCGCGTCGAATCCGTATCACCCGTAAAGTTCTGCAAATACTGAAATTTGAAATTCGAGCCTTCTATTCCGGTTTTGAACGTTATGCCATCAGAATAAAACCATTCGAGATTTGCTTTTAATGAATAATCAGTTATGGAATTATCAACGAGGAATTGGTAGCCGGATTGGTCGCCGCTGAAATTATTATAATAATTGCTATAGCTTAGATTAATTGTAGAAAATAGCTGGTCGGAAAAAATGTGTGTCCATCTACCCGCTAACATCCTGTTTCCTATATCAAGCAATAAACCTAAGCCGAAACTCGAAAATTCGAGTTGGTCTGAACTTGTAAAGGCACTAATTGAAACTTTATCGTTCCGCCCCAAGTCTTGTGAGATTTTTGCGTTAATATCATAGAACCCGAAATCGGGGATTGGCTCTTCAGGGTTTTCTTTGATAAAATTCTTGATTATGTCGAAATAAGTTCTGCGAGCCGAAATCGAGAAACTTCCGCTCAGTAAGGGCCCTTCTATAAACGCCCGTGAGGATATGATACCGATAGAAGCCAGTCCTCCGTACTTATTTCGATTGCCGTCTTTTTGTGTCAAATTTAGTACAGCCGACATTCTGCTTCCATATTCTGCATCGAAGCCGCCTTTGATTAATTCGACATCTTTTATTGCATCGGTATTGAATGTAGATATGAAGCCGAACAAGTGTGTCGGATTATAGACAATCGAACCATCAAGCAACACAAGGTTTTGGTCGGGCGAACCTCCTCTGACAAACAGTCCGCTCGATATTTGTGATGAAGTCAATACCCCGGGTAAATATTGCAGGGTTCGGAATACATCTGATTCTCCTCCGACGCGAATATTTTTAATCGTTTGCACGGGAACATTGACTTTGCTTACTGATATTTGGCGTCTTTCGACTTCTCGTTGTGCTTCTACATATATTTCATTAAGAACAACTTCGCTTATTTTAAGCTCGAAATCGGCTCTGATGGGAACTCCCGCTTGAAATACAAATTCTCTTTCGAGACGCTCATAGCCGAGATAGGTGACTGCGACAGTATATTTACCGGGAGCTATCTTAGGAAGTGTGTAGAAACCGTTTCGGTTGGTTCTTGCTCCTAAATTGGTTTTCAATATTATCACAGTCGCACCTATAAGTGTCTCGCCGGTTTCTTTATCACGAATGAGACCGCTCAAAGAACCAGATTTATCGTTCACCAAATCGGCATCAGACGCGTATGCACGACTGAATATGACCCATATCGGCATAATAAATATCAAAAAAACAAATTTATCTTTGATTATCATAATCTGAAAAAGTTAATTGGTTAAATAATTAATGACGTGGGAGAAAATTCAATGTTGCAACATTAAATTTTGTAATAGACTAATATCTTATGGCATTTTCGATGAGTTTCAGTGCAGTTCTATGATTGCTTCCGTTCAATGCGATTACGGTAGATTGATTACGACGCTTTTCTAACCATTTCTTTATGATTTCCCATTCCGAATTATCATCGTCGTACTTTTCGCCGTTCATTGACAGCAATTCTGTGATTACTTCCTGTAAGTCTGAGCGTTTTCCGACAGTTTTGTGAAAATATAATGCACCGTTGTTTATTAAAAACACGTCACAAAGCAATTTATGTTCATCATCTTTGACAATCACAGCGAAATTCTTTTGTTCTTCCTTTTTCTTTGTCAAATCGCGTGCTACTTTGTCAATAAAATCCTTGCCAAGCAACTTCTCAAGGTTTATTATGCTTTTGAGGGTTTCTATTGTACCGATTTTCTTAGTCTCGCCGCTGTTTTGTTTAGGCTCTGGTACGGTATTGAATTCGGGCTTATAAGCGGCAAGCAATTTAGCATATTCAATCTCGAGATGCAAATCGGTAGTACATTCGACAAACTCAATGCTGTTTGTACAATTAATCACATCGGATATTTTTTTTGATAGGTTCTCTGCTTTGATGAGCATTCTGTCTATTGTGGCTTTAAGATTGTTCGTGCGTGCCACATAATGTACGTCGTTTGTTTCGTTATGAAAGAGAATTAATCCGTGTCCGTAGGGAAATAAATCAACATTTATTGTCAACCTCTCTAATGCTTCGTTTGACGGTCTGTAAGTTCTGAGCGTTTTATTCTGTAGAGCGATTAAGGCATTTGTTGTCTCGATATCATATTCACTTTCGGCTATGTTTAGCAATTCGAGTAGAATGTAAGCAGTTGCTTCGGCATCATCCAATGCTCTGTGGCGTGAAATAATCGGAATTCCGAAATAGTCAGCCAACGAACCAACGCTCTTCTTTATTTCTAATGGAAGTATTTTTCTTGCTAATTTTAGCGTACACAGTTTTTCTATTTCGAAATTAACACCCTCACGCTGAAGTGATGTCTTAAGAAAGCGATAGTCAAATTCTGAGTTGTGTGCAACAAAAACAGTGCTATCTCGACCAAATAATGGTAATATACCTTTCATAGCTCTGCTGAATTCGGGTGCGCGCCTCACCATTGCATCGCTTATGCCGGTCATGTTCTGAATAAATTCGGGAATCGGTTGATGTGGGTTGATTAATGTAGTGAAATGCTCTTTTATTACACCGTTTCTGACAGCTACGCAAGCGATTTCTGTGATTCGATTGGTTTTTGGGTCAGAACCTGTCGTTTCTACGTCAGTCACTATGAATGTTGTATCCCAAATCGAAGTCATAACAATAATTGTTAACGGATTTTAATTGTGTGTAAATATCTTTATAGTGTGTAATAATTCTGACAGGTCAGCATTGCTTCTATGATGATAATAAGCCAGTCCGATTTTTGTCGCTCCTGATGAATTCTTAATAGAGTCATCTATAAACAAAGTTTCACTTGGACTAAAATCCATTTTATTACAAACAAATTTGAATATATTTTCATCGGGTTTTCGCATTCCGATTTGAAATGAAAAAAAAGTGTCTGCGAAATGAGACAATAAAGATTTCACTTCATCAATAAAGTAATTATAGTGAATTTCGTTTGTATTGCTCAGAAGGACAATGTTGTAGCGGGCGGCAAATTCAGACGCGAACTGCTCTGCATCCGATTTCAGCCCAAGTAACATTGCATTCCAAGCATGAATAATTGCTTCATATGGAGCCTCAATATAGTATTTCTTCTTCAATTCGACTACAAATTCGGCGGATGTCATCAACCCCATTTCAAATTCTTTAGGTAAATCTAGAATTTCATCGTATTTTAATTCCTTCAACTCATTAGCTTTTGGTGAGAGAGCCGCCAAACAATCTATGGTCTTACGATAATTTATATCATAGAAAATACCGCCAAAATCGAAAATTATGTTTTGAAGTCGCATGATACGCAAAAATACAAAAATTAGTTCAATTAAACCTTCTCATAGAGGCAATGAAGAATCCGTCACAACCATGCAAGTATGTCTTTGTTGTATAAGTAAAGTCGGTATCGGATAAGTCTGGCAGGTAAATATTATTCGCAACGAGTTGTTCATTTAGGGCATCTCCGACAAAATTCGGATTATCATTGAGGAAACGCTCGATATTATCATTGTTTTCGGATGGTAGTACTGAGCATGTTGCATAAATCAATCTTCCGCCGGGCTTAACAAAATGGGAGTAATCGCATAATATGCGGTACTGTTTCAATGCAAGTCGCTTCAAAAGGTTTTCGCTTAATCTCAATTTTTTCAAAGGGTCTCGACGTATGATTCCCATGCCAGAGCAAGGGGCATCTACAAGCACAATATCAAAGAGCTTGGTCTTAAATAGGGTTTTCAGATACTCAAGATTAGGATGTTTAATATGCTGAGTTCTAATATTATTAAAATTAGCACGTTTTGCGCGTGATTCAAGCACTTTCAAACGGTTGTACTCAGTATCCGAAGCGGTAATATCAGCCTTGCCAAAAGTCAAATCAGCAAGGTGAAGAGATTTTCCTCCTGCACCTGCACAAGCATCAAGTATTGAGTCGGTGGGTTGAGGGTTACACGCAAATCCGATTAGTTGGCTGCCTTCATCCTGTACCTCGAATTTTCCGCTTCGGTATTCTACGCTTGTGTCAATCTTGGCTCTTTCGTTTAATATGATAGCGTTTGGAGATAATTTACCGGACGCATGAGGTACATCGTTTTCATTCAACATTTCGGACACTTCATTGTAGCTTGCGTTACTCTGGCTTATACGTAAATTGACTTTGGCGGGATAGACCGACATAGCCGCATATTTGGTAGCGTCAAGTGTTGAATTGTTGATTTCCTTAAGGAGAAAAAAGGGAAATGAGTATCTTAATTCAACTTTTTTCAAATCATTTAAAGAGTGCTTGATGTCATCATCTAAATTCTTAACGAAAGATTTTGCATCACTTAACCAATTATTTACCAAAATAAACGTTACTTTTGTTTCAAAAGATATTGCATTGATCAAAAAATTTAGAAAATCAGATTCAGAAGTGCCGGTTAATCGAGAATATATTTCGAAAGACGCGAAATCAGAGAAATCCTTGTCGATGGACAAGAATACGTTGCAAGCACATATCAGGAAAAATTTTTTTTCGGATGAGTCAGCTTTTTCCTCGAATCTTCTACTCAGATATTCAAGTAAAATAAAATTTCTCAAAGTCGAAAAGACGCATTCAGAGATGAATTTACGTTCTTTACTCCCGATATTTTTGCGTTTTCGCAAGAACTCTGAGACAATTGCATCAGTCGGCTTAGGGGACTTATATGCTATTTCGGTTATCTGCGAGGATATTTTCAATAATGAAGATAGTTTCATTTTTTTGTAGTTTAACACATTCGAATGATATTCTAAATTAATAAAGTTGAGTTGAAGTTTTAATGAAAATGTTGAAAAAAACTTGAAAAATGAAAAAAAATTTTGGTAGAATGTATTTTTTAAGTTACTTTTAAAATGCAGATAAAGGGAAGTGTGTATTTATAATATGTATAATGATAACGGCATCAATCATATAGGGCATCGAGCATGCCCTATCCGGATTCTATATTTCCCCAATTTGTATTGAAGTGTATGTTTTATACCATATTATATGTATGTCAAACATTTTTAGGGATGTGCAAAATCTTTTTTGAATATTAGAAAGAAATATTGTAAATTCGATTGCTATTTTAGGGAGAAAAGGCAAAAGTTTTTTCGTTTTTGTGCATGAAGCATGTTGGCATGGTATTTGCAAATAGGAAAATTGGTATTTTTATATAGATTTGAAAATTATGGAATTAAATTTTAAATATATTTTTATAGGAGTAATGACTGTATGAAAAGATTTCTTGCGTACTTCGCAGTCTTAGTGCTTTCGGTTGTGCTGTTTACGGCAGACCTGGATGCTCAAGAAATAAAGCTTAGGAAATCGGTTGTCGGTGGTGGTGGCATGGTTGCCTCCCAAAATAACACCGAATACGCCCTAAGCGGTGTTATCGGGCAGTTCGCTATCGGAATTTTGTCCGACCAAACCCCCGGTTCAACTAACTGGAAACTGAATCAAGGTTTTTGGATTGTTGACCCGGAATTTGTCAGCAATGTGGAAGACAATGACCCATTTGCTATGAATGACCTGTTCAACTATCCCAACCCTGTGAACAGGAATACCACAATCGAATACTATTTACCTGCCTCCGCTTATGTTACATTAAACGTTTACGATATGGCAGGCAACAAAGTCAAAGTACTCTTTGACGGATACCAATCGGGAGGTACCCAAAAAATTGATTGGGATACCAAAGCAGACAACGGAGTCGAACTAAGCTCAGGCTCATATTTATACGAAATACAAGTTCGTTCATCGAACATTGCCGGTCCTGACACGTTCAAAAGTTTCAATAAACGCAACATCATGGTTATCGTAAGATAGCATTTAATGCTATGAAAATGAATAAGAAAATTAATAATATAATATTTTTTGTAACAACATATAGGAGTATCAAATAATGAAGAAAATTATTCTTCTCAGTTTTGTACTGTTATCCTTGATTGTGGCTTCTGTAGGTTTCGCATTTGCCCAATCCAGACTTGTCAACTATCAAGGTAATATCATGGACCAAAGCGGTAAACCATACATTGGTCCGGTCCAAATGACATTCGAACTCTATGATAGAGAGTTCGGAGGCACACAGCTTTGGAGTGAAATCCAAAACGTAACATTGAATTTAGGCTATTTCAATGTTTACTTGGGTTCAACAACTCCATTCCCCGCTAACTTTAACTTCCAACGCGAATTGTGGGTACAAGTTACAGTAGGCAAGAGCGCACCGTATGCCAGATCACCTCTGACAATGGTCCCCGCGGCTTTCGTCTCGGAAGTTGCTTCTTTAGCAAGATTTGCTGAAGATATTCCCGATGGTTTAGTTTCGTTGAAAAAACTTTCGGATGAAGTAAAAATTATGGGTGGCGACCTTACGGGTGAGCTTCCCAACCCGAGAATCCGTCCGGGTGCTGTATTAGATGCAATTCCCGATGGCTCAATCACTCAAAGCAAATTAGCTCCGAACGTAACAACAAGACCTTCAGGTCCTGCAAGCGGTGACCTTACAGGTTTCTATCCCGACCCGCTTATCGCTCCGGGAGCAGTTAACACTTTCAAACTTGCTGACGAAGCAGTTACAACCGAGAAAATTGCTAATCAAGCAGTTACTTACAACAAATTCCAAAACGCATTAGGTCCAATCGGAACTATACTCGGTTGGAATGGTGAAGCATGGGTTGAAACAACAGTTCCAGAATGGGAACTTGGCAAAATCATTGACATCTATGCTGGCGATGGCATGTATGTAAGCATATGGGATGAATGGGGTGAAGGTGAATACTACGAAAACGGCTTCTTCGACGTAGAAGTCGGTATTGCCGAGGCCGGCGTCACTACTTCGAAAATTGCTAATCAAGCAGTTACTTACGGCAAATTGCAAAATGCATTAGGTCCAATCGGAACTATACTTGGTTGGAATGGTCAAGCATGGATTGAAACTAACGTTCCAGCTTGGGAAGCTGATGCCGTTATCGGCAACGAAGTTTTGGATGCTACTCCTAACAGAGGTTTGGTAAGAGCCGGTATGGGAACTCTTGGCTCGCCCTATACATTAGGCATTGCTGATGGTGGTGTGCAAAATGCCATGATTGCTAATCAAGCAGTTTCGTTGAGTAAATTGGCTAACGGCACAGTCGGAGGGCAATTTATGTATTGGAATTCGGTCTTAGGGCAATGGATGCTTTCAGCCGGTCCTGCTCCGTTAGATAATAACGTAATCCGTTGGGTTGACAATGGCACGGTAAGACAACCCGTATGGTCAAGTGACGACGCAGTTGTCGGTAACGAGGTCGTCGGTGCTACTCCAATGAGTGGTTTGGTTCGCGCAGGTGCAGGTACTGAGGCTTCACCCTATACATTAGGTGTAATGCCAGGCGGTATTACTGAAACTATGTTAGCTCCCGGTGCAGTTTCATTAAGCAAATTAGCTCCCGGCACTCAAATCGGTCAAATCATTTGGTGGGACCAGTTAACTAATCAGTGGAGATATTCAACGGGCGCTGCCCCTACTCAAGACTATGTTATTAAGTGGGTTGACGCAGGCGGTTCATTAACTCCGCGATGGGCCCCGGACGATATGACTATTCCATATGAAAAAACAATTACCGAGAATGTTAAAACTTTGTTTTCATTAACTAATACCGGCAACAGTGACGTAATGTCATTAAATACCACAGGTCGTGGTGATGGTTTGGTAATTAACATGGTTGAAGACTTAACAGGTGGCGGGCACGCATTACACCTTAACGGTGGTGGCTTCGAGCAACCTTCAATGGTTGTTAACAGAGTTACTCAATATGGTCTTCCTACAGGTGCGGCTACTATCAATTCCACAATTAATACGCTTGATGCAGAATCAGTCGGTTTACAAGTTAACACGACTGTAAACGATGACGGAAACAACAATTATGATGTTGAAGGAATTCAATCAAACCTCACTATAAACAGTGGCTTAGCTACCGCTTACTACACTGCAACTTGGAGTGTAGCAAATGCTGATAATGGTGTTGCTACCGGCGTATGGGGTGATGCTTTCGGCGTAAATGCTCATTCCAACTTAGGTGTTGTCGGCAGTGCTTTTGATGCCACTATTGCTAATATCGGCGTTGCAGGTATTGCTAATGATTCAGATTACGAAGCTTATACAAACATGCTTCCCACAGGTTTTGGTGCTGGTGTTGTAGCATTGAACGGTAGCGGCACATTTATGGATTATGGTTTCTTTACCATGGTTGGTGAAGATGCTGTAGGTACATATTCAGAAGCCGAAGAGGGCCCAGCGGGATTATTCTTCAATGAAAGTGCAACAGACGCTACTGTTTATGGTATAAACAATGGCGACGGAGATGCAATCATCGGTATTGCAGGCTTAGGTGCCGCATTTATCGGTAATAACGAAAGCGAAACTTCAACAGGTATATTCGCTAACTTCGGCGAAGGTTCTGCAGTTGCCGCTCAAAACACAGCAGGTGATAATCCGGCATTATTTGCTCAAAACTTCGGTTCAGGTCCTGCTGCATGGATGATTGGCGCAACTGACCCGACTGATGGTTTCTCAACTAATTCATCAGTTGCTTATGTAATGAATACTAATAATGGTCGTGGTCTTTATGTAGAAGGCGGCGCCGCTAATGATGAAAATGGCGGTATGCCTTTCTTTGTTGACCCGGCTGACCAAGATGATGCTGCTTTAATCGTAAGAAATACTGCTTATGCGGGTGGTGCAACTTGGGGTACTGCTATTAAAACTTACGGCGATATTTGGGCTAACTCAACTATCGGTGCAAGCCAATTAGTTGCTCTTGACGCTCTAATCATCGGCGACCCACTAGGTTTGAATACTACTTTGACTCCTCCAGTGTCCCCCGGTGCTCCGTTAGTAGTAGATACTGATGTTCAAATTCTTGGCGATTTGTATGTTGAAGATATTTTTGCAGATGAAGTTACCGCTAATGCATTATATGCCGTGCTAGGTGTATTTGACAACCTCCAAGTTAACATGAACGCTAATGTTGGCGGTCACACAACATTGAACACTTTGGCTGCTTCCGGCAATGCAA
>CAZWXI010000053.1:0-21328 GCA_964637845.1 uncultured Hyphomicrobiales bacterium | reverse complement strand
ATTCCACAGGAGAATCATTCTCCATTGCTGACCCCGAAGAAGTATGGATACTCGTAATGATAGGCAAAGGCGGCCACGAAAAGGGCGCCGTATGGGTGGCAGTCAAAATTCCGGACGGATACATCTCAGCACATGCAAACCAATCGCGTATCCGCACATTCCCCCTTAACGACCCGAAAAATTGCATCTATTCCAAAGATGTAGTCTCATTCGCACAAAAGCACGGATATTACGACCCAAAACGCGACGGCGAATTCTCATTCGTTGATGCTTATAATCCACTTGACCCGACAGGCTTACTCTATTGCGAAGGTAGAGTTTGGAGCTTATTCCGCAGAGCTTCCCCCAGCGGTAACTTCCCGCCTGATTACTGGCGCGCCGTCGAAGGTGCCGAGCCATATCCGCTATATATCAAGCCTGACAAAAAACTCACCGTAAGTGATGTAGTTGATTTGATGCGTGACCACTTCAACGACACACCTTGGGATTTGACAAAAGGATTAGCCGCGGAGCCATTCGGCAATCCCGTGCGTTGGAAACCACTTGGATTTAAAATCGAAGGCGACACAATGAAATATGGCTGGGAACGCCCAATTTCAACTCAACAAACAGCATTCGCATTCATTTCACAAAGCCGCTCATGGTTACCACGAGAAATCGGCGGCGTTTTCTGGTATGGAGTTGACGACAATTACACCACCGTATATGTCCCCCTGTATTGCAGCATGTACGCACCGCCACCCTCAAGTCAAGGATATTCTATCAAAGACTTCAGCTTAAAATCAGCTTTCTGGGTCTTCAACCTTGTGGCAAACCTCGCATACACCAAATATTCATATATTATCAAGGACATTCAAGCAGTTCAATCCGAACTCGAAAATAAATTCGTAGCTTTCCAAGGTGCCGTTGAAAATGCCGCACTCGAACTGCACAAAAAGGACAAACAACTCGCCATAAGCTATCTGACCGATTATTCTATCAGCCAATTCGAACTCACCGTAAACCGTTGGCGCAGCCTGTGGGAGTATCTCGTGGTGAAATATAACGACGGCTATATTAACGACATCACAGTCGAGGGCGGACGACATCCGAAAGGCGTAGGATATGGCGATGAATTTTTCCGCCGCGTGGTAAAAGAAAGACCCGGCTATTACGATGTTAAAATGAAAAAAGAATTAAAATAAAACATTATGCAAAAAGCCATCATCAAGGCACTTATTTTTATCGCAATATGGAGCGGATTTAATACCGCTCCCTTTATCCTCATTGCCGATGGCGAAAATGACATTGCACCTGCATCAGGAAAGCCCAAAGTAACTTTCATCACTATCGAAGGAGGTATAAGCCCCGCAGTAGCATCTTACATCATATCCTCACTCGAAAAATCTCACGAAATGAACGCAGATGCTATGCTTCTGCAATTAAATACTCCCGGGGGGCTACTCGAATCAACCCGCGACATAGTTGCGTCTTTCCTCAATTCCAAAATACCAATTATAGTATATGTTGCTCCCGGTGGCTCGCGAGCAGGGTCTGCCGGCGTTTTTATTACATTGGCGGCTCATCTTGCCGTAATGGCACCCGGCACCAATATCGGAGCGGCTTATCCCATCGGTATTGACGGCTCAAGCGATACATCAGCAATGACCTCGAAAATCGTCAACGACACCAAAGCCTTCATCAGAACTATCGCCGAAAAACGCAACCGAAACATCAAATGGGCTGAACAAACAGTAGAGTCCAGCATTTCCGCTACCGAAACCGAAGCATTAGCCGAAGGAGCAATAGATTTAATAGCATCAACAATTGATTCACTACTATACAAATCCGATGGACTTATAGTCGAAACCACAACTGGGACAACAACTATTCGCACGCACAACGCAAAGCTCATACCAATAGAAAAAACATGGCGCGACCATCTCCTGATGGCACTATCCGACCCAAACATCGCCTATCTTCTTATCATAATCGGCATATACGGACTGATTTTCGAATTCAAAAGCCCGGGCTCAATAGTACCCGGAGTAATCGGAAGCATCTGCCTTCTGCTTGCGGCATATTCACTTAAAATGCTACCAGTTAACATGATTGGACTTGCATTCATCCTACTTGCCGTTGCACTGTTTGTTATGGACATATTCATCCAAAGCTACGGAATGCTTTCTATCGGCGGCGTTTTATGCTTGTTTTTTGGTTCAATACTATTAATTGATTCACCATTCGAATTCATGAGGATTTCAATGAGCTTGATAATTTTGGTAACACTATTTACCGCAGGATTTGTAGCTATTCTGGTTTATTTCGGTATCAAAGCCCAATATCGTAAAAAGGACGGCGGCGCCACCGTTGTCATAGGAATGCTCGGCACTGCACGAACAGATTTCGTCAAAACAATGGGCGGAAAAGTACACGTTTACGGAGAAATCTGGCAAGCACGCTCCGACGAAGATATCAAAGAAGGAGACAGAATTATTGTCACCGAAATCAAAGGGCTAACGCTAATAGTTAAAAAAGCAATTCAATCAATGTAGGGACTGTGATAAGTCTGATTTGTTTGTGATTACACAACGAAATCACCTTCGCAATCAAGAACTGTGAATGAAGTTAAATTGCTGTCATTACTATAATCTTCGTATAATAATTCAGCGGCTTGCCTCATTTGGTCTTCAATTTCGGCTTTTCTGATACTTTTTACCATTTCCTCAAGCAATATCGGTTTATTTTTGAAGGAAAGTTTGTTTATTTCCTCAAGTATTTCTGTGGTTCCCATCAACGTCACCAAAAAATTAATGAACTCAATTATTGCTCCTAAATAATTTCCAATATACCGGCAGGTACCCACCCCTTGTTACCGTTTGCAAGCAATATTTCAGCCCAAGTTTCCAACCTGTCGGTTATTTCTACCTTTGTCCCCTCATGCAGTATGAATAAATCCACAGAATTATCATCGGGAGCCGACTTAACGTAAATACTCGTGGCAAAAATTATTCCAAGCTCAACATTTTTCTCTTTATAATACGTATGATTGGTAATTAAAAACGATACTAAAGCACCTAAAAACGATACAACTACGAACAGGAATAATAACTTTTTGACTGCAGGCGTTTGGCTGATTATGAATAAAACCAAAAATATAAATGCCAACCAAAAGAAAATTAATATCACCCACGCCCATGTACTCGAATTCAAGTACCCCTGAATAAATTCATACCATTCAACAAAAAACAACTTCGGCACAGGCTCAAACTTATCTACTATACGCAAATTCGCAATTTTTAAATTAAATTCAATGTCACGGTCGTTCGGCGACATCCGCAAAGCGCGCTCATAATATAATATCGCCGACGGTATTTTATCCATCCTGAAATACACATTCCCAAGATTATACAACAGTTCCGCAGAGCTAAAGCCATTGTCGAGTATTTGCCTGTACAACTCCGCCGCCTGCTCATGCTCATCATTAGCATAATGAGCGTTTGCACGAGCAAAAAGTTCTTCATTTGTTTGAGATTTGACGGTTTGAGTACATATAAATGCAATAAACAAGGCTAAGTAATAAATTTTCATCTTATTGCACCCTCCATTTCAGTAATGGATTTGACTGCCGCACCATAAATCTCTTCGGGTTCGGAATTATTCGACCCCGGCGAATATCTCGCAAATTCGGCATTATCAAGCGTCTTCAAAAAATCATTTATCATTTCTTCAGATATTCCTTTTCCGGTAAGAGTAATGCGTGCACTGTCTTTAGTTAACTCGGCATAAGGAATGGAGAGTTTATCGCTCAAATATCCCCAGAGCGCCTTGTTGATTTCCTCGTGAAATTTATCTGCATTACCGCCTTTTTTCATAAGTGATTTTGCCACAGACAATCGCTTTTTCGCAATTTTCGTTGCTTTACGATTTCTGATTAATTTAATGTCATCGGCTTCATACTTCTTCCGGCGCCAAATCACAAAAAAAATCCCAAACAATAGCAGCGGCGCCGTCATCAGTGCCACAAAATCCGTTGATGAATAAAAACTTTCCCGATTGCGAGTCAATTTACCCGGATTTGATTTAATATAACGAATATCTTTCCCGATTAACTGCACCTCCTCCTTACGTATCCCCGCCACGTTTACTCCACCCGCAACCGCATCGCCTTTCTCTACTTCAAGATTAAACTCATTCGAGCGAAGCGTCCGGAACCTTTTTGCATTCAGGTCGAAATATGTAAATACTACGGGGTCAATTTTGAAATTGCCCGCATTTTTGGGAATCATAAGATATTCAAAAGTTATCGAACCCGACATCCCCGAGGCAGTTGTGCTGATATCCTCGGATACGTTCGGGTCGTAAACTTCAAACCCCGGCGGAAAATTTAATTCGAGCGGTTGAATTAACTTCAAATTCCCCCGACCGTTTATTCTTACTTTCAACGAAACCGGATCCCCCGTTTTGGTCTTATTCCTGTCCAAAAAAGCTTCCAACTTAAAATCACCGACTGCTCCCGTAAAATCTGCCGGGCGAGCATCATTAAATTCCGATACGCGTATTGACAGAGGCTCCGAACTCGCTTTGTATTCGAAATCTCTAAAACTACGCCCGAAGAAGTCATCATCGAAAAAGCTCCAGAAATCACGCGAACGTTGATTCGACTGCACCCTCAGACGCACCGTAAAGTTAAATTCATATGGGTCAACCACCAAATTACCGCTACGTTGCGGGAATAGCACCACTTGCTTAATTACTGCCGTATTAAAAGACACGCCGTCAACTACTTCTCGCGTCCATTCCAATTTGTCAATAGCCATTTCCTGATTCCAAAAGCCGTTGAGCGACGGTATTTTCGTCGGATTGATTTGCAGTATATTCAATTCGGGATGAATATACAGCTTATATGTCGCGGTTATCTGCTCGCCAATGTAAACACTACGCTTCGACACGTTCGATTTAACGTAAATTCTTGACTTCAGTATATCAAGTGCTTGTTGATTGAGAGATTTCTCCTGTTCTTGCTCCTGACGCTTACGCTCCTTTTGTGCTTCACTCTCGGGCAATACATTAATACTGAGAGTCTCTGTACGCAATAAATTTCCATCGCTCATGATCGTTGCGGGACCAATTGTATAAGTTCCCGTCTTGTCCGCTCGAAGAATATACGACAAGGTAAGCGAGCGAGTTGTTCTACCGTTAATTATTTGAATACTTTGCGACTGGTTGGGACCGCTCAATACAGTAAATCCTTTGAAATCAGGGGCTTTAAAGTCCGAACCCGAACCATTGATGGTGAACGACACAGTAAATCGCTCGCCCATAGGCACGGGATTTTTGTCCACTGTCACCGTAAAATCCTGCGAATGGACTTTTGCAACAAAAGCTAAACAAATAAATAAAGCAATACTAAGTATTTTCATATTTTATATTATTACCAATTTTTATCAATTGGACGCCGCTCGCCTCTTCTTTTATTGACCTTTTTCTGAACGTTTTGCTCTTCTTTCATTAACGCATTCAAAATCCTCTCGGCATCCTCCTTGGAAATTTCCTGACGCCGCGGTTGCTGCTGTTGGTTCTGGTCTTGATTTTGTTGTTGTTGCTGCTGCTGTTGCTGCTGTTGGTTCTGATCTTGATTTTGTTGTTGCTGCTGCTGTTGGTTCTGGTCTTGATTTTGTTGTTGCTGCTGCTGCTGAACCTGAATCATCCTGCGAGCCATCTCGTAATTATATCGAGTGTCTTCATCATTCGGATTCAATCTCAATGAATTCCTGTAAGCCGCTAAACTCTTTTCGTATTCGCCCGCTTTGAAATGAGCGTTCCCGATATTGTGATATGCGTGCGAAGTTGTTTTAGGGTCGGGATTTCTCGACACAATATCGGAAAATTTATTAATAGCATCGGCATACTGCTCTCGCTTAAATAACGCATCACCCAGATTAAACGTTGCCCGGTAATCGGGAGAAATTTCGAGAGCCTTGCGGTATTTTACCTCAGCTTCGTCGAAATTCCCTTCCTTGTATTTCTTGTTTCCCTCTCTAAGCATCTTATTCACAGATTGAGAATATACATATCCGCCCCAAAAACTCAATATTATAATTAATAATAGTGTTCTCATCGCTTACCTGAAACAAAATTATTCAACATAGCCAAAAATTTATTCCGTTTATCCGAAAATATTAGTTCCAACATCAAGAAAAACATCGCAATGGCAACAAAAACCTGAAATCGCGACTCATAATTCGTGAATATTTTGGACTCAAACTCCTGCTTGTCCATTCTGCTAACCCGCTCGACAAGCTCAGTTAATTCAACATCAGTACCTATATCAGAACGAAAGAACTCGCCTCCGGTTTCAAGGGCTATTGCCTGCAATACAGCCGCATCCAGCCGAGTGATGACATTGTCGCCTTGTTTGTCTTTCATATATCCGACTATTCTTTTATCCTGATAAACTGGAATAGGCGCTCCTTCCGTATTGCCGACGCCTATTGTGTAAATCACAACGTTCTGCTCCTTAGCTCGTTTTGCCGCTCCCATTGCATCATCTTCGTGATTTTCCCCGTCAGTCATGATTATCAGTGCTTTGCTTTTAGTCAAATCCTCGGAAAATGACTCAAGAGCAAGGTCAATAGCCGAGCCAATTGCTGTACCCTGTGTGCCGACTACGTCTGTGCTGATTGTAGAAGTAATCAGCCTCGCCGCCGCAAAGTCAGTAGTCAACGGCAATTGCAAATATGATTTACCTGCAAACACAATTAAGCCGATTTTATCCTCCACAAGATTGTCCAGCAGACGATTGATAGCACGCTTTGCCCTTTCAAGCCGATTGGGACGCACATCTTCGGCAAGCATACTATTCGATACGTCAACGGCTATGATTACCTCTATACCCTCACGCTTTACCTCTTCGAGCCGAGTCCCCAATTGAGGATTTGCCATCGCTATTATTACAAACGAAACCGCAAAAATCATCAGAAAGAACTTGAAAATTGACTTTGTACTCGAAGTTTCGGGGAACAAACGATTGATTAGCTCCCGCTCTCCGATGCGTTTGAGCATCTTGCGCCGCGTGGTTCGATACAAAATATACACAAAAAGCAGTAACGGAACTACTGCAAAAGCATAAAGCAACTCTATGTTTTCAAATCTTATCATAAAGTCGGAACCCAAAATTTTTTGACGAAGATAAAAATTGCAAAGTGTAAATATCTAACTACGATTTTCGATAAAATCAACGAAAGTACCCCCGAATTCCTTATGATTTAAGAGATGACACCCTTCCGGAAGCAAATATGAATAAATTTTTGAATATTCTAAAACAATTATGGCACCACTACTAAGATACGCTTTTTCGTGAAGCCGAGTAAGAAGCCGACTAATTATGTCAATCTTATACGGCGGGTCACAAAAAATCAAATCAATTTCCTCCTCCGAAGAATAAGATTCAACAAATTTTACTACATCTCGGCACATGACTTCATAATCCTCACTCGGTACTCTGAAAGTTTTAGCCACCAAAGCGATTAAATCGCATGATTTCCGCGAATTATCCACAAATGTCACAAAATCGGCTCCGCGGCTTAGTGCTTCAAATCCCAACGCTCCCGTTCCCGCAAACAAATCAAAGCAACGCAAACCCTCAAAATCCACTATACTCGACAACGTGTTAAAGATTGACTGCCTGACCTTGTCCGATGTCGGTCTTATGTCGTCGTGAATTTTGCCCGTGAAGTGCAATCCACCGTAAATACCCGTTGTAATTCGCATCTTAAAGTATCAAAATTGGATGCTTCGTCGGCAAACAACCGCCAATACAAGCAGGATAAATCTGTAAAGTCCGTGAGCAATAATCCCGCTCACGCTCATCAAGCGACGTTTTCATCATCCGAAAACCGTTCAATCTTTTGGCTTCGGGTATCTGCATTTGCGAGACAATAGCCTGCAATTTATTCGCAATAGTTTTATCCAATCCACTCCCAAAATATAACACCGCATCAATATGCTCGCAAACATCAGGTATAAGCAAATCGTAAACAGTCCTGACAGTTTCTTCCAATGCCCCCAAACCATCGAATCTTACAAGATTGTAGTATGCCGGCAAACCGTTTATTATCACGCTAACGTCCATAAATTGCCCCTGAATGCCGAACAATAGGATATTCTTCGTACGCAATTCGGGATAATTATATATAAACGCACTATGAGCATTCATCTGACTTATGTCGAATTTGGATATTTTTTTCCCAAGCGGCTCAAGCAGGTCCTGAATCGTTTTCAAATCTTCCTTAGTGATAATTATCGCAATCATCATTTCCTTGCGTGTATTCGATGACGTCATCGGGATTAACTGTATCGAAAAATCATCGAAGTTGAATTGAGGATAAATCTGCCGCAATTCAAGACTTACGAGTGCTCTAAGCGATTTCTCATTCATGTTGATATTGCCCGGAAATTTAGATACGAGGACACTTTCTGCCGGCAAAGTCACCGAAATCTCATCGGGTGCGAAACTCATTTCCGAAATTATATTCATCAACTGCGCTACACCGTTTTGCGATTCCTCCGCGTTGATATTCTCCAAATCAATCTTATCAATCGTGGAATTGATATAATCGAGCGAGAGAGTACTCCCGGCTATTGATACACCCGTCAAATAAGTTCGGTCAATATTGAAAAATATCGAAAGCACTCGTCGCATTTTTTCCCTCTATTGTCTTGAATTAAACTAAAACCAAAAATATATAAAAAAGCAACAACGACAAAATCATAATGCCTGCTTTACTCCAATTTGCCTCAATAACCCGAGATTTTCCTTATTCACCAGATTAGACCCATCTACTCGATTATCGGAAATCATTTTATTAAACTCCGGAAAGTCTCGCAAATAAAAATACGCCAATGCCCTCATGAAGACTTGCAAACCCGCTATATCTGAATCATCTGAAATCTTCTTGGTGTTGCTTAAAACAGCCGGAAAATCATTCTCATCCAAAGCAATCTGAGCCAATCGCATCACCACATTATCCCGCTGAATCTGAGATAACTGCTCCGAATCAATTAACTGGCGAAAAAGCTCTTTGGCTTTCAGATTATCTTTCGCACTGAAATAACTTTGTGCCAAATGATAAAACGTAAAATCATCGCCGTCGGGATTAGCACTCAACTCATCGCTCAATATCTCTATATTCCTGTCGTATTTATCGGCTGAATGATTGGCATATCCCGTATGATAAATTTCGAAATCACTCTCAACGATAATATATCCCCCGCTAAATATCGAATTATTTATTTGCTCATGAATTTTACCCTCAAACCGTATATTCCGCTCATTGCGGAAAATTCTCGTATAGCGATGCTTGGATTCAAGACCGTCTGGCAACAAATTGCGTATCAGCAGGCGAATGCCTCCTACCTTACTATCCGAAATAATGTCCAAAAATTGCTCGGGAGCGAATTTGCACAGCACTTCATCTGTATCAATCGATATTACCCAAGGACTTATAGCGTGAGACAATGCAAAATTCCGCGACTCAGAAAAATCATTGTTCCACTTCGTAAAATACACGCTTGCACCCAAAAGCGTCGCAATTTGAGGCGTCCTGTCGCTCGAACCCGTATCGGCAACGACGATATTCCCGCAATACGGCTTTAGTGATACAATCGTCTCGCTAATCGTGGCTTGGTTATCTTTGCTTATTATAAGCCCGCTCAATATTTCCCGGATATCCTTTCTCACACTCCCCCCACAATTCTCTTTGCAACTTGAATTTTCTCCGTTTTACCCGAATACTGCACCTCCGGATTATACATACCGATTGCCGTAAGCGGTCCAAATCGGAAGACGCCACTTGTCACAACACGAGCTACATACATAAACTCTGCACTGCCGCTGACATCGGCAAAAATATTTATCCTGTCTTCTCGAATATCCGTGTATCCCGCTTCGTTAACATTGCCAAGCCACGACGGTTTAGCACGATTTGTCAGTCTCGGATTCTCAATATCCCAACAACCCGGTATCATATCGCTTACTGCAAGATTTCTGATTTCTTTCAACCCGTCTTTGAGTTTGACTTTGATTTTCACGAAAACCCTATCGCCCGCCTTCAAGTTATTCGGTGTAATTCTCGTGCCGTTTTGGTTGTACAATATTCTCTCTACACTTACGAAATCGGATTTTTCCGTTTTCCCCTCCTCAGCCGTAAATCCCTTAGTCCTCACAAAATACCAAATACTCGAATTCCCCGTATTCTTTACCTCAATTCCGCCGTTCAACTGCTCATTGAAGATATTCGTGCTACCATTCAAATCATATCGCTTGCCTTTTATTTCAAATGAACTGTGCTGACCATCGCCGCTCATGAAATTCGAAATCGCAAGCAAAGTAAAAGCCGCTTCCTGCGTATTAATGTCCTTCCTTCGCCTCAATTCCGAAACAAGTAAATTCGCAAGTTTCGACGAATACAAATCATTGCCCCTTGCCACACTGTAAGCGTAAGCCGTCAATGCCAATTCCCGCAACCGCGAACCATAAATATTCGGCGATTCGCTCTTGATTTTATTCGATTCAATCGTAGATGGCATCAGTGCATAAAATGCAGGGACATTCCCGCTCAACAAAAAGCTGGACGCCAATATCACTTTCGCTTCATACGGCATATTCATCACATCTTCGGCATAAAAATTCATGAGCGCACGCTCGGGAACCCCCGCACGAGCAAATACGTAACATGCATAACTTGCCACCATGTATCTTTCATCCTTCCCGAGAGAGTTCAAACCCATATTGTTGCTTTCATAATTATCAGCCATCGAAAATACTGAGCGTATGTACTTTACGAGCGTATTATATAAACCGTCATTCACTCTGTACCCCTTATTCCTTGCCTCGACAAGAAAATGCAAAGCATATATCGAAACCCAAAGCTCATTTTCGCCACGAACCCACAATCCAACACCACCATCAAAATCCTGCAAGGAGGCGATTTTCCCTATTGCATCATTAATCCGCTGAGCGACACCCGCATCGGTCAACTGAACATTGCCCTTGCGTGCATATTCCCTGAAATCCTTATATACAAGCAACGGGAATGCCGATGAAATTACTTGCTCGGAACACCCGTAAGGATAATCGGTCAAGAAATCTATCCCCGAGAAGAATTCAATGAACGGTTGCCGGCTCACCGCCAAAATACTCCGACTGTACTCTGTAATGAACCCTTCGTGTGCTTTGAGCGATTTCGTTTCGCCGGGCTTGATATCCCCGAATAGCGTCTTGATTTCGATGTTCGAAGCTAATCTTACCGTTAAGTAGCGTTCTATGCTATACTTATCCGTGCCGTCGGTAGCCGTAATCGTAATTTTTCGGGTTCCGAGCGAACTACCTGCCGCTATTCTTCCGTCAATATAGACATCTGCCGAGCCGTCAAGCGAAATTTGCTTCGTTGCCAATTCCATATGCAAATCTCCTTCCGTCTTGACCTCTAATTTCACATTTTTCTTAGCATTTGTGAGATTTTTCAAATTAATTCTTATATCGGCTTCATCGTCTTTGGATAAAAACTTCGGTACCGATGGAGTAACGATTAAAGGGTCGGAGATTTTCATCATCTTCTCCGAGGAGCCGAACCTGTCGCCTTTGTATGCCACAGCCATAATTCTCAAAGCACCCGAAAACTGAGGCAAATCAATCGTAAACTCTGCCATACCGCTTGCATTCGTCTTGAGATTGCCGCTCCAGAATGACAGCAATTTCACCGCCTTATCGAAAAAGGGACTGTGGAAATCAGCCATCGCCAGAAATCCTTCATCTCCGCCACCAAATGCTCCACTTCTCGGAGTGTATTCACCGTACAGCTTGGAATAAGCCGAATAAGTCGCTACGTTCAACATTCGCGGACTATAAAAAAATTCATACGCAGCCGGCGTTTTAAATCGCTTGATTTGCAATATCCCCTCGTCAGTAGCCGCAATTGTCACGTTGATGTCACGCTCGGGCAAAGTTCTGACCCGAATGGTTTTCTTACCGCCCGAACGAGTCGTCTCATCGGCAATTATTTCAATCGGCAGAAACTTCTTCGTGTCAATTATTTTGAGTTCTTTATAACCGTAAGCTACATTTAGTGGGAAATTATTATTAGTTATCGCTTTTATCAAAATCGCCGAAATATAAATATTCGGATTGAACTCACTTTTTATCGGTAAATTCAGCGATGCAGTATTATCTTGAGTTCGGAGCGTATAATGCTCAAAAACCCCCTCACGCTCGACGGTAACAATCAGCTTACCGTCAAACGGTGCCTTGAACAAAAGTCTTGCACTTTCGCCCGGTATATATTCCTGTTTATCGGCTGTAATAGTAATTCGTCCTTCCTTGTCTATTTGGAAGCCCGCCGACTCAGCAAATCCGTAACGATATACATAAAAAACCTTACCCACAAAGGATTCCGAATTATTCTGTCTGATGCGGATTTCATATTCGCCCGAACTCATAGGAGTGAACTTATGGACGTATTCCCCGGAAACTGTCAACGTCTGCGTACTAATCATATTCTCAATACGATAAGATTCATACCTATAATCATATGAAGCCGATGAACGCAATGCCGTATTATAGCTAACTTTGTAAATTTCAATGCTAATTCCCGATGTCGCCTTCTTCCCGTCTTTATCTAACACCACAACTGGGATATTTACCGATTTATTCAACTCGTACCAATCTCGTTCCATCCCTATCCCGGCGAATACATCTTGAGTGTAAGCCTTTCGCGTCAGATAAATCTTATTCTCATTGCCAGTTTCGTCAACCACACCAATATCGGCAAATAATTTCAGCACACCTCTATTGTTCAAATACTCAGATAAATTATATATTTGTATGGTATTCCCCTTTTCATTTGTACGGAACTCTTTGTAATCGTAATTATAAATTTGCTCCATGCCTGATAGAGTAAAGTTATAATCTGGGTAATCCTCACTCTCGAAATTCAAATTCGTCAGCGTATAAGCAATACTACCCTCCATAGATGCCGCAGGCATACCAAATAAATAATCCGTCTGTATGTTGAATTTAATTTCCTCGCCCGTTCTATAATCGTCCTTGTCCGTAGTGGCAGTAATTTTCAGCCTGTCGGGCGTGAATTCCTCGACGAAAAATCTATAAGTGCCTATTGTATTGTCATTCGGTAGCATCAGCACTGCACTATAAACTCCCGTTTGCATATTCAAAGGTAACTCTTCCCGAATCTCGAAATTTCCCTGCTCGTTCAACCGAACCTTATAGTCTTTGAAGGCAAAGCCCGACGCCGATTGAATGCTTAGTTTCAGCGTCAAATCCCCGAGTAACTTCAATTTAGCATCACGCACAATACCGTTGATAATCAAATTTTCGCCCGGACGATATAAATCCCTGTCGCCGTACATAAACGCATAATAATCGGTGGGTTCATATCCGCCCGTGACGTTAAATCTATACTTCGGTATCATGTTTGAGCCGTCCAAAAACAAATAATTATGCTCCGTACCGTATTCAATTTTTACTATAGCGGGAGTATAACCCGGCAAATCCTTCTTATCATTTCTCAATTTGGCTACTCCGCTCGCATCAGTTCGAGATGTTTCAATAATTTGATTATTGCGAGAAATTAACTTAATCGTAGCCCCGGCAATCGGCTCAGTTGTAACCAGCGAATTAGCAAAAACAGTAATATCATCCCTACCCCATTTGGCGATTAAGCCCAAATCCGACAATGCAACATACATTACCTGCCTAACCGAGGGATTATTCTTATCGTAAATCTCAAGAAGATAAATACCGTTAACATTTGTAAAATCGTTGATGCGAAATTCAAGTAGTTGCACGTTTTCCGAACTCGGTAAATCTGTTGTCCTGTATGTCCGCTCAGCAATTGTCGTACCTATAGCCGCTATATTGACCATCTCGTACCAATTTCCGCTCATTGGCTCGTAACCATATGTATAATCAATACTTTGATAGCCCCACAAAGCCCTAATCAGATTATTCTCGAAGATTTTATGTGTCTTGATGACAAGCTCATCTATTGCGGCTATCCTCAACCCCAATAATCTGTTGCCACGAGATGACAGATATATCGCATCCGGGTCATTCAAGACGATTTGCGGCTCCGCCTTCGGAATAAAAACATCTTGGCTGACATCACCGGGTAAATTGACCCCGAAAATACTTTCCAAATCGCTCGAAATCATTATCGTGTAGCTCTGCTCAGCCGCAAAATTTCCGTTGAGGTACAACTCATTTCCGTAAATTTCATATTCATAGCTCACTTGCGGTACAGTTTTTACGAGTTTTTTCACTTCAATTTTGGGATTGAGCGATTGATTAAAGCTCAACATAATCCCTCGACGCTCAATTGTATTTTTCACAACAATTTCTGTCATGGAAAAATCACTCAATAAAGGCACAGTTGCCGAAGCTTCCAACATATGGGTATCCTTCTTTCCCTCGCTTCTTTCTATTTCGAACGGAATCGAGAACTTCAAATTCTTGCCTTCGACTTCGAGTACGTCATCAATCAAAATACTCATCTTCGCTTTATTCGCGATTTCCCACCTATTCGATGAAATCGTGAAATCCTTTTTCCCGATTGTCACTTTGCCGTTTTTCGTAATATCAAGGAAATTCGCCGCGGTATTGAAATTCAAGTCGCAAACAAGATATATTGGAGAATTTTGACTCCCTTTGTGCCAATTTAAGGTCATCTCGTTGACTTTTGTGTAAGTAGTATGAAAACGATAAATCCGCTTAATCGGCATTTGCGATTTCACGGGCATGTAATCCAGCAAATTCTCCGTAAATTCGATGATATAATCCGTATTTGCCTTAAACCCTCCATGAGGATAAAACACGAGCGTGTTGTTGTTTTGCCAGTATAAGTTGCCTCCTTGCTCGGGATAGATTTTCAACGGATTATTTGCACTCGTTTTGCCAATCATTTCCGAGGGAATCATAATCTTGTCAAACTCGAATTTAATCGAATATAAATCTTTTAATTCCCCTTGGTCGGTGAAATTTGTTTCGGTGACATTTACACGGTCGGATACTGCACACGAAGCAACCAACAACAATAAAAAAGAAATAATGACCCTATACATGACAACTCCCATAATTTCGATTTAAAACTAAGCTTTTTTTGAATATGTTCAAATATCTGTATTAATTTGTAGTCAAATTTAACACAAATTATAAATATATGAAAACAATAAATGAACTTTTAAATATAGATTTACCCCTTATTTTGGCTTCACGCTCTCCGCGGCGTCATAAACTGCTGCAAATGGTGGGTTTCCGTTTTAATGCAGAATTTGCCGACGTTGACGAAACTCTCGATACCGACATCCCTCCCGAAGCATACGCTATTCATCTTGCATGGATAAAAGCCGACTATGTCGCACAGAAATGCAAAACACCGAGCTACGTCATCGGAGCAGATACAATCGTCGTGCTTGACGATATGATACTCAATAAACCTAACAACAGAGACGACGCTTTCAAAATACTCTCACTGCTTTCCGACAGCACGCATACCGTTTATACGGGTTTAACAATTATCAACTCAGGCACAAACGCATGGATTACAGATTACCAAACTACCGAAGTCAGCTTCCGAAAGCTCGAACCCATAGAAATTTTGGCATACATTGACACCGGCTCTCCAATGGACAAAGCCGGAGCTTACGGCATTCAAGATGATTTCGGAGCTTTGTTCGTTAGTAACATCAAAGGATGCTACTACAATATCGTAGGTTTGCCCTTGCAACTGCTCTACACAATGTTCAAGCGATTTGGTGCATCGAATGGCAAAACACAAACGTAAAGAAAACTTTCAGACGCTCACGTTGCTTACGCCGTGGATTATCACTTTGGCGGTATTCTGGATTTATCCTCTACTATATGCCGCTTATATTTCCATGACAAATTATAAAACGCTTACAAATACCGCGGAATTTATCGGCTTAGGAAATTATTTAGCCGTTTTCAGCGATGACATCTTTTGGACAGCTCTCAAAAATACCGCAATATTTACTTTCGGCACCGTCCCCGTCACAACGGCGATAGCAATCACTCTTGCGGCGATTCTCAACAACAAACTCGTCGGCTTCAAAGAGTTTTTCAAAGCATCGTTTTTCCTGCCAACCGTTACTTCGCTCGTTGTCATTTCTTTGATTTTCACTAACCTATACGCCCGCGACGGCTATATAAACAACATTCTTGCCGCTCTCGGACTGCCTTATCCCGAAAAGGGCTGGCTACTCGATACTTCGACCTCTTTACTGTCAATTATGATTATGGATGTATGGATTTCCGTCGGCTACTACATGGTACTCTTCTTAGCTGGAATGCAGACAATATCAGAAGATTTATATGATTCGGCTAAACTCAACGGTGCAAGCGAATGGCAGCAATTCATATATATCACCCTACCTCTAATACGTCCCACTTTGCTTTTCGTCCTTGTCATAAATACTATTAAATCATTCCAGATTTTCATCGAAATCTTCGTTATGACAAAAGGCGGGCCGCTCGACGCCACTACCACACTCGTTTATCTCGTATTCATAAACGCATTCGAAAAAACCGACATGATGGGCTATGCTTCGGCAATTGCATTTATACTGTTTTTCATTCTCTTGGCATTTTCACTTTTGCAAATCAAATTACTCAAAATCAGGAATTGATTTATGAATGTACTTTTAGCAATTATAATCGGATTTCTACTCGGTTCGATACCGACGGCTTACCTGTTGGTTAAACACCTTTACGGTTTCGACATCACAGGCTCCGGCTCGGGAAACGTCGGAGCTATGAACAGCTACGAAACAACTGGCAAACGCTCCGTCGGCATAGTCGTATTTTTAGCCGATGTTGCCAAGGGAGCCTCCGCAGTTCTGCTCACGAGCATAATACCCGACATAGAATACTTTCACCTTGGATTGGCGGGACTTTGGGCAGTCATCGGACACAACTTTAGCATTTTCATGGCATTCAAGGGCGGTCGCGGCTTGGCTACGGCAGTTGGCGTTTTCGCTGTGCTGAACCCATTCCCGATTATCCTATGGTGTATCTTATGGCTTACGGGATATTACGTCATTCGCCGCAACATTCACGTTGCAAATTCCATTGCCTCCGTCGGACTGCCCATTATGGCTTTCTCCACCCCCGACAAACTTCTCGACTTATTCTCACTTGTTCCGATTGAATCGCACTTGCAATTCAAAATTATCATTACCGCAATCTGCGCAGTCATACTAATTCGCCATATCCAGCCATTAAGAGAACTGTTCAAAAGTGACAATGCGAACTCATGAAGCATAGCTTTTTTGATTACGACTCACACCGCCTTTACTACTGCGAGCAAGGAGCAGGCGAACCACTCTTACTCTTGCACGGCAATACTGTTTCATCAAACATTTTCGCAAAAGACATACCTTTCTTCGCCGAGCATTTCCGAGTCATCGCATTCGATTATCCCGGACACGGCAAATCTTCCCGCATTCTCGAATTTCCTGATAATTTCTGGCACTACAATGCAAGATGTGCCCTTGCACTTCTTGCTCATCTTAGTCTTGACACCATTAGCGTTATCGGCACAAGCGGCGGGGCATTGGTCGGACTTAACATGTGCACTATTCAGCCTAACTCGATAAGAAAAATCGTCGCAGACAGCTTTTTCGGCAATGGACTCAGCATCGAAGAAACCAAACGAATAGTTGCGGGGAGGAATAAATCCCAAACCAATTTCCTCATGCGACAATACTGGGCTAAGCAGGCAGGACCCAATTGGAAACGTATCGTTGATGCCGACAATGACATGTTGCTCCGGTTTGCCCAGAACCAAGCAAAAGCAATAATCGGCAATTTGAATACCATCACAGCAAAAGTACTCATTACCGCATCACGCCAAGATAAAATAGTTCCCGACATCGAAAAAAAACTCAAAGATTTAGCAGCACAAATACCGAACGCTGAACTCAAAATATTCGATACGGGCAAACACACTTTCATGATTACAAAACGCGAAATATTTCGCCCGCTTGCACTTAATTTTTTGAAAAAAAATAAAATATTTTACTTATGAATGCTTCTTCATATATACGGTCGCTTTATTTTTAAATTTTTTTTATAAACAAAAAACGAGGACAATTATGGAAAGTAGAACTCCTTTAATCGGCGATACATTTCCCGAAATGGAAGTCAAAACCACCCACGGCACAATGAATTTACCCAAAGATTACGCAGGAAAATGGTTTATCTTATTCAGCCATCCCGCAGATTTTACACCCGTTTGCACGACAGAATTCGTAGCATTCCAGAACCGCTATCCTGAATTCCGCCAACTCAACTGCGAACTAATCGGGCTCAGTATTGACCAAGTATATTCGCACATCAAATGGCACGACTGGATCCATGACAATCTCAGCGTTGACATCGAATTCCCAATCATTGCAGATAATGGCGATATATCTAAAAATCTCGGCTTTATACACCCCGGTAAAGGTACAAATACCGTTCGTGCAGTATTTATAGTGGACGATACAGCTAAAATCAGAGCCATCGTTTACTATCCGCAAGAACTTGGTCGTAACTTCGACGAGTTGCTTCGCATGGTGCGGGCAATGCAAATCGCCGACAAGGAACACGTTGCAATGCCAGCTAATTGGCCCAACAACGAACTTATCGGTGACAAAGTAATCGTCCCACCTGCGGCAGACATCAAATCTGCCAAATACAAACAAAGCCGCTACGAAAACTACGACTGGTGGTTCTGCTATCGCGATTTGAAAAATAAGGAAGAGTAATCAGCCTCGCAAAAGCAAATAGAGACTGCCTCAATCAGGCAGTCTTTTTTATTCTGAACTAATCACATCAATAATAGACTTAATTGTGTAATTCCTTTTGAAAAGTATTTCAGACGAGAAAAACTTTGCTCTTTCTTTGCCAAGTATTAAAAGAGATGGCCCGGATTTTACCCCCGCATGTTCATTAAAAATTGTACGATTTCCATCGATAGCAATTAAGCCAATTGGTTCGTAAATATAGTCTTGGGTATTCACCAAAGATGCAACTGATTGACTTTTAACCCTTTTCTGAAACAGAGTTTTGCAATTTGCCAGTAATACTTTAATATTCGCATTAGAATCTAATTTCAAGATTGCTTGCTCCAAGTCAGTAACACACTTTGTACACGACAAATCTTGAAATACAATCACAAAATGCTCATTATCCCCTGAAAACCATTCCGATACTTCATCACCCCGCAAGCCGGTATAATGGAAACCTACTAACTGAAATGAAACCAATATTGCAACGATGTATGCCATTTCTACAAATCCAGAGAAAAAACACAAAACCTGCTTTCTAATTCATTCTCCAAAAGATATTCTTCATATTTGCTCATATATTCTTCTATTGACATTTTATCAAGATAATCAACGGAAAACGGAAACAAACTTGTACTAACGAGAATTTTATTGTCGCTTATCGCAAATTCATACGGGGAAAACAGCATTTGTGAAGTAAATACGTGCTTGCTGTCCAATGAACTGTACGGATAATATATCAAATCTTTTTTGTACAATGACCATACATCCTTATACTTCTTCCATATATCAAATACATGTTCAATTTCCCAATCATCTTTATTCTGTGGTCTGGTTCTACAAACAAGCAAAACATCTTCTGATAAAAATCCGACAAATGCAATCAACGATTGCTTTTTCCAATTTTCATAAAGCGCTATCAAGCCCAGATTTTGAGCATCTCGGGATAATTTCGCTTGCCCGAATTCATCATCCAAATCCCGCTCAATAGTGAACTGCAAATCATCAAAGCCGAAAATCCTGATTCTATACCTTGTCGCATCAGACAACGCAAAATTAGTAGAATGAAAGTCTATCAACTCCCTTGGCTGTACTCTCCACCATTCCAAACCAATCGGGTCTTCGAAATAATGCACCTTGCTAATTCTCAGACTATCCATACCCATTTTGCAATAAAATGATTTACTCTCCTGATTTCTTATATTACTTCTTGTATCATCAGATGAATATAGTACAAGCTCTGCATCAGTATAGCCAATATTTTTAAAATTATGAATTAATAATTCACTCCGACGTGCATAAATAAATTCGTCTGTAACTTTATCATATTTAAATTCATAAACATAAAATTGTATTAGCAAGAAAAGACTTGAGTTAGCAAATATAAAATCAATAAAATAGCTCCTATCAGTCAAATGCGGAAACAACTCATATTTTGTAAAATCCAGCTTATATAATTTTTTGGAATGAACATTATATAACTTCATAAAGTAAATCGTATCCAACGGAAAGAACTTATTCTCCATTACATAAATATTTTCTTTGTAAATTTTTGATTTTAAATTTTTACCTTCAGCTTTTAAACTAAATTCAGGACATTCATCAAAAACTAACATATCATTGAAGGTGATACTGCGTGTATCACCTCCAACTGCAGAATTTAAACTCAACAGATTAAGCATTAAAACCAAAATAAACTTTCGTGACATAAGTTCCAACTTATTCTTCTTCGTAATAAGTTACCTTAACCACAATTTTATGCTCATCAGCTTCCTCAATATATTCCCATGTCACTGTTCTATAATAAGTCATATCACCATAGATTATATGATTACTGTATGAACCATTATGATTGTTGAGTTGTATTTGGTTTACAGCATGATTATGCATCTCGTCAACATTTGCATTGCTTGCAACCAGCCCCCACTCGCTACAATCTATACATGGATTATTAAATCCGCTTTCCCATGTGCAAATATCAGAGCCTGTGCCCCCGCAAATTAATTCGCAATATGTTTCATTGCAACGAATATAAACATTTTGATAAGGAGATACAGGCCATATTATCTTACCTATAAACTCAAACAATTTGTCAATCGGATTAGCCGTTATAGACAATGCTGGTTGGTAACTAAAGAAGCCAACCATAAGAAGACCAAGTAAAAACTTGCTAAATTTCATTTCATACCTCTAAAATAAATGAAAAAAAAATTATATCCTACTGTCGCAAAAAAAAAAAAAAAAAAAATGAAATTTCCAAAAAAAATTTAACTTTTAAGAAAATTTCATGATTTCTTTATCATTAGCCGTCAAAAAATTTATATTTTCATCATATTGCTGTGCAGAATAGTGACATTACCAATGCAAAAAAACCCTGACGCACAAAGGCATCAGGGCTTTCTATAAATTAGCTTGGCACCGACCTACTCCCCCACACGGCGACCCATGCAGTACCATCAGCCCGGCGGAGCTTAACTTCTCTGTT
>CAZWXI010000052.1:0-22254 GCA_964637845.1 uncultured Hyphomicrobiales bacterium | reverse complement strand
TCGTTAAGAATTGACACGGAAATACCGATATAAGTTATATTGCGAGAAAAAATTTGATAAAAAAGGGGCGTACATATCACAAGACCCATCATAATACCGGTGCAGACAGGTACTTGATAACCTATGCAGATTTGATTACATTACTACTGGGGCTATTTGTGATTTTGTACTCCACGGCACAAGTTGACCAAGAAAGATTTAAAGAATTCGCCCTTGCGGTTTCAGACTATTTTAAATCAAAAGACTTAAAAGTTGTCGAAGGCGGCGAAGGCATATTCGAAGGCAGACGCGATGGTATTCCCGAACCGATACTTCCAGCCGCATCAACCAAAAATATGCAAGAAATAACCGACGAAGTGCAAGAAAAACTTGCTACTTTTATCAATGCAGGAACTGTCGAAGTAATTACTTCCGAAAGCGGGATACAACTTATAATGCAGGAAAAGCTACTCTTCCCGTCGGGCAGAGCAGAGTTAATTCCAGAAGGTAACCGCGCGATTGATTCGCTTGCCGCGATTCTGAGCAATTGGCAAATGACCATTGAAGTTGACGGACATACCGATAGCGACCCGATAAAAACATTTCAGTACGAATCGAATTGGCACCTATCATCGGCTCGTGCATTAAACGTTGCCTACTCACTTATTCGCAAAGGGGTCCCGGATTTCAATTTGGTTATCCGCGGCTTCGGCCCACAACGCCCTATCGCAGACAACACAACACCCGAAGGCAAAGCTCGCAATAGACGCGTCGAAATCCGAATCGGTCCGCTTACCGACCAATCACCTTCCGTAGAAGGTTACAGGAGTGACACTCTTAATACACAAAGAAATTAGGCATGTATTTTGTTAATTTATTTTTTTATTTATGTAAATCTTTGTTAATTTTAATACATTTGACAAAATTAATTTGCGAAAGTTAATAACATGAAAAAGATTACGACACTGCATTTTGACGAAATTGAGGTCGAAGACGAGCATATAGTACATTTCGAGGAAGGAATTCTCGGATTTGAAAACCTTAAAGAATATGTACTTATTGTCGACGACCAGACAGTACCGTTCAAATGGCTTGTGAGTCTCGATAGTCCGGACATCGGCTTTCCCTTGCTAAGTCCATGGTTAGTCGATGCCGATTATAACCCCGGTAATGATTTTAATTTTGACGCAGAAGCATTCTTCGTTGTCGTAACTTTGGAAGACGAGCACGGCAAAATGACGGCAAACCTCAAAGCACCCATTATAATTAACATAGAAGATAAAACTGGGAAACAGATAATCCTGTCTACCGATAAATACCCGATAAATCGCATTCTCGGCGGGAATTCGCAAACAAATAAGACGAAGTAGTATATGCTGGTACTGTCACGAAAAATAGGTGAAGTTATCAATATCGGCTCAACGGTGACCGTGACAGTCCTAAGCTACGACCGTGGTATTGTACGGCTCGGAATATCCGCTCCGAAGTCGGTTGCCGTACATAGAAAAGAAGTTCACGACAGAATAGTCCAAATCAACCGCATTGCCGCACGCACCCAAATAGAAGCCCTCAAATCGGCTATACAAAAGAACAAAGTAAGCTTTTCAGTTCCTCAAGAATCAGAAATCTCATCGCTGAATATTACAGCTACAAGCAAAAAAGGAGAGTTTACATGAGCGAATACTCCACGCTGATTATAGACGACGACATTTGGATGCAGAGAATACTCTCAAAAACCCTCCAAAGCTATGGTTTCAAAAAAACATACCTTGCATCAAACGGCTTCGACGGAATCGCACTTGCTGTCGAACACAAACCACATCTTATCGTCCTCGATATTCTAATGCCCGAACTATCAGGGCACTTAACGCTGAAAATATTAAAAAAAATCCGTACCACGCAAAATATACCCGTTTTGATGGTCTCGGCACTATCCGATGTCGAAAACCTCGGACTTGCCGTAAAAAGCGGAACTGCAGGATTTATCTCAAAACCATTCACGAGAGCTACTATTTACGACAAGTTACTTGACGTTTTCGGCAAAGAAAAGCTCGATATGGTCGCAAAAGGCGAGCACATTGACGAACTCAAAGCAACCGATGATTTTATGTTGCAAAACACGAGCGAGAAATTGCTAAAAACCAAAGCTGCTCCCAAGCCACAGTTACCCGAAAAAGAAAAGCAATCCAAAACCACCCTAAAACAAGACCAATTACTACAGCATTATCAAGACGACGAAAAACGCAGCATCGAATCCATCAAAAAGATGTTGCTCAAGACAAAGAAATAAACCCAAGCCATGATGATTGTTAATTTCTCACTCTTGAATGAACTTTTCAGAGGGTTCCACATACAGCGTTGGAACGACAGGGTCCGACCGATGGATTTAATCGAAATGGACAAACACGCCCATAAAATAATTATTGCTTATTGCATCGCCAAATATGAAGAAGCCTCCGGAAAGCATGTTGATTGGCACAAAATCATCAAATTCGGAATTTTTGAGCTTATAAGGCGAATTGTAATCAGCGACATTAAATCACCAATTTATCGCGAAGTTCGCAAAAATCAAGCCGTATTCGATAAGCTCAATCAATTCGTCTATGCCCAAATTGAGCCGAAAATCGAAAACGAAACAATCAAAAACGAAATTGCCGACTTCCTGTTCACTCCTGCTGCGTCCGACGACTTGAGCCAGCGAATACTCGACGCATCACACATTTACGCAAGCTATTGGGAATTTCAGATTATCAAATATTCCAATCCTGTGAGCTATCAGAATATTCGTATCGAAACAGAACTACTCAATAATATTGCCAATTTCAACGATTTAATCGGCATACAAAAGCTTACGAACAAGCATACAATATCTAACTTTGTTGATTTATGCGGACAACTACGCTTTCAGATTAGATGGGCACAAGTGCCACGCGTACCTAAAACAGCAGTACTCGGGCACTCGATGCTTGTTGCGACAATTTCTTACTTCTTTGCACGCGAAAATAATGCTTGCCCTCGGCGACTTTACAACAGCTTTTTCGGAGGTATCTTCCATGACCTGCCCGAAGTTGTCACTCGCGATATAGTTTCACCCGTCAAACGCTCATCCGACGAATTAGATACCTTAATTAAAAATCTTGAAATACAATTAGCAGAAAAAGAGATTTTCCCGCTAATCGAAAAGACTTGGCTCGATGAAATCAAATATTTCGTAATTGATGAATTCAACAACAAAATCACCGAAAACGGCATAATTCGCAACGAAAACATCACCATAGACGAACTAAATTCCAAATACAACGACAACACCTACAATCCCTACGACGGCGAAGCAATTCGTGCCGCCGACCAATTAGCCGCCTTCCTCGAAGTATGGAACTCCTGCTCGGCAGGTATCAAAACCGAAGAACTCAGCAATGCCGCTCAAAAAATCAAAGACGACTACAAGGACAAAACTCTCGGCAAGGTCTCCATAAAAACACTTTACTCAAATTTTCGGCATATTTGTTGAAATTTTACTTATTATAAAGATGAAAAAAAGTCAGCATACAGCATTTGTGCAGAAATCCGAAAAGAAGACAATATTCTTGCTAAAATATAAAATATACTAAACCTTCTGTATAGCAATCATAATTATTTTGAAATAAACATGTTTAAAAGAATCTTAGTAGCAAACCGCGGCGAAATAGCCGTAAGAATAATGCGCTCATCGCGCGAAATGGGCATCGAGACAGTCGCCATTTATCATGACGTTGACCGCGAAGCACAATTTGTAAACTATGCCGATTACGCATATAAACTGCACGGGGAAACCCCAAAGGGAGCCTATCTCGATATCTCGCAAATAATCGAAGTAGCAAAGCTCTCCGGAGCTGAAGCAATTCATCCCGGATACGGCTTCCTATCCGAAAGAGCTGAATTTGCCAAAGCTGTACACGGTGCCGGCATTAAATTCATCGGTCCATACCACTATTCAATCGAAATGATGGGCAACAAGACCCGAGCACGAGAAATAATGCATGCCGCAGGGGTTCCAATCGTACCCGGGACAAAAGAAAAAATTACCGACGTAGAGCGTGCCAAAGAAATTGCTCAGCAGATAGGTTATCCGATTTTGCTCAAAGCCGCATCCGGCGGAGGGGGCAAGGGCATGCGTAAAGTATATGAATCTAGCGACCTCCATCCATCGCTCGAAGCCGCCATGCGAGAATCACTCAAAGCATTCGGCGATGAATCCATTTACATCGAAAAGTTCATCGAAAATCCCAAGCACATCGAAATACAAGTAATCGCCGATGAGCAGGGAAATTACGCTCATTTAGGCGAAAGAGACTGTTCAATTCAGCGTCGCCATCAGAAAGTCATCGAGGAAGCCCCCTCGACCGTCCTCACACCCGAATTACGCCAAGAAATGGGACAAGTCGCCATCGAAGCCGCAAAAGCATGCAACTACGTTAATGCTGGCACAATCGAATTTCTCTTAGATAGAGACAAAAACTACTATTTCCTCGAAATGAACACCCGACTCCAGGTAGAGCACCCCGTAACAGAAATTGTTACGGGAATTAACCTTGTCAAAGAACAAATTCGTATCGCCGCAGGCGAGAAACTTTCATTCAGGCAAGAAGACATAAAAATCTACTCCCACGCTATTGAATGCCGCATCTATGCCGAAGACCCATTCAACGATTTTCTTCCCGACACGGGGAAAATCAAATACTACCACCAGCCTGCGGGTTACGGTGTCAGAGTTGATTCCGGAGTTGAGACCGGCTCGGAGGTCACTATACATTTCGACCCCATGCTTGCAAAACTCATCACATACGGCGGAAACCGAATTGAAGCAATAAATCGCATGGAAATGGCTCTACGAAATTACAAAATTAAGGGAGTTCGGACAATTATTCCCTTCCTGCTTGCCGTTATGCAACATCCCGAATTCCGATATGGATATTTCGACACAGGCTTCATCGAGAATTCCTTCGATTTTGATTCTCTCAAGCACATGAAAGACGAACACGAAGATGTTGTTGCCGCTATCGCCTCTTGGGGATGGAAAATGTCGCAGAAATCTAATAGACCCCCGAAAACTCAGCCCAAAATCAGCAAATGGAAAGAAAAAAACCTCTATATCAGACGTCTTGTTTAAATTAATTTAATCGAAAATGGAAGATCTATTATTAAAAATCAATAGCAAAGAATACCAAGCACACTGCAAAAACAATTGCCATAAGCAGATAATCATAAACGACAAACTCTACGAGGTTGAATTACTCAAAAAATTCTCCGAGAACGTCTTTTCCTTTGTCGTCAACAGCAAAATTTATCAAGTTGAACTTAGAATAAACGGCAGAAACGTCGTGGAAGTTCACTTGAACGGACTTGACTATAAAGTCGAAGTCACCGATTCTACCCAAAACATGCTCGAAAGATACATACGCCAATCTGGCAAATCCATCGGAGCAGGAGTTGGAACCATCAAAGCACCAATGCCCGGACTTGTAATCAAGCTCTTTGTCGAAGAAGGTATGAGCGTTGTACAAGGCGATAAGTTGCTGATTGTCGAAGCAATGAAAATGGAAAACGTCCTTAAATCTACTATTTCTGGTATTGTAAAATCACTCAAAGTGACCGAAGGAAGCACCGTGGACAAAGATTCGATATTAATCGAAATCGAGCCCACATGAGAAAATTTGCTCAAATAAGCGACTTGTTCAAAAAGTCCGGAGCTAATTTCCTGTCCTACGAAAAGGATAGCGAGTCCGCCGGGTTCATACTTAAATTTTACGATGACCCACAAAAAATTCCCGTTGCAACGGACTGGTTCCTATATTTAGACGACTTACTACTCACTGCGGAAAATGAATTCGGGATTGAACCAGATTCTTGGAAGGATTAGTTATCAAAGCATGATAATTAAAACAGACATAGACGCAATTTATCCATATACGTTCGATTCATCGAACATGTATGGACATGCCGATATCGTCTATATCCCAACTAACTTCGAGGAATTGCGTCAAGCCGTCCAGACTTGCATTACCGAGCGACAAAAAGCAACGTTTTCGGGTGCGGGTACGGGGATCACCGGCTCGCGTGTGCCTTTCGGCGGTGCGGTAATCTCAACCGAGGCACTCAAATCCGCTCATTTCTCCGGCGACGGAAAAGTTTGCGTCGAGCCGGGGCTTACGCTCAACGAACTCGAAATTTTCCTGCGGCACCAAGGATATTTTCTAGCACCAAACCCGACCGAAATGAACTCCACAATCGGTGGAAACGTTGCCACAAACGCATCGGGGTCGCGTACGTTTAAATATGGCGCAATCCGCGAGCACGTACTTGCTCTCAAACTGATACTTCCTGACGGAGAAATACTCGAACTTGAACGCGGGAAAAATCTCGCTGATGGATACCACTTAGAAATTTATTCCGTAAGCGGGAAAAAATACTCCCTCGAATTACCTAAATACGCAATGCCCCAAACAAAAAACGCCACAGGATACTATGCAAAAGCTGGCATGGATGCGATAGACTTATTCATCGGCAACGAAGGTACAATAGCTGCTATCGGTGAAATAACGTTAAAAGTTCTACCCTTACCCAAAGCCGTAATCGGCGGAATTGTATATTTTGAATACGAGAAAAACTTGCTTGATTTTGTAATCGAAACTCGCGATTTAAGCTTAAGAAATAATTTACTCCCTGTCGAGGACATGACGGAAGTTTCAGCCCGATTAATCGAATACTTCGATAATGCATCTCTCAATCTATTGCGACGTAAATTTTCATATATCCCTCAGCAAGCCATGGGTGCTATTTGGTTTGAACAAGAATATAATCCCGACTACGAAGATGAGATTATCACAAAATGGTACTCACTTATCGAGGGCTATACCACACTTGCCGATGCAACGATAATCGCACTAACCGATAAGCAGCACAAGGAATTAGCCGAGTATCGGCATGAATTACCTTTGCAGGTTTACGAAAACCTTACCGAAAACAGCCAAAAAAAAGTCGGACTTGATACCGCTGTACCGAAAGAAAATTTCCCCGAATTATTTAATTATTATTCGGGAATATTTTCAAATTTGAATTTACAATGCATTATTTTCGGACATATTGGCAATAGCCATCTTCATGCAAATATTTTCTGCCAAAACGACGTCGAATATTCGAAAGCTCTTGAAATTTATGATAGTTGCATCGAGAAAACCCTCCAACTAAACGGAACTGTTTCGGCAGAGCATGGCATCGGGAAATTAAAGAAAAAACATCTAATAAAAATGTACGGCAGTCAAACTGTCGAAGAAATGATAAAAATAAAAAAATATTTTGACCCCGAATTACTATTTGGGAGCGGAACTATGTTTGATATAAATTAAAGGATTAACAATGACTTCTCAAGAAGAAAAAAAGAAAATTGAAGAAAAAATCACCAAAATGTATGAATTGAAAGAGCTTGCCTTGCAAGGTGGTGGCGACGCAAGGATTGAGTCACAGCACGCCAAGGGCAAACTCACAGCTCGCGAACGTCTCGATTTGCTCTGCGACAACGGTACTTTTCGCGAGATTGACATGTTGGCACACCATCATTCCACTCAACTTGGTCTCGACAAAAGCGTTCCTCTCGGTGACGGCGTTGTTACGGGTTTTGCCGAAATATTAGGCAAAAAAGTTTACCTCTTCTCGCAAGATTTCACCGTGCTCGGAGGCAGTCTTGCCGAAATGCACGGGAAGAAAATCTGTAAAATCATGGACATGGCACTCAAAACGGGTTCTCCCATTATCGGATTGAACGACTCCGGGGGTGCACGGGTACAAGAGGGCGTGATTTCCTTAGGTGCATACGCTGAAATTTTCCTCCGCAATACGATGGCTTCAGGCGTTGTTCCACAAATTTCCCTCATAATGGGCCCCTGTGCGGGTGGAGCAGTCTATTCGCCCGCAATTACCGATTTCATCATAATGGTCAAACATACATCGTACATGTTTGTCACAGGTCCGAAAGTAGTCAAAGCAGTTACGCATGAAAATCTCAGCCCCGAGGACTTGGGTGGTGCCGAGACACATGCAAGTAAAAGTGGCGTGGCACATTTCGTTGCCGAAAACGACGTCGAAGCTATTGAAATTGTCAGAAGTCTAGTATCCTACATTCCCCCGAATAATGCCGAAGAACCTCCATTTATTCCGAATGACGACCCCGTAAGCCGAATCGACAACGAATTGAACTACATCGTTCCCGCTAACCCCAATCAGCCATATGACATCAAAGATATCATAAAAATTATTGCCGACAAACATGAATTTTTCGAAGTCCACAAAGATTACGCACAAAACATTGTCGTTGGATTCATGCGGCTCGGTGGGCGTTCAATCGGTGTTGTTGCAAACCAACCCGCAGTTTTAGCTGGGGTGCTCGATATTGACGCTTCCAAGAAAGCAGCTCGTTTCATCAGATTCTGCGATGCCTTCAATATACCCTTGCTCACATTAGAGGATGTCCCGGGATTTCTACCGGGCTCAGACCAAGAATGGCGAGGCATTATCACAAACGGAGCGAAACTACTCTACGCATACTGCGAAGCCACTGTTCCAAAAGTTACCGTCATCACACGCAAAGCTTATGGTGGCGCATACGACGTAATGAGCAGTAAGCATATCCGCGGCGACCTCAATTACGCTTGGCCATCTGCTGAATTAGCCGTTATGGGAGCAAAAGGTGCAGTAGAAATCATCTTCAAGAAAGAAATTGAAAATGCCCCCGACCCATCGGAACGAGAAGCCGAACTTATCGAGGAATACAACGAGCGATTCGCAAACCCATATATCGCCGCATCCTACGGATATATTGACGACGTAATCGAGCCCAAAGACACCAGACGTATCCTAATCGAAGCATTCAGCTTGCTCGAGAACAAAGTTGACAAAAATCCACCGCGTAAGCACGGCAATATACCATTGTAGCAGCTTGAACACGAATAATTGAGTATTTTTAGTTGCAAAAATAGCTTAGCTTTTATTCGGAAAAATTGGCTGAATAATCAGTTCTATAAATAATGCGCTTAGGGGCTATATTTTAAGAACTTTTTCTGTTATTCCATAAATTAATAAAAGATCACGGACTTCACGGCAACTTATATGTGAAGTTTGCGTATTTGTTTGTATGGTCAAATTTATTTATATTTGATTTTTATACTAAAATTAAAAACGCGTATGGGTGAGAAATTTTACAGCAAAGAAGAAGTGGATAGGATTTTGAAAAGAGCATTAGAATCATCGCCATCTCACGGTAATTTGATTTCTGAGACTGAACTACTCAGAATTGCCTCTGAACTGAACATTGACCCCTTTTTGGTGAGGCGAGCCATAAGCGAAGACGATTCGATACTAGAATTCGAAAATGCCAAAGCAATTTGGCGCCGCCGCAAAAAGCAATCTTTCTATCAGCACCTCGCGACATATGTAATAGTGAACGGATTCCTTGTTGGTATTGATTTGGTGACCTCGGGGTCGTTCTCGTGGTCAATTTTCCCGATTTTGGGATGGGGCATCGGTTTAGCCCTGGATTTTGTTGAAAGCATGTTCCCGAGCGAGGAAAAAGTAGAAAAAGGTGCACGTAAACTAATGAACAGCAAGAAATGGAAAGGTATTTTCGATAACCTAATTAATTCGTTTACCAAATAACCGTACAGATTTGCACCTCTATTACGGAATAAAATTTGAAAGTAATCACCGACAAAAACAGTTTAATTGAACTTACCCAAGCATCGGGAGGTATCTATGCCGATAGTAATCTTGCTACCGCTTATGATTTTTGCCGGAAAATCGCCCGCCGCCATTACGAAAATTTTCCCGTTGGCTCAATACTCATACCACGCAATGAACGAAAATACTTCTATGCGATTTACTCATTTGCACGCATTGCTGACGATATTGCCGATGAACTCCATTTCCATTCCCATACAGATAGAATTTCCGCTTTAAACGATTTTGTTGTTTTGCTCGAAAGTCACGAAAAGACTACAAATCCGATAGCCATAGCGGTTCGCGATACGATGAGATGCAAAGAAATCCCCTCCCGACCTTTCAGAAAGCTGATAGATGCATTTATTTCTGATATAAATTTCGTTCAACCAAGGAGTTTCGACGATTCACTTCATTACTGTGAACATTCGGCAAATCCAATTGGCGAGCTTGTATTACGAATTTTCGGTGAATATACCGAGCAAACCCGCATCTATTCCGATGCAATTTGTACGGGGCTTCAACTTGTGAATTTTTGGCAGGACATCTCGGTTGACATTCCACGAGGCAGAGTCTATATTCCCGAAGATATTTGCGCTAAATTCGGTCTTGACTTTTCCGATTTCCCGAATAATCTTGAGCGTGGGAATTTTGAAAGAGCCTTACGCGAAATTTATGATTTTACAGAAAATTTTTTTTCAATCGGGAAAAATTTGATAAACAATTTGCCCAAAAAATACTTAAAATTGGAAATTGCATTCACAATTGAAAGCGGATTACGCATGTTCGATAAAATTCGCCGGGCAGGTGTCGAAATTCTGTACAATCGTATTAAATTAGAAAAGCCGGATTTTGCGGTAATTTTGCTGAAAGTTGCAAAAAATTACGTATTTTAGTGTTATCATGGAAGCAATAGACCAAATACAACTCGCTAACTACGAGAAAGTCTCGCCTCCAAAACTTGCGAGGTCGAACTTTTTGTACTCTTTCAAATTATTACCGAAAGAGGAGCGGAATGCTATTACGTCCGTACATGCCTTTTGTAGCTACATCGACGATATTGTGGACGGCTCGCCGAACATTACCAAAAAATCTGTTCTGCGAAAGTTGGACAGACTCTCATGGTGGGAAAATGAAATCGAGAGGCTCTACACGTCGCGTAATTTACCACAGATAATGCTTCCGTTCCAAGCGGCGATTCACCGTTTCGACATTCCGAAGCAATATTTTCTTACTTTGATTGACGGGGTGAAAACTGATTTGACCCGCAACCGCTACCGCACGTTCGAAGAATTAAAAAACTACTGCTACAGCGTGGCAGGAGTTGTCGGTCTTATAAGTATTGAAATTTTCGGTCACCGCTACGAAGAAACTAAGAATTATGCCGTCAACTTAGGCTATGCTCTGCAACTTACCAATATCCTACGCGACGTCAAGCACGATAAAGACCGCGGATATATATATTTGCCTCTGGATGACCTCGATAGATACGGCATCAGCGAACAAGATATTTTCGAGGAGAAATACAACGACAACTTTATCGAAATGATGCGATTTCAATCCGGCAGGGCAAGAGAATTTTACCACAGAGCACGCACATTTCTTCGCCCCGACGAGAAACCGACAATAATCGCCGCCGAAATAATGGACTCGATATATTATCGTTTGCTCGAGAAAATCGAACTATCCGAGTTTGACGTATTCAGGCGCCGCATACGCGTATCGTCTGTCCACAAGTTGATGATTACCCTCAAACATTGGCTGTCCGTCAAAATGTTTATCTCTCGATTTAACAAATAATGAACCCTCAATTTAGCATAAATATTTATTTTTGTAATTTGAAGAAAATTTAATTTGACAAAACAAAACTGATTATGCAAATAGAGTTTACAGCGGAAGAACTTCAAGAGGTGCAAAACCACATATCAAAGTACCCAGAGAAGAAAGCGGCTATTATGCCCGTATTATGGATGGTGCAAAGGAAATGGGGATGGCTGTCGAAAGATGCTATGCGTTACGTCGGTGATTTACTCGAACTACCATATTCGCACGTCGAAGGCGTTGCTACCTTTTATACAATGTATTTCAAAAAGCCAATGGGTAAATATCATATTCAGGTATGTACGAACGTTTCCTGCATGCTACTCAAAGGCAAAGAACTCTACGCTCACACAGCCGAAAAGCTCGGCATCAAGCATATGGAACGTACAGAGGACGGAATATTCTCACTTGAGGAAGTAGAATGTATGGGAGCGTGCGGCGGAGCCCCGATGATAGCAGTAAATGAGGACTTCTACGAATACGTGACACCCGGGAAAGTTGATGAAATTCTTGACAATTTGAAAAATTCGTACTAAAATGAAATATTTTTCACTCACAGTGTGACATTTAGCATTTTTATGTGTTATTACTGTTAAGAAGGTGATATTTTTAGAAAACAAATGCCTTACACAAATAGAAATAAAGTATTTTTTTCGAGATTATTCCTGCTAATAGTCGGAGTAATCTATTTTATTAATTTAATATATGCTTCTGTCCTGCCAGAGATGCTTTCATTAGTGCCTTCTCAGGCATTGGACAAGCTCCAAATATGGAAGTTGCTTACCTTCCCGTTTACTTACGGTACTCTCGAAGCTGTCTTGCTATTTGCCGTGACCTTCTATTTCATCTCTCCGAGACTGGAAGAAATAATTGACAACCTTCGGTATCCATCTTGGTTGTTCCTGCTGTCGATATTGCACGGATGCTCGATGACATTGATTTTCTGGCGTAGCGATGTAGTTATTGCTGGTATGGAAGGAGTTTCCTTTTTCGTACTGACGCTCTTCATGTTCCTAAAGCCCAAGTCAATGGTAGAGTTCATGAAATTCCCACCTCTTTCGACTATTTTATTCACATTGGCAATTGTCTTCTTGTGGTTTGGCATTAAGATTATCGGTGTGACAAGTGGCACAAACACACAGTTCATACCGCAGTTTTCCTCCGCAGTGTTCGGTATTACCATGGGAGCAATGATTTATTTACAAATCAGACTTGCAAACAAGCGCGAGGTAACTAAATTTACTTCTTCTTACCCGAATAGAACTCTGCTGCCTCATGAAGAAATGATGGCTACGCTTTCGAATCTTAAACTAAAGAAACAGTACCGGAACTTAGAAACCGATACCGAAGACGAATTATACCCTTTACTTTCGGAGGACCCTTCGGAAAATGAAGATACATTAAACGAAATTTTGGATAAAATAATTGACTTGGGTAATGCTTCGCTCACTCCTGCAGAAAAAAAGTTTCTGGAAGATTACTCCCGGCAACTATGACAGCACGCAAATTTTACATTATAAATTAATCAATTCAGGTAAATAATGGCTGAGAAGAAAGATTATTTGAATACGGAAAAATTAGTCCAACATATAGACATCAAACAGTTCAATGCTATCCCGCTCGTAGAGGCGATGGGCAAAATGGCTTTTCAGGCTCGCAATTTGCATCGTGCCGCAACAATTTACGATATGGCTGTTGCCGATACATCCGCGTGCTCCTATCTTACGCTTGCGGGGTCGCTTATCAGCGCCGGACTAAAAAAAGTCGTCGTTGACATGTTGGAATGCAACATGGTGGATGCTATTGTATCCACAGGCGCCAATATCGTTGACCAAGATTTCCTCGAAGCGCTCGGATTCAAGCACTACCAAGGCACTCCCTTTGTGGACGACAACGAATTACGCCAACTCATGATAGATAGAATTTACGATACTTACATCGACGAGGAAGATCTCCGCATTTGCGACATGACGGTAGCCGAAATCGCCAACAAACTCGCTCCGCGTGCATACAGTTCGCGAGAATTCATCGTCGAGATGGGCAAATGGCTCGTCGAACACGACAAAGGTCACGGCTCAATAATCCGCACCGCATACGAAAAGGGCGTGCCCATATTCTGTCCCGCATTCTCGGACTCCTCAGCAGGTTTCGGGCTTGTGCATCATCAGTACTTCCGTGGCAACGACGTTGTGGCAATTGACTCCGCAAAGGATTTTCTCGAACTCACTAAAACAAAAATCGAAGTCCGCACAAGCAGTATCTTCATGCTCGGCGGCGGAGTACCAAAAAACTTCATCCAAGATGTGGTCGTAGCCGCAGAAGTTTTGGGAATAGACGCCGAAATGCACAAATATGCCGTGCAGGTCACCGTAGCCGATGAGCGCGACGGCGGACTATCTGGTTCAACACTCAAAGAAGCAAGCTCATGGGGCAAAGTCGAAACAACTTATGAGCAAATGGTATTCTCCGAAGCCACAATCGCAGTACCGCTAATCGCAAGCTATGCCTACCACAAAGGCAACTGGCGCCAACGCAACGAGCGACGATTTAATGACATGCTCGACAAGTAAATCCTTAACCAAAAGCCGGAGACTTCTTCCGGCTTTTTTTCAATAGAAGTGGCTGTCTCAAAAAGCAGCCTTGCTTTTTTTTAAGAAAAAAATGGAAAGATTATGCAATAAAAATAAATGCAAAGAGGTGTAAAATTAATATTTAAGAGTAGTTAGAGCAATACAGGTAAGGATACGAGATTTTTTCAATCTCCATTTTGTTTTTACAAGTTTAACAAATTGTCCGATTAAATTCTAACTATGACAATTTTATTTCAATATTATGCCAAGCCCATGCTTCTAAAGCCACACATGTAAAAAAACTAAAATCCTTATGATTAATGCTATTGGGAGAAAAATTATGCCTGCTTGCAATTGATTATTGATTCAGTTTTGATTTAATTTTTTCGCTGTAATAAAATATTAAAGGAAAAACGAGTAATGTAAGCGAAGTCGCCGTTACAAGTCCGCCTATAACAACTATGGCAAGCGGTTTTGATGTTTCCGAGCCTATACCCGTGGCAAGAGCTGCGGGAGTAAGACCGACAGCCGCTAACATGCCCGTCATAAGTATCGGGCGCATCAGCTTTTTAACCGATAACATGATTGCGTCATTAATATCGAGTTTTGCCCGGACGTTACGACGTAAATCCGACAGAAGTAGCACAGTTTGCTGAATACATATTCCGAATAATATTATAAATCCGATTCCGGCAGATATTGAGAAATTGAAGCCCGTGAAGTATAATGCCAGCACACCTCCAATGATTGCAAACGGAATATTGAAAAGTACCAAATTGGCATCTTTAACATTGCCGAAAACAAAGAAAAGTATTATGAATATCAGGGAAAGACTTATCGGCACAACAATCTGAAGTCGCTTTGTCGCTCGCTCCTGATTTTCATAATCACCCTTCCATTCAATTGCTATACCATGGGGAAAAGTTACTGCATCGGCGACTTTTTGCATGGCTTCTGCCATAGTGCTACCCATATCGCGTCCGCGAATGGAGAACTTAACTGCGATGAATCTTTGATTGTTGATTCTGTAAATTGTAATTGGTCCTGTAAGTTCCTCAATTTCGGCAATTTGTTTTATTGGGATGAGATTGCCGTGAATTGTCGGTACCATAAGGTTTTCGATATCGCTTACCGATTCACGAAATTCAGGTTGATAGCGTACTCTGATATCGAAACGCTTTTCTTCGTCATAGAATTGGGTAGCTGTTTTGCCCCCGATTGCCATTTCTGTTACGGTTTGTGCGTCTTCGGTCACAATACCGTATGCAGCCATTTTAACTTGGTCGAGATGGATTTTTATTTCTGGTTGTCCCAGGTTTTTAACAATTCCAAGATCATCAATTCCTTCGATATCTTTAAGAATATTATGTACCTCTTTGGCTTTTTTGTCGAGTTCTTTTAAGTCATAACCGCTGATTCTTGCTGCAATTGATCCCTTTACGCCCGATACAGCCTCTTCGACATTGTCCATAATAGGTTGCGAGAAATTGAGTAGCAGGCCCTCTTTTATTGATATTGCCTCTCGCATCTCATCAACGAGTTCATCGTAACTCAAACCCGATTTCCACTCCTTACGTTGTTTTAGCGCCACATGAAGCTCGATATTGTAAAAACCGGTTGGGTCGGTTCCGTCATTTGGACGTCCCGTTTGCGAGAGCACTTCTTTGACTTCATCGAACTGCATGATTATACGACGCATCTCATTTGCGACTTTAACGGACTCGTCTATCGAAATACTGAGAGGCATTGTAGCTCGGACGTAAATTGACCCTTCGTTCAATCGGGGAAGAAATTCCGTACCCAATGTCCGAAACACAAAGAATGTAACGACAAGCAATCCCAATGCACCGGAAATAGCCCACATTTTATATTTGAATACAAAGCCGAACGCTTTGTCGTATAATTTTGATATGAAATTCACGAATGGATTATGCTTTTCTCGAACATTTTTATTTAGTAGCATTGATGTAAGCACAGGCACAAGCGTCAAAGTAAATATCAGTGCTCCGAGCAAAGCGAAACCAAGCGTGTACGCCAAAGGCGAAAACATCTTCCCTTCGACTTTTTCGAAGGAAAAAATCGGAATAAGAGCCGTAATGATGATTAATTTAGAGAAAAATACTACTCTTGCTGTATTTGATGACGTATTTTTGATTAATCCGAGCTTGGACATTAGGTTGAATCGCTCCATACCGAGCTTTTTCGCTTTGTTGTCCATCATAACGAATAGCCCTTCAACCATAATCACTGCGCCGTCAATTATTATTCCGAAATCTATGGCACCAATTGATATTAAATTGGCGTTCATTCCCATTGCTCTGAGCATAACAAACGCAAACAACAGTGAAAGCGGCACTATTACAGCCACTATTAGTGTTGTTCGCCAATCAGCCATGAAAAGAAATACAACAACCGTTACAAAAATTATGCCCTCGGCAAGGTTGAACATTACCGTACGGATTGTCATTTGAATAAGTTCTTCGCGGTCGTAGAATGTGCGTAATTTAATATCATCGGGAAGTATGTGATGATTAAGTTCATTGAGTTTTGCTTTTACGGCTTCGATAACTTTTGAAGGATTTTCGGCTTTACGCATGATAATGATACCTTGTACGACGCTATTTTCTTCATTACGACCCACTTGCCCGAGTTTCGGCTTTGAGGAAACATGAACTTCGGCAACGTGTTTGACCATTATCGGGATGGAATTTTTCACTTCAACGATAAGATTTTCAATTTCAGCAATATCATCAATTAGTCCGATACCTCTTACGACAAATGCTTGCTTGTTTTTGATTATAACGTCGCCTCCGATATTAATGTTACTTTTAGCTAAAGCTTCGAATACATCGAGCGAAGTAAGATGGTGATTGTATAATTTATGGGGGTTAATAGCTACTTCAATTATCTTTTCCTCGCCCCCGAAGCTGACAATATCGGCTACTCCTGGGACAGATTTTAACTCCCGTTCAATGATCCAATTCTGGTATGTGGTTAATTCTCGGATATCGCGTGTTTCGCTTACTATTGTATATCTGAATATTTCGCCCGTTGGTCCGTAAGGCGGTTGTACTTCGGCATTAATTCCTTCGGGTAGTTCAACATTCATCAGTAAATTATTCACTTGCTGGCGAGCAAAGGAGTCGTCAACTCCGTCATCGAATATAATGGTAATAACCGATAATCCAAACAGCGATATTGACCTGATTGTGTTCCGCTTTTGCACCGAATTCATAGCAATTTCGATTGGCAATGTGATGAATTTTTCGACTTCTTCAGCACTCCGACCTTGCCATTGGGTTATTATTACCACTTGTGTGTTCGTAACGTCCGGAAATGCCTCTATCGGCGTATTCAAATAGCTATAAATTCCTACTACCACAAGGGCTACGGTCATCAAAAGCACAAAAATCTTGTTCTTCAACGAAAAGCCGACTACGTTATCTACAAAAGATGCCATGTTTGATATGTTCTATTTGAATAAGATTGTTCTATTATATTCAGTTTGCGGCAAAAAGATTATCTGTCAGCAGGCATACATCACCCACTTTCAGACCACTTTCGATTATTTGGCGCTTGCCGACGACCTTACCGACTTCCACTTGCCGTAACTCTTGCTCTCCGGATTCATTTAGTATAATGACGTAATTTTTGCTCTCTTTGAATACAATGGCGTCGGTAGCAACGGTCAAATGCTTAGTTTTTTGAGACGAGCCAATTGTAATGAATGCAAACATGCCGGGTTTGAGTTTCAAATCCTTATTTTCAACTAGGATTCTTGCCCTCATGGTGCGGCTTTTGGGGTCAATGATATTGAATATTTTATCAATTTTACCTTCGATAATTTGATCCGGATAAGCGATGGTGGTGATTTTAGCAATGTCGCCTACTTTGACGCTTTTGATATCCTTCTCAAAAATATTGACCATTATCCACAAATTATTGAAATCAGTGATTGTAAATACCGGCTCAGGAATATCCTCCCGAAGTTGCATGCCTTTTACTATGCTTTTTTCGACGATATAGCCGCTCATCGGTGCTTTGATTAAATACTCCGATGAATTGTATCCGCTGTATATCGTCATCGTAGACTTGATTTTTTCGATTTCGGAGACAATTTTTTGTACTTCTTTTTGTGAGGCAATGAAATTTCTTTCGGATATTATTCCCGATTTGAACATTTCTTCGGCAGCACTCCAATTCTTTTGTGCAACGGCAAGATTTGCTTCTGCGGCATTCAGGTCATTTTTCAGGCTTGCTATGTCTCGACTTTTTACGACTGCCAGGACGTCGTCTTTGCGGACATAGTCGCCGAGTTCCGCACTCACTCTTTCCACTCTGCCCGAAGCCACGGGGTAAAGTTTGAGTACATTCTCTTCATTGAACGATATTGCCCCCGTTACTTCGAGCATATTGTTAAGTTCTTCGGCTCTGACTGTATCGGTTCGGATTTGATTGACATTGCGTATTAGTTCACGATTTGTTTCTGCGTGGGTTTTTTCTTTTCCGCAACCGTAGTTCCATAATACTAATGTGGATAAAATCAGTAGTGAGGTTAATTTTACTTCCTGCATTTTTACTATCCCTTTATAACTAATTAATATAATTTTCGGTGTGTAAGTTTACTATTTCAAGATAATTGAGTATTTCTTTCTTTAAATTGAAAAGTTGGATGAAATTATCGTTGAATGTTTCGTATAAATCAGTAAATTCGATTACGCTGATGTTTCGTTTGCGGTAATTTTCCATTATACTTGCGAGCAAATTTTGCGTATTAGCTCCTAAAAAGCCCGATAATGTTGCATGAGTTTCTCTTGTTTGCTCAAATTTGGCGATTATCGTCTGTATTTCATGAACTAATTGGTTACGAATTGATTCAAGTAACAATCTGTCTTGCTCAACGTTAGCTTTTTGCGATTGAATTATGCCTTGATTTCGGTTAAAAAGCGGTAAATCAAGCTCAAGGCGAAGAGCAGAGTAGTTTTTGCCAACGCTTCCAAATTTATCAAAAGCAGCTCCGAGTTTAAGGTCGGGATATGCTTCCGCACGAGCAAGCTCAAGTTCTGAGAGCGATATTGCAAGTCTTGACTCGGCATACTTAATATGCGGGCTTTTGTTGGTAATGCGTACCCGGAGGTCTTCGCTGTCTATTTTCAAATCAAAGATGCGGTCATCTGAAATTGTAGGATTTGCGATTTTCCGAAAAGCATTATCGCTGCTGTTTAATAAGGTTCTTATTTGATGTTGAATTTTGTTGATTTCGTTCAGTATATCTTTTCTTTCATCCAATAGGCGAAACAAAAGTGATTTAACGCGGAGTAACTCGCTCACCGAAATGTTGCCGATTTCGAATTGCCAGTCCATTGATTCAACAGTCTCCTGCAAGGAGTTTATGCCTGAGTTAAGCAATTCGAGTTGTGCCGACAGCAGGTAAAGATTATTTGCGGAACTGCGTATGATGCTTACGTATTCCCGGCGAAGCATTTGATATTCAGCTTTTTTGCTTGCAAGGGCTTTTTCCGCAGTTTGAACGCGTTTGGAGCGCTTACCTGCAGTTTCTAATAATTGCATTAACGATAAAGCCCACTGAGTTTTTGGGTCTGTGCTCAACCAGCGACTATTCATTGGATTGAACAGGTTATATTCTGCGCTTAATTCAGGATTAGGCAATATTTCGGCTTGACGGCGTAGCCCCGCGTATGACTCAATTTCTTGCCTCATGGCGTTCAGATCCAGATTTTTCTCTTCGAGTTCCGCAATTAATTGTTCCACGTTTACAATCAAAGTATCCGTTTGGCTGCTTGCTCGAAAACCACTTATTAATATTATAATTATAGTTATTTTAAATAATAATTTCATTAACTACGTTTTTTAGTTTGTACATAATTGAATACACCAAAATATAATGTTAACTTAAAGAGCATTTTAAAAGAGCCTTAAAAAATTCATTTATGTTGATTTTTTTTAAATTATTGATTATTATTATACTTATTAGAAATATTACTTAGAAATTGAATATTAACCGAGATTAAAATGAAAATACTTCTCGTAGAAGATGAACATAAGGTCGCCTCGTTTATTTATAAAGGGCTGAAAGAAAACGGCTATTCAGTAGATTTAGCTATGGATGGTGCCGAAGCCGAGTCATTGGCGGAGCAAAACGAGTACGATTTAATCATACTCGACCTTATGTTGCCCAAGAAAAGCGGCTTTGTGGTCTGCCGTAATATTAGGCGATACAACGAGAAAATACCTATTCTTGTGCTTACTGCATTGGACAGCACTGACGACAAAGTTGAAATTTTCGATAAAGGAGCCGATGATTATCTCGTTAAACCTTTCGCCTTCAAAGAATTGTTAATGAGGGTCAAGGCATTACTGAGGCGCTCGCAAAGTACCGAAAATCGTTCCGTGATTCAAATCGCTGATTTGGAAATGGATTTAACTTATAAAACTGTGCATCGCGATGGAAAAGAAATCAAACTTACCGCAAAGGAATATGCCTTGCTAAGATACCTGCTGCTCAACCGCAAAAGAGTACTTTCGAAGACCGAAATCGCCGAAAAAGTTTGGGAGACTTCATTCGATACTGAATCGAATAATATAGAAGTATATATTAATTTCCTGCGCAGAAAAATTGACCGCGATTTCGCAAAAAAATTAATTCATACAATTGTCGGAATGGGATACGTGATAAAGGAAGAAGAATGAAAATACGCCTCAGATTAACTCTCATCTTTACTATGCTTGTTGCGCTTTTTCTTATCGGTTTTTCGCTGGTTATTTATTACAAAGCAGACTACGACCGATTGTACAGCTTTTACGAGCAACTCGAGATTCGTGCATTGACTGCCGCTGTTATGGTGCTTGAAAAGGACGAGCTTCCATCTGTCGATATCAAGCGTGCCGAGGACAAAATGAAAATCAAACTTACCAACGAGTTCATATATATTGTTGACACAAACTATACTGTTATATTCAGTTCGGAAGAATCGGATTTCGATGTTGCTCGTGAGAACGTTGATGCCGCACTCGAAGCAGTTAGAGTCAAGGAACTACAAAAAGATACGCAACACCTATTTTTGCGGTATTGGGACGATGGGCAGGATTTCGTAATCGTTGCTCAGGCATATGATAGGATTGGGTTCGATTATTTGGCTGATTTGCGTTTCATACTGGTTCTTGGGTGTTTGCTGGCTCCGGTGTTGATTTTCATTACGGGTTGGTGGTTTACGGCAAATATGTTCAAGCCGGTCAAGGAAATTACAATGTTTGCGGCTCGAATATCTGAAAGAAATTTGCATCAGAGAATTATCGAGAATAAAAACAATGATGAACTTACGGTGCTTGCTCGCACATTTAACAAGATGTTAGAGCGAATTGATTCGGCTTTCAAACGTGAAAAAGATTTGATTTCATATGCTTCGCACGAGCTCCGTACACCGATTACGGCGATGAAAGGAAGCATAGAGGTTTTGCTGTCGCAATCACGCGATAGCCAAGAATATATTTCTACATTGCAGTCAATTTACGAAGATATTGGCATACTTAGCGACACGACCGATAAACTACTCTCTTTAGCGAAAGCGGGGCATCACTTGAATAATATTGACTACAAGGATATTATAATTGACGAGTTGATTTCAGCAGCTACGGAAGAACTTCTCGAACGTTACCCCGGAAGAGTGGTAAATTTCCATTTTGATGATATTTCCGAGAACAATCTGTATATAAAAGGTTCGCAGAGTTTGCTAAAATCAGCCGTCTTGAACGTGCTTGACAATGCCCTAAAATATTCCCCCGATGATAAACCCGTTGATGTTTTCTTGCGTGCTAAGTCCGACACTTTTGTACTTGAAGTTCGTGATTATGGATACGGAATCGAACCCGACGAGATGGAAAACGTTTTTCTACCATTTTATCGCTCTTCTCGAACAAAGGATATCACAGGTCACGGTATCGGGTTGGCTCTCACGGAAGCAGTAATCAAAAGTCACGGCGGAGAAATAGAAATAGACAGCCAACCCGCAAAAGGCACTACGGTCAGGATTAAGTTGGTGATTTGAATTAATATAATTATATTTGCAAAATATCATTTATTAATAAGAAGAAGGATAAAATCATGGGAAAAATGGTT
>CAZWXI010000051.1:0-22323 GCA_964637845.1 uncultured Hyphomicrobiales bacterium | reverse complement strand
TAGCCATAAAAGTGCTGTCATGCCTGCAATCATTGCTACCGTTGCTTCTTCGAAAGTAATTTTTCCTAACGCTTTATATTCATCTTTTACAATTTTAGTGTCAATTTTCAAATCTTTTGAGGGTTTATACATAATTCTTGTTAATAAAACCCAAGTAATCAGCAACATGACAATCGAAATTGGGAAAGCAAACAAAAACCAATTACCGAAAGTAATTTCAGTTCCGGGGAAATTCATTTCATAAATTCGCTTAAAAATCAGATTTGGCGCTGTGCCGATTAATGTGCCTATTCCACCAATTGAAGCCGCATAAGCTATACCCAACATCAAACTCAAGCTAAACTCTTTCGTTGTATCTTGGCTGAAACTCTCTTCCATTTTTATGATAATTGCCATGCCGATGGGCAATAACATTACAGTCGTGGCGACATTCGATATTAGCATTGAAATAAATGCCGATGCAGTCATGAATCCGAGTATTATGCCCGAAGGACCTTTGCCGATTAGCAATATGGTTTTAAGGGCAACACGTTTGTGTAAATTCCATTTTTGCATTGATAATGCTATTAGAAAACCACCGATATAAATCACTATTGTACTGTTGAAAAACTCTTTTGCTGTTTCTGATGCTTCCAGTATGCCGAATAATGGGAACAGTAAAAGAGGTACAAGCGATGTTGCCGCAAGGGGCAGTGCCTCGGTCATCCACCAAATACCCATCAGTGCAGCTATTGCTGCCATTCGAGAAGATAGCACATTCTCGCTCACGGGAAACACCAATAAAAAAATAAATACTGATAAACCCAAGGCTAAACCAAATTTTCTGTAATCAATTTTCATAAAAATTTGATAGTGTTTTAAAATAATGAACAAACAATAGACTATCAAGATACTAAAAAAATATTGATTTACGGCTTTAAATATTTGACTTTAATAGTGTCAAATTGGTAACATAAACTTAAAATTTTCGCAAGTAATAAACTTCATTTTTTTGTTACAAAAAGTTCATAAAAGTATTTTTTATTTTGGTAAGAGTTGAGAATGTTCGTAAATTGGAATGTTTAAAAATGTAAATTTGAAAAAAAGGTTTTAGAAATGAAAATTTTGCTTTTACTTGTGATTTTGATATCATTAATCATGTCGGCATGCACCGACAAAACCGAAATATTACCTACTGAAATAAGTAAGGAACACGCCATGATTCTTGAACGGATTAAAGCATATGCACCCGTTACAATTCAAGCTGATATGAGTTTTCTGACTGAAAGGGAACGTTTGCTGGTATTAAAGCTAATCGAAGCGGGTAAAATAATTGACGAGATTTTCTGGGAACAATCTTGCCACGATGCAATCGCCACAAGAGATTCTTTGGGAGTTTTAAGTACCACCGAAGCGATGGATTTCTTGAAATATGTAATGATTAATTATGGTCCCTACGACCCTTTATATGATAATGAAAGATTTGTAGGGCAAGGACATTCAAAGAGACCATTGGGCGGAGGATTTTATCCCGAAGACATGACTAAGGAAGAATTTGAGCAGTTTATAACCGACAATCCCGAACAAGCCGAGCGATTCAAAAGCCAATACACTATTATCGTGCGAGAAAATGGAAAACTTGCTGCCATTCCTTATCATAAGTATTATCCCCGAACTGAGGATTTAGCTGTTAAACTGGAAGAAGCGGCTGAATTATGCGATAATGAATCGCTTAAACGCTATCTTCTGTTAAGAGCTAATGCCTTGCGGACGGATGATTATTTCGATAGCGATTTGGCTTGGATGGAACTCGAAGGCAGTAACATTGATGTTGTTATTGGTCCAATCGAAAATTATCAGGACGAACTATATAACTACAAAACCGCTCATGAAGTTGTGGTACTTGTTCGTGATAACGACGCTACAACTGAGTTGGAACTATATAAAAACAATATGCAAAATTTCGAAAATACCTTGCCGATTGATAATAAATTTAAGCAGAAATCAATCGGAAAAGGCAATGTCATTCAGGTTGTGAATGTAGTTTATTTCGGTGGCGATTGCAACCAAGGAGTAAAAACAATTGCATCAGCACTACCGAATGACCCAAAAGTTGCAGAAGCAAAAGGGCGAAAGCTATCCATGTTCAAAAACCATATGGAAGCCAAATTTGATAAAATAGTTGCTGAAATCGGCAAAACCTTACTGACACAGGAAAGAAATAAATACGTTGACAGAAAAGCTTTTACAAGTTTTGTTACTTTGCACGAGGTTTCGCATGCCTTGGGACCAAAATACGTTGACGGCAAGAAGAATCTCGAAATCCGCAACGCACTTAAAGAACGCTACTCAGCCATCGAAGAGTGCAAAGCCGATGCATTGAGCATGTACAATCATAAATATCTTCTCGAAAGCGGAATTAAAAACCAAGACGATATAGAAAGAGCCAAAGCTACTTACCTTGCCGGTTTATATCGTTCAATCAGATTTGGCTCCGGTGCTCATTATAATGCTAATTTGGTTCAATTGAACTATTTGAAAGAACAAGGTGTAATTTTTAAAACTCCCGATGGTAAACTTGATTTGAATGACGAGCTTTTTTTCCCGAAAATCGGGGAGTTGGTGAATATGATTTTAATGACCCAAGTCAAGGGCGATTATGCAAAAGCGGGCGAAATACTCGGCAAATATGCTGTGCTTACTGATGAATTAAGGGGCGAAATCGGACTATTGAAAGCAATACCGAGAGATATTGCTACCGAATATATATATTAATACTTATGAATTAAATTTTTAGGAGATAAAAATGCCTGAAATAAAAATTACAAGAACGAATAATTCCAAATTTGGTAGTGTTAATTGGGATAATCTCGGATTCGGTGCTTACCTGTCCGACCACATCTACGTTTCAAACTACAAGGACGGTAAATGGAATGAAGGCGAGATTTTGCCTTATGGTCCATTTCCCTGCGAACCTGCTATGTGTACGTTACATTACGGTCAATCCATTTTTGAAGGTTTAAAAGCGTATCGAGTTGCCGATGGTTCTATCAATTTATTCAGACCGGACAAGAATGCCCGAAGACTTAATCATTCCGGCTCACGAGTTGTTATTCCTCCCTTTGATGAGGTGCAATTCATTGATGCTTTAGTTGAATTAATCAAAGTTGACAATAGATGGGTGCCAAACGTTCGCGGACATTCGTTGTACGTACGTCCTATTGTTTTTGGTGATGGAAACTTTTTGGGTGTTCACTCATCTAAGACTTTCAAATTAATAATCATGACATCTCCTGTTTCATCGTATTATCCTGAGGGAATGGCACCGGTGAAGATTCTCGTGACAAAGGATTACGTCCGTGCTGTTCGTGGTGGTCTCGGTACAGCGAAAACCGCCGGAAATTATGCCGCATCGCTTCTTGCAAGCGAGCAAGCCAAAAAAGCGGGTTATTCGCAAGTGCTTTGGCTTGATGGTGTCGGGCGCCACTTTGTTGATGAAGTTGGTGCCATGAATATCATGTTTGTTATCGACGGTACTTTGGTAACACCACCGCTTGAATCCGGCTCGATACTTGAAGGTGTTACTCGTGATACAGTTCTGACTCTAGCTCGTGAATTCTGCATACCCGTTTCCGAAAGACCGATAACAATTGAGGAAGTTTTTGCCGCTCATGCCGAAAATAAACTCGATGAAGTCTTTGGGACAGGTACTGCTGCTGTTATTTCACCCGTTGGTCAGTTACATTACAATGGAGAAACAATAATTATCAACAATATGGAAATCGGTCAATATGCCCAAAAGTTTTATGACCATATTACGGGTGTACAGTACGGAGAAATCGAGGATAAATATGACTGGGTGATTAATATCAAGCACTTCGATTGATAAGCCATAAATCTTTTGAAACAATAAAAACAAAGCCGTTGAATGAGAAATATACATAAACGGCTCTGTTTAATATAGTTTTAAAAGCTCATTATCACCCAATATTTTTACAGCAGGAATATCAGGAAAGTAACCACGTAGATAAAGCATTTGCAAAGTTTGTTCCAATGAAGATTTGACATCATCATTCCAACGTGTTATTATTGAACCGCCGCGAGCATAAGTTACTGTTTTTTCATTATCTTTTTCGATAACGGTAAATTCAGACTTCAAATCTTCTTGTGGCGATTCATTAATTAATTGTTTAAAACCGGGAACTATTTCCTCGTTTTTGCCGCACCAAAACGTCATCGGTAAAGGTATTTCAAATGTATCATACCAGTCTTCACTCAAATCCAACGAATTATCGGGGTTTTGTTCGCCAATCAGTATTTTTGCCGAATTTAAATTATTTTCATCTTGCACGACAAAATTTGGCTCAAGGTCATATCTCTCGGATAAAAGGACTTTAGCTATTGTTGCCACATAGCTGTCGGGATTATCTGTAGTAATTAGAGTTAAATCATGACAATTGCGTGCAAAACGTATTGACAGCATTCCCGTAAATCCTACATGAGCGATACAAGTCTCTGGAAATATTCTCAAATCGGTAAAATTCATACTTTTGCTATATAGTAAGGGGTTGATTAAAGCCAAATCATATTTATTTGTTCTGAGGACATTGAACATCTCAGCTTCATCGGTCCGAAATAATTCAAAATCGTATTGTTTGCATTTGTCAGCTAAATTTACGACTATCGGCTTTGCATAAATCGAATCAATTATAAAAATTTTTTTCTTCATATGTCACATTTTTGATTTTCATGTGTTATATAATTATGCCATTGACGTACGGCAGAATAAATTGCTATACCTGTGGCTATTGATACGTTTAATGAATGTTTGGCGCCATACATGGGAATTTGGATTGAAAAGTCGCATAAATCAAGCACTTGATTGTCAATACCTATCAACTCATTGCCTGCGATTATGCAAAGCGGGTAACAGGAGAACGGTATTTCGTCATAGCTGATAAAATTATCCGTAATCTCGAGTACCGCAATTTTAGAGTTTTTTGTTCTTTGGTAATCAATAGCATCGGCTGTATTTCGGAAATACTTCCACGGCACGGTATCAACCGCACCAAGTGCTGTTTTTTCGATTTCCTTCCGCGGCGGATAAGGAGTAAAACCCGTTAAAATCAACTCTGACACTAAAGCTGCGTCACATGTCCGGAAAGTTGAACCCACATTGTACAAGCTCCGAACATCAGAAAGGATAAGAGACACGGGATGACGCTCGGTATTGGCTATTGCTTCATTTGTTTTGCGAATTTTCAGTAATTCGGAATGAGTTAATTTTCTCATTAAGTAACTTTTTTGTATTTCTTTGTTTATTTCTAACTGTGAAATAAAAAGCTTTAAAAACGTATTTATCTGTATAGCAAAAATAATGAATTTTGATACATTTGAATTGATTTGGAGGTTATCATGAAGAAACATCCGGAGTTAATTGCATTAATTGTGATTGGATTTTTAATCGGTTTTTTCAATCCACAACGAGTAAAAACACAGGATAATGCTCGAGAATTCATACTTACATTCCTACCCAATTTTCATAATAATCGTCAATCGCCTTTTGAACATCTTCGTCGCGGTGATTCACTATACATTTTTATATATGCCGATACTGAGCCATCAAGCGGAGTAATCAGGTATTATGATGAATTAGGAGGTGAATATATACACAATTTCAATATTCAGAATCCGGACGTGCCCCACATCTTTTCAGTAGCTTACAATGGATTTGAGCTAAGAAGCTATAACGATTCTCAAATTATAACAAGCAATAATGACAATGAAAAATTTACTAAAAAATCTTTTCACATAAAAACCGATAAACCTGTTGTCATCATGGGACATAGTCAGGCATTATTGACAAGTGAGTCCTTTAATGTTTACCCATATGAATTTCTTGGAACTGAATACCTTGTAATGGCTTATAATAGTGACGGAGTATCGGGCTTTCCGGGGTCTGACGAAGCCCAAAGCGCAACTCCATCACAATTTGCAATTGTAGCTACAGAAAACAATACAATAGTTGATATTTTCCCGTCTGCTCCCACTTATATTAATCGTCTTAATCCACAAAGAATAGGCTTAAATGCCGGTGAAGTTTATCTCGTACAAGCTTATGCTTTTGGTAGTAGCCGTAACGGTGACCTAACGGGAACGCGAGTAAACTCGAATAAACCGATTGCATTGTTTGGAGGGCAGCAAAGGGCAAGAGTCCCATTTGATTTATCTCATCAGATTGTTTCGAGAGATGTTCTTCTTGAACAAATTCCTCCAATGAAGTTTTGGAATATGTCCTTCCCGATTGTGCCGCTTCCGGACCCAGTGGCACATTTCGAATCAAGGATGTATAAAGATAAATTACGTATTCTCGCCGCTTATGATGGTACAGAACTTTTCGCAGGCGATACGTATTTTGCGAGTCTGAATAGAGGTGAATATTATGAACTTGATTTAACAGAGCCATTTATTCTGAATGCAACCGCCCCCGTTTTACCCATGATTTATAGACGTTCAGCGCAACTTTCGCAAGGAGGCAATTCAGTAGGAGACCCTTTGATGCAGATTGTGCCTTCAATAGACCAGTTTAGTAATCGGCAAAAGTTCTATTCGCTCGACGTCCGAGAACCCTTTATGGCAAGTCAATTTGTTGTTGAACATCGCAAAGTTTATACCGAGCATTTTGCGACAATTATTGCAAAAACTAACAATATAGATGAATTACGTCTCAACGGGATGGCTTTAAATACCTCGTTATTCAAACCTATTCCTGAAAGCGACTATTCTTATGGTGTTATCATTCCGCAGGAAGGGCTGAATTTATTATTTTCTACTGAACCGGTAGGTCTGTTTGTTTGTGGTTACGGATATGCAAATTCTTACGGCTATTTTACGGGGAGATTCGCTCCACGAGATGATTGGGAGCCCCCGATGTTGCAAGCTACGGACAAATGTTTCAAAATTGAAGGTTTAATTACAGATTTAGGCATCAAAGAAATACGTGTTCAAGATGGAACATCAATGAATGTTGACGTTAAAATTGACAATTTTGTCGAAGGTGCTACCGAAGTCAGATTCGTCGCCGATTTAATCAATCCATATCTTGATGGTTCGTTTAAAATAATTGCTTCCGATATGTTGCTCCAACAAGTTCGGAAAGATTTGGAAATCCCCGGATTTACTATTGCGGTAAACAATACACGATACAATGAAGATATTATTAATATCAAAAGAAGACTGAGAACTGGTGTAAAATATTGCATGAATTACACGGTTTACAATTACGGAAAATTTGAACAAGAAATCTCCCTCAAGCAATTCAGCAATGCAAGCTATACGACTGATTTCCCTGAAAGTTTGACACTTCCGCCCGGCGGGGCATTTGATTTCGAGGTATGTTTTGTATCGTCAAGTGATATTATTGCCGCAGAAGAATTAATTTTTTACAACAATTGCACAGAGAGAGTCTTTGCCCAAATGAATTTTGAATCAAAAGGCGATCAAAATCCTCCCGAAATACAATTAAAATCTGATAATCCGTGCGATGGATTTATTACATTGCAGATTACTGACGATGATGATTGGGAATGGGGAATAGAGAAAATTGAGTACGAATCGCTATTAAATGTCCGAGTTGAAGTTAAGAATGATGGCATATATTTGAAAGAAATAATATTCTATATAATTGACCCCTATAAAGATACCCAAATATCATTTACAGTAGCAGATTCCTCGGGCAAAAAAGTTACATTTTTTACAATTATTCCAGGTTTTACTTTGGAATTTGAGGGTTTATTGCCTGCGGGTTCATATGGTTATTACGAAACGTATAAATTCCCCGAAACAATCATTGGCGCTCTAAACTGCCAACACCTGCCAATTAGGAACTTTGGGAACTATGCTATTGAACTGAATGATATCAATATGCTTGAAAACGAATTATTTACCGTACCTCAGTATCAACTGCCTTTGAAAATTCCAAGCGGAGAAACACGAGATTTATTGATATGCTTCAGACCATTTACAGCAGAAGGCGAATTTGATTACGACACATTGAGACTACATTTTCGTTGCATTGATAATTTCATTCCCGTTGCAGGATTGCCCATAAATATAGCACTCAACCAAGATTCAAGATGTAACGTGCCATTGGCAATTACCGCCAGGAGCGTTCCGAATACAGTTTACTTGACAGGCAGCACACCAAATCCTGCTGAAAATACTGCATTAATAGGGTTTGGTATCCCCGATGACAGCGCGGTTGAAATCAAACTTTTTGACTCGATAGGCAGTGAGCATATTTCAATTAATGAAAATCTAATAAAAGCAGGGCATTACGAAATCAATTTCGACTTATCGAGATTACCTGCAGGATTATATATCTATACATTACGCACAAACAATAACTTTTTGTTAAAATCATTGCTCATTCAGCGCTGATTTTAAACCTCAGGAAAACTTATTTTGAAAACTAATCGTTATAGTATGAAAATAGATAAATTAAATTTGGAGAATGCATGAGATTTAAAATTTTGGGTTGGCTGCTTGCGGTGATTCTCGGGATAACCATAGGAATTGTTGTAACACCAATGGTATCAAGCGACAATGTTTACAGTCAACTCGAAAAATACAAAAAAGTCTTCGGACTTACGGTGAAAAACTATGTTGACGATGTAGATACCGAAAAGCTGACAGAAGCAGCGATTAAAGGTATGCTGAACGACTTAGACCCGCACTCTGTTTACATAAATGCTGAAGAAATGAAAGCTGTCCAAGAAGATTTTCAGGGAAGTTTCGAAGGTATTGGTGTCCAGTTTGACATGATTAACGACACAATCACTATCATTACTCCAATTTCTGGCGGACCAAGCGAAGCTCTGGGCATTATGTCTGGGGATAAAATTATTGCCATAGATGGAGAAAATGCAGTCGGAATGGACCGGAATGAGGTCCCCAAAAAGTTAAAAGGCCCAAAAGGAAGCAAAGTATCCGTTGATATTATTCGCGGGAACAATACCAAACCATTGAATTTTGTCATCACTCGCGACAAAATTCCCCTATATACAGTTGATGCATCTTTCATGTTCGAAGATTCCGATATCGGGTTTATCCGCATAAATCGCTTTGCTGCAACAACGCACAAGGAATTTCGGGAATCACTTCTCAGTTTACAATCACAAGGCATGAAAAAGCTCATACTTGACCTGAGAAGCAACCCCGGTGGCTTCTTGCAACAAGCCTTTTACATGGCAGGCGAATTTCTCAAAGCAGGCGATACAATAGTTTATACAAAAGGTCGCCGTCCAGAGTTTGAGGAGATGATGCTTGCTCAGAGAAATGGCCAATTCAGCAATATTCCGATAATCGTGCTTATCAATCACGGGTCGGCATCAGCAAGCGAAATAGTTTCGGGTGCCGTTCAAGACCTTGACCGCGGATTGGTGGTAGGCACAACCTCATTCGGTAAAGGACTTGTCCAACGACAATATGACATTGGCGATGGCTCTGCGTTTCGTCTTACGGTATCTCAATATTTTACACCTTCGGGACGTAGTATCCAAAGACCTTACGACGATAAGACAAATTACAGAAGATTATTCGGACGCCTCGAATTGGAAGAAGGCTCCAATATCGAACATGCTTTGGAAGCAGCTAAAAGGGACCTAAAAGCCGAAGATGAAAAAGAGTTGGCTAAAAATGCCAAATCCACGAATATCATCAATTTTGATGATTTACCAATTTACTATACTCGAAGTGGTCGTAAAGTATTGGGTGGAGGCGGTATTACGCCAGATTATATCGTTAAATCCGATACACTTACGGACTTATCAGTTCAGCTTAGAATTAAGAGAATCTTCTACGAATTTGTGAATAATAACCTACGTAACGGCGAAGACGCGCGTAATATTTACGGTAAGGACTTCAAAGCTTTTTCAACTGATTTCAAAGTTTCAGACAAAATGCTCGAAGATTTCAGAAAACTTGCCGAAAGTAAAGGAATCGTGTGGAGCGACGAGCAATTTAAAGTCGACCGCGACTTCATCGAAGCAGAAATCAAAGGTACTATCGCAAGCATAGTTTGGGGTTCTAAAGAACGTTCTCAATTGTTTTATTCAACACTTGACCGTCAAGTCAGAAAAGCTTTGACATTATTCCCCGAAGCCGAGAAAATCGCAAAACTTAAATAAATAATCTCGAAATTGATTATTAACTTTAATAGAATCTGTCTGTCGCATAATGAGATTGGCAGATTTTTTATTTTTGTTAATAATTATAAAAATGAAGTATTATGAAAATCTATAAATCAAAAATCGGTAAAGAACTAATCATACCCATCAGTATTATTATGGGGGGAATTACTGTGTTATTCATTATCGAAGAACTTTGGCTGGGTTTGATTATACACCTTGCCGTCATCATATTCATCTTACATTTATTCTCGAAAACTTACTATGTGCTTGATGGAAATCAATTAAGAATTAAAGCCGGACTCCTTATTAACTTGTTGATAAATATTGATGAAATCAGGCAAATCAGCGAAACTCGCAATCCTATCTCATCTCCCGCTCTCTCACTTGATAGACTTGAAATTTTATACAAAAAGTACAGCCGAGTTTATATATCGCCACGTGAAAAAAACGAATTTATTCAGGATGTGCTTATTCTCAATCCGAATATAACGGTAAAGTATCGAAACATAAAGTAATTGGTCATGTAAGATAGTTATTGGTTCTTGTCTTAATCTTTGCCACAATGTGATCTGACTGCGCTGATAATGTGCTGGCTCTAATCATTGCCGGACAATCAGTTGTGCTTGCAGAATTGTCATAAAGAAGAACTGCAATAATCCAATAAGGATTTACAAGTTTAGTGTTTAAAAGCTACCTGCGAACATAGCACCAGTTCCAGTAGATAAGAACTTTTATAATATGGATATTTCTGTATATAAAGTTCGCTTCCAATTAATAAAAATGGGATTGAGTTTGCCTCAATCCTATTTTCCTTCGAGCCGGATGACGGATTCGAACCCCCGACCTGCTGATTACAAGTCAGCTGCTCTACCAACTGAGCTAATCCGGCGTAAATCGAACAACAAAAATAATAACTTTTGCTCTAATATGCAAGAAAATTTTTTAAAAAAGTTCAGGAAATAATGTTTCTTCAATGATTTCGCACCAAATATGCCCGATGAGTATGTGCGATTCCTGTATGCGGGCGGTAACGTTTGACGGCACTACGACCGACATATCGCATAATGGTAGCAGTTTCCCGCCGGTGGCGCCCAACAACCCGATTGCGAGCATTTTCCGGAGTTTAGCTTGCTCTACTGCACGAATCACGTTTTCGGAGTTCCCGCTTGTTGATATAGCAATTAGCACGTCGCCTGACTTGCCGTATGCCTCTACGAGCCGTGCGAAAACGTTCTCATAGCCGATGTCGTTGCCTCCGGCAGTCATCATAGAAGGGTCAACCGAGAGAGCCATCGCAGGCAGTGCGGCACGATTTATTTTGCTGCGGTATCTGATTACAAGTTCAGCGGCAATATGCTGACTATCGGCGGCGCTACCACCATTACCGCAAAGCAGTATTTTACCTTCCGAGGCAAGAGCCGAAGCAAGTTGCCGGCCGCATTGTTCGATTTTGTGCCAATTCTCGTGGAGTAGCTTCTGCTTAGTGACAATAGAGTCATTAATAGAATCGCTTATGAGTTGTTCGAATTTCATTTCGCGCCTCATTCAATATTTTTCTTAATTATGGCAATTAATTCTTTCCTGCCCAAACCGATTTCTACCGAATACGGTAATACCTCGACGCAGAATTTGCATTGTGAAGTCAGATATTCGACTTGCTTTTTTCGTTCTTCGATTTCACGTGGCTTGATTTTATCGCATTTAGTCAGCACGATAACAAAGTTTTTGGCATTATTCTCGTACCATTCGATAAGTGCCAAATCAGTATCTGTGGGGTCGTGGCGGCTGTCAATCAGGGCGGCGACCAATCTGAGTGCCTTACGATTCTTTAAATAATCGAAATTTAGTTTTCTCCATTGCTCTCTAAACTCTTTACTAACTTGAGCAAAACCGAATCCCGGCAAATCAGCAAAACACCATTTATCCTCGACTCTAAAGAAATTGATTTGCTTTGTCTTGCCGGGGCTCGAACTGATTTGCGCGAGCCCTTTGCGAAGCACAATACTATTGATTAGTGACGATTTCCCGACGTTTGAACGCCCCGAAAAAGCGATTTCGGGTAAATCAGTTGTAGGAAAATGCTCTGATTTTGTAGCTCCCAGTATAAATTCAGCTTCGAGCGGTTTCATGATTTTCTGTATTAATAAATTTCGATTTCAAGATTTACATCTGTGTTATTTCCGTTTTCGTCGGAGCAAGATATTTTGTAATTGCCCGACTTTTCGGGTATAAACGAAATTCTCTCGTTTAACTTTGATTTGCCGTAAAATTTATTGTTTATGTACCAATACAAATTCGATTTAGTATTGTCGGTTGTTGCTTCCAAAAGTATTTCTTTGCCCTTCGCTACGAAGTATTTTGAACCATTCAGGGGGCTTTCAACAACAGGGGCTTGACCTGCGAGAAAAGTTTTACAATCGGGATTATGAGGTGGAATTTTCACAAATGAAATATTATTCGCTTCGTAATAAGCACGTAATTCGGGTCCCACAATCTTGTAAACTTTCTTTACCGCAGGCGCATCTTGCTTGCAATCCTTGCAGTAGCATATACTTTCGTCAGGCGAGACCTCGAACAGTTTGTATAAGTCTGAAATTTTGTTAGATGAAATTCCGGGGATAAAGTAATCGTAAATGGTGGATTGTGTAAATTCTGAAGGCAATAATCCGCTTTCCGCATCGACCAATCTCATCGGAGCTGGGTCGGCTGTTGTGATTTTAGATGCGGGGAAGTATTCAGAAGTTAATCTAATAATATCGAACAGGATAGGTACAGTTACGTTTACTCCTGTTAAACTGTAACGGGGAGCGGCATCGAAATTTCCGAGCCAAATGCCTATGGTCACACTTTCGTTAAATCCAACTGCCCATGCATCTCTCCTGCCTTGCGAGGTTCCCGTTTTGAATGCAATGGGAGGCAAATAGGGAATATTTTGCATAAAGAAGGTAAAATCATGACGTTGGTGCTTGGATAAAATATTGCTTATCATGAACGCACTTTCCGAACTGATTGCTTGTTGCATTTCAACCGGATCGCTCGCGTCTTTGTAGAAGCTAAATTTTTTTAGCTTGCCTCGGTTGGGAAATATACTGTATAGAGCAGTCAGTTCATCGAGACGAACCTCGCACCCACCCAAAATCATTGACAATCCGAGTTTTATTTTGCTATTTTCCAGTCCCGAAAAGTTATTCTCAATCAGAAAATCAACAAAATTACTTGTACCAACTGCACGCAAAAGATTTACGGCGGGAACATTTAATGATGCGCTTAGAGCTTGTTCAGCAGTAACCAAGCCGCGATACGTACCATCGAAATTCTCGGGTGTATATTCATCGGCTATGATTGGCACATCCAACATTATACTTTTGGGCGTGATTAAACCCAAATCCAGCGCATAAGCATATAAGAACGGCTTGAGAGTACTACCCGGCGAACGGTATGCTCTCACTCCATCGATTTCGCCCTTGTTTATTTTAGCATAAAAATTACCCGAGCCTTCGTATGAAATTACTTTCCCCGACTTATTGTCAAGAACGAGTACAGCGATATTTTTAATCCCGAGTGATGATAATTTACTTATTTGAGTCATGCAATAATTTTCGATTGCACTTTGCAAAGGGTATTTGATTGATGTGCTTATACTTCCTCTTTTTCGAGCAGAATGATAAATCCTATCGCAAATGTGGTTAGCTCTATTTCGGATGTAGTTACGTTTTGTCTTGACAGGTTCGTGAAACGCTTGTTCAATTATATTGTCTGGAAAAAATTTATTTAATTTCACTTCTTCGAGCCAAAAATCGCGACTTTTGCGGATATTGTCATTGTATTTTCCGATGCGTAATTTATTGGGGCTATTGGGTATTATAGATAATATTATACTTTGAGACAAACTTAAATTCTTTGGTTCAGTTTCAAAAAACATAAGTGAGGCAGTACGCACGCCTTCGATATTACCACCATATGGTAGTTTGTTCAAATACATTTTCAGGATTTCATCTTTTGTGAAGTGTATTTCAAGTTGATAAGCCCGGAACATCTCTATGAGCTTGTTTTTGTAAGTACGTGGCTTTCTGTCAAGCATACGAGCAAGTTGCATAGTTATAGTCGAGCCGCCGCTTTTAATCTCCCCGGACAGTAAATTGGTGACAATCGCGCGAACAATCGAAAAATAGTTAATTCCGAAATGTTGATAAAAATACTTATCTTCTTTAAATATCAGAAATTTAATCAGTTTTTTATCAATTTCGGATAATTGACTTTCAAATCTCCATTTTTCTTCACGGTTTAGGTAAGTTTTGAGTATAATATTCTCATCTGAGCATATAACGGTTGAATAGTCTATTGTGAATTTGAAAGGGAACAATGCGTCGGCAATAAGAATAATCCAAAATTTTACAAACAATAAGCCGAGCAGTATCAGTAAGGTTTTATTTGTTTTGAGATGCTTATTTAATAAGAAGCGTTTCATTGATTATTTATTGATAATTCCGTTCATTAGCGAAGCTCCGAAGTTAATGTTGATATATTTCCACTTATCTTCAGCGATAATATTCGTAATCGTATAAGCTGCTGATATGTATGGAGATAAGTAGATGCCTCTCGCAATCGGAATATCTATACCGAATCTTAGCCCGGGTATAAGTAATAGTGCGCTCAGGTCGGGAATTTTACCGTTTGATATTGTCCTGTATGTGAAAGGTACATTTTCGGAAACGCGCCTTTCACTATGTTGTCCGTCAGAATCAAATTTTAGTAATATCCTTAAATCGGTGGCTATAAAGAACTTCGAGTCAAATAAACGAACTTTCACGCCGGGATTGACGGATAAATAATTAATAAGCGATTCAAAGTCGTAAGCAGTTACCATATTACCGCCTCTTGTGGTATCGCTTGAATTCACTGAGAAATTGCCTGCTGAACGATTTACAGCTAAACCCAGTTGCAAGGACATATCACCTTCGTACCAATACTCAAGTAATAGTCCTACGGAATTGCCGGCACCATCGCCATTTCCAAATCTGCAACAAGGGATATCGTTTTCGAGAAAATTAAAGTCACCCGAGTGGAACAACAACGAGTATTCGCCGCTAATACCGGCAAATATCACGGGGTATGTCGAAGGCATTCGCGGGTTATATTGCCATTCAAAACCTTGTGAAAGTGCAATTTTCGGGAAACACAAGAGAATATAAAGTAGTAATTTTTTCATTTTATGACCGTGAAACTCTCATATGTTGTTAGAAATGGCGCCCTCATTTCGATAAAATAGGTTCCCGAATTAATTAACCCGGTATTGTAAAAATATTGATAAGTACCTGCCGGTATATTCCCCGCAGATTCAGTATTTACGATTCTTCCATAGGCGTCATAAACGGTGAACGTTACATCAGTAGCTCTGCTGATTGTGCATTCAAAGACTACTCTGTCGGCGATTGGCTCGGTATATAAATAGCTTATGCCAAATCCTCTGAAATCAGTAGGTACCGCTTTCAATTCGAGCCCGCAAACCGAATCTGTAACGAACATTCCATTCGTTATGGTTAAATCAAACAAGTCATCACAATTACCGTCGCTGAATTTCGGGTTGATAAATGCTATTTCAGTGGCTACGGAATGACCGAGGTAAGTGTAAAATCGTATTTTACATAGAGTGTCATTTCTCTCAAAAAAGTCACCGCCAAGTTTGGTTAATTTGATATTAACCGATTGCTTTTCGGGGAATTCCCTGTTATCTCCTTCGAATGAAGCGCCGGCAGTAGCTGTTCCCAAAGTAACTATTCCCTTGTATTCAAGAATGCTTCGGTCATAGCTTATTCCGAAATTAACGCTTTTAGCGTATTCCGGGGGTGCCAATATGTCTGAACTAATCAACACAGGCACTTCAATCATTCTTCCGGGGGACGCTCTAAGGTTTTCCGGAATACTTAAGTATGCAGACAATGGCGGAGTAGAAACAGTTCTTAAAACAATAAATACGGTATCCATGGGCTTGGGTGAGTTAGTGACCAATCTCAAACGAGCTTCATACTCTCCGATTTGCCCCGAATTATTCTCAAATCGAATATCTATTCTGCCTTGTGAATTTGGTGGAATTTCCAAAACCGATGTATTTGTGAAGAAATTAGCTACATAGCCATTGAAAATACTGATATTTTTGATAATTAAGTTTTCATTGCCTGTGTTGTATATGGTTAGTGTGGTGTCTTTATAATTCAGGCAGGCAGGTTTATTGAGCGTAACTGCACCAAAATCAAGAGTATCCTTGAGAATAAGTAGTTTTGGAGAAACTACATTTGATTTGATATGTAATCTGACGAAGGCATCACTATTTTGAGCACCTTTGATACCCCGTACCATTAAATTACTTTCTATTATATACTCTGCTAATTCAAGCCCGGGTTCGTTCGGCTGAAATCTGATTGCAAAACCATCGGAACTATCCGGCAATATGTCATTCTGTTTATTTCCTAAACCGATTAGAACATTGAAATCTTTATGTGAAGTACGGGTAAAAATATCAATGACGCTTTGTTTCAATGCACGAAAAGGAATATTTCCAAGGTTTTTAAATACACCTATTATGGTAATACTCTCTCCTACACGAACATTTCCTAAGTCTAAGGTGTCGCCGACGATATTATAGTTTGACGACATTAGCTGCATTTTTTGCTCGACACCCGTGCCTACAACTTTTACAGATGCAAAATTAAGCGAATCAGGGAAATTACTCGGATACGGTTTGTAGAATATTTGATATTCGATGGTATCGCTACCTCTGTCTAAGGGATGATAGTTAAACTTCCATTCAATCAAGTTTTTCGGTTGAATCTTTATTCCCGGTGGACGTTGCTGTATAAAGATTTCTTGCCCTGAGGGTTGCTGAGATATTTCAACTAATTTATATGATTCTAATTTGATAGATTCGGTCCAAGCGTTTTTCAGTTCCCACTTCATAGTTTGCTCGACATTTGGGTTAACATAGACTGAATCAAAATTAATGACATCGTTCATTCCGTTTAAAAATGTTGCGATTTTTTTCGCTCTTAGTAAGAATGTATCAATCTTGGCAATAGGTGGTGCGGTTCTATCATCATTTTTCAATAAACTCATCCCCAATAAAGCTTCATACCAACCCAAAGGTGGAGCTATAATATCTCCCGGATTGAATTGAATAATCAATGTATCCCGAGTGCCCGGCGGAAAAATCCGTTCAAGTGATGTAATTCGCCTGAAAAAAGTAAATTGACTTTGAGTAGGGTCATTTGGACTAACTCCCAAATAGAAGCTCGGCACAAGCGGTTGCATAAACAATGCTTTCGCACCGTCATTGATAATTTCGAATGAAAATCTTATGCTGTCATCAATAAAAACCGGACCGCCGTTTATTATGTTCTTTGTGCTCGGCTTGGTCAATGGTATAATTTTTCCGCTGTATTCTTGGGCTTTCAGCGGAACAAAAATCAAAAACAATATGATAATTGTACGAAACACTATTACCAAAATAAAAACATATAACTAAAAAAACATAATTTTTAGGTCCGCATTTGTCATATTTCTCACTTTACTTCGTCATGGAACTAAATGATATAACGTATCAAGCGGTTTAATTGTACATTGTTCGGAGTTTAGACATGAAAATCTTTTTAATAGTAATCGCATCATTTATATTATCGGTTGTGGCATTAATCGCACAACCCAAAATTGCACTCGTTGGCGGGACAACGAAAGATTGGGGCAAAGTTTCTCCTTCGGAAAGCCCACTTAAATATAATCTCGTTATCCGAAATACGGGCAATCAGACACTGAAAATATCTAATGTAAGGCCTACTTGCGGTTGTACGACTGCACCTCTGGAAAAAAATGAACTCAAGCCGAATGAAAGTACAAAAGTTGATATTACTTTCAACGTATCACAAAACACCGGACCTGTTTCAAAGCAAATTTTTATTTATTCAAATGACCCGATTAATCCAAGCATAGTTTATACACTGATGGCTGAAGTTGTGAGGCCTCTCAGCATTCTACCTTCTACTCATATGTCTTTCAGAGATTTGGTAATAGGAATGACAGGTGAATCGAAATTGACTATAAAGAATACTTCAAATCGTAACATTACGATGTCCGGCTTCAAGACTTCACCCGAGGAACTGACAATTAATTTGAGTGGAACTAAGAGATTGAGACCTGGGGAAGAAGTTGAATTAATTGCCACAATTCGTCCTCGGAAAGTAGGCAATATCAATACTCGAATAAGTATTACAACTGACCATCCCGAATTTCCAACCGTGGACGTGCATGGGTTTGGCAGAGTTGGCGAATCACCGATATTCAACAACAACCGGTAGTTTAACCCATTAGCAAAATTGCATACCACGCAATTTCAAGAGCATTAGATGAAATTGCCTGTTTTGCTGTGATTTCTAAAAAATAGTCGGCTTGTGCAGAATTATTGATTTTGTAATAAAGTGCTATACGAAACATTTCACGAAAGTTCCCTGCTTTAGCATAGCGGTCAAAATCGAATTTAGTGGCTTCCACAGCGACCAAATGCTCGGCAAATTTCAACGCATCTTCTTTATCAGGAATATTAAGCGATGAAGCCAGTTTACCTATATCATTGGCAGAAAAAACTGTTGAGTTTCTGACTCTTTCGGGTAAAGCAGTGTATCCTATTGGTTTTTTGTTAGATGGTTTGTGTAATTCAAATAAGGCATTGCCTTGGGCTCTTGTGTACCATGATTTGCCGTTTCGTCCGATGTGGTCAATCAAAAACGGGTCAATACACCCGTCTTTCAGGATGTAAGCATCCACGTGAAACAGAATCACTTCACAGACGGCAAGGTTCCCCGCCGATGGACCATCGCCCATAGAAAACATGTGTCGCAGCTTACATTCCATTTGAAAAGGGGATTCTTTGATACGAAATGGTTTGACTAATTCAGACTTAATTGGCGTAAACCCAGCCATTTCAAATTCATTTTCATCAGGTGTAAATTCGTACGAAGCCAAGTTCATTTGCTGAGAAATATCGTAAGTAACTGCATGGATGACGCATTCACCGACTTCCATTAGATTATTGTACGTGTCTTTGGTTGTATTTGTTTTGCCTCTTCTCGAAGGCGAAAAAACTACAATCGGCGGATTTGAGCTAAAAGCATTGAAAAACGAAAATGGAGCAAGATTTGGAATTCCATCCGATGATATAGTCGAAACAAAGGCTATCGGTCGGGGAGCTATGCCGCCTTGCATTAATACTTGAACGTCCGGTACAGACATTTCTTTGGGTTTAAATTTTATCATATATTAATCAATCCTTAATCAATATTTTTCTTTTTTGCTAAAATTGAGTGTGAACTCCCCGAATACACGATTCTATTCGTGAGGATGCCTAGTTTATCAACTTTTAGCTCAATTGTATCTCCCGGCATTAACCAAATCGGGTTGTATGATTGACCGCTTTCTTTTGCCAAACGAGTTCGGGTTCCGTTCAGTTCAAGATAGCATCCCGTACCTACTGTACCTGAACCGATAACATCGCCGGGGCAAATTTCCACACCGTAAGAAACACGTTCGATAATTTCGGCAAATGTCCAAGTCATATCGCGCGTATTACCTTCTGAAATTAATTGCCGGTTGTGATAAGCTTCCATTTTTAAGTCATACTGCTTACCATATGGCGTATTAATTTCCGAATCGCTCAATTCATCGGGTGTAATGAGATAAGGTCCTAATGTAGTTGCAAAATCTTTGCCTTTCGCAGGGCCGAGGTTGAATTTCATTTCTTCCATTTGTAGGAGTCTTGCTGAAAAGTCATTCATAATCGTGAACCCGGCTATATAGTTATCTGCTTCAGATGCACTGATGTTCTTACCTCTCTTACCAATAACCGCCGCCCATTCCAACTCAAAGTCGAGTTTTTCGAGATGGTCTTTTTCAACAACTACGTCACCCTCGCCAAATATTGCATTGTGATTTGTGAAATAAAATATAGGGTATTGGTCAAATTCAAGGAGCATTTCCATATTGCGATTTTTTCGGGCAGCTTCGACATGTTGTCGGAAAGCATATGCATCGCGACATGAAGGCGGATTTGGTATCGGAGACGCTAGTTTTATATATTCAGCGGGGGCTATAAACTCATATAGCAATTTATTGTTAATATTTCTTAATGCGTCAAATGCACTTTCTCCTGCTTGAATAATTTCCAATATGCTATTGGGAACAGATAATCTCATTACTTCAGCGGCATCAATTATCGAATAAATTTTATCGTTTACGATGATCCCGGGTTTAGTGTCACCGCTATTCTCGATGTAAGTTGTTAGTTTCATTTTTTCTCTGTTATTTATTAATTAATTCCTTATAAACATGTTCAAAAACCTGACAAGCATACTCGGTTTGTTCTTCGGTACCTGTAGAAATACGGACACAATCAGCTAACCCGAAGGGTTTACAATGCCTGATGAATATCCCGTGTTCGAGTGTATGATTGCAGAAATCAACGGCAAACTGCTCTGAACCAAATATTGTCATGATAAAATTGGCGTAGGGTTCAGCGTATTTAATACCGAGACGATTAAATAAATTTTTAAATATATTGATGCTAATGGCATTTACTCTAATTGTTTCGGTTAGAAATTCATCATCTTGCAACGCGGCTGCTGCGGCTTTTTGTGCCAATAAGCTGGGTTCGAACGGTAATTTGACTTTATATAGTGTGTTGATTAATTCCTCGGGACCAATTGCGTAGCCAACCCGCATACCCGCTAAACCATGGGTTTTAGAAAGAGTTTGCAAAACAATTAAATTGGGAAGTTCGTATTGCAAACCATTGACATAACCTTCATGCTGCGCTGCATAATATGAGTACGCTTCATCGAGAACAATTAAAATATTATCGGGAATTTGCGAAATAAACCACTCGAACTCATCTTTGAACAGCATTGTACCCGTAGGGTTATTTGGGTTTGATATGTAAATAATTCGAGTGTTTGCGTGAATGCGAGTAAGTAGCTTCTCTATATCGTATCCGTAATTAAGTAATGGCACTCGGTTTAGTTTTCGTCCGTTCTTGTGAGTTTTTACGTAAATACCCGCAAAAGTCCCTCTCGAAGTCAGTACCCGCTCGTTTATATCGGAAAATGCATTGACAATATGAGCCATCAATGATTCTGAGCCATGTCCACAAATGATTTGACTTGGCTTTTTGTCGAATTTTTGAGCCAATATATTCACAAGGTCAGTTGATGCGGGGTCGGGATATAATCCGATATTATTTAAGGAATTCATGATTGCTTCGATTACTTTTCTGGAAGTACCGACGGGATTCTCATTCGATGCCAAACTAAAAACCATTTTAACATCATGATGGAACTTTACATCTGACTTCTTGTTGCCCGGTTTGTAGGGGTCTAATGCTTTTATATACTCGGGTATTACTACGGACATTTTATGCAATCATTACAAACAATGAAAAGTTTACGTATATAAAACTAAATTCTTTTATTGTGTTCACAATGATATAAATAAAAAATGTCCCGACAAGTCATGCTTCCACAAACGTTGTCGGGGCGTCATCATCAATTTGTTTTAGAAATTCCAGGATCTTACGATTATTCTTTCGACGTTCAAGTTTTGCTTTTTGAGTTCATATACTCTTTCATCATTCTTGCATTTCAATTTTAATGATACATTTTGCAAGCATTGCTGGGCTTCGGTAGCTTCGATTTTGTATTGCTTTGCCGTAGTCATTCATCACAGGTTGAATTTGAGAAATGTGCCGAGAATAAATATCTGTGGAGACATCAGTTAAGAGCGATTTAAGTTGCGTAGTGTCTGCGGCGAGGAATAGCTCTTCGAGTTTTTTGGCGCTTTCATTTATTGCTTTTATGTTTGCAGTATTATCATCGGGTTTGGTGGGGTTCTGCTCGAAGCAACTACTACCAATGATAATATGGAGAGAAAAAGCACCAAGCAAACCAAATAGGAAATAGTACAGCTTGTTCATTTTATTCCTTGTAGTTGTTAACCCATACAAGATAAAAATATCAAATATTGATGAACACACAATTAACTAATGATTAATTTATTAATAAAATCAATGTGTGTTGCACTTTAATTATTTCTCTTTACCTAAAACAAGTAAACTTAATTT
>CAZWXI010000050.1:0-22480 GCA_964637845.1 uncultured Hyphomicrobiales bacterium | reverse complement strand
ATTATACAGGTTATACGAATATTGTCAAAGGTGTATTTTTCAGAAGAAGTATGATGAAGCGTACAAAATAATTTCTGAACTAAGAGTGTCTTGGGCAAAAGCATTTAATTTCGAATAAGGTGATTTATGGCTGACATTGCCGGTATTGGTTCAAGTTCGACAAGTCAATTAGATTTGTTGGTTGATGCTTATAAAAGGACGCAGCAACCAAAATTAACCCAATTGAATACGCGTAAGGGTCAATTAGAAACTCATAGAAATTTCTTCAATACGCTGAACAGCCGTATGAATAGCCTTATTTCATTACTTGATAAGTTTACAGCAAGCAATGGGGAGGCTAATTTTTATTCTAAACGCGTAATATCTTCTGATGCTTCTATAATTACCGCCGGAGCATCCAAAGATGCGCAATTAAGCAATTATACAGCAAAAGTTGAACGACTTGCATCAAATGATATTTTAATTTCGCAAAGACTTAACCTAAATACCGCTTTCGGTGAAGATGCGGGCGAGAAAACAGTTCAGTTTTTGATTAACGGTGAGACAAAATCCATAAACGTTACATTCGACGGTACCGAAACCAATGAACAATCAATGAGAAAAATCGCCAATGCTATTAATAATACCGAAGACATTGGTATAACAGCCGCATTTGTAAAAGATTCTTCCACGACTGGGCGTATGTCATTCAACTCAAAAAATAGCGGTGCAGAAAGCAGCATAGATTTTAGTGATTCTTCTGTTTGGGCTAAAATTGGTCTCAATCGTATTGACTTAGGGGCAGGTACTAATAGCCGCACACTGTCGAGCGATAACAACGCCGGTTATAAAGTAAGCAATTTCAATGACCTTGATGCCAAGTTTGAGATTAACGGGATATCTGTGACACGCAGTTCAAATACTTTTGATGACGTAATTGACGGAATAACATTCACATTGGTCAAAGCTCAAGAACCCGGTGCTGCAGCAATTACACTCAAGTCCGAAGTAAATGTAAAGGCGGTAGAAGAGTTTATTAAGCCATTGCTGACAGCATTCAATGAATTGCTAAATTTGGCAACACAAAATAGAGATATCAGACGTGGTGACAGTGCTGTCAGCGGATTAGTCAATACTCTGCGAGACATAGTCAGTTCTAACTTAGTACCTGATGCAGAAGATGGCGCTGCTAAGTTTCTATCTGATTTGGGAATTAAAGTTGAGTCTAACGGCAACCTAACGTTAAATAATACAACTAAATTAAAAGAACTATTAGAGACATCTCCCGAACAAGTAGCCAAGGTATTCATTGGTGAGAACGCCTTCGTAGCTCGCTTAGAACAAGCAGTCGAGAGATTTAAAGGCGAAGATGGACTAATCAAAGCGAGAACATCTTCACTCAATCAGCAAATCGAGCTTGCCAAAAAACGCACGGAAGAATTACAAAACAGAATTGACCAACAGGCAAACAATTTACGAAGACAGTACACAGCATATCTGAAATCATTATTTCAGGCAGAATCACAATACAGTTTATTGGGAACATTAGATACTCAAGCATTAAACAGGGGCTATAACGCTTTATTATAAAGAGATTTTTTTTTAAAAGGAGGCAATTATGATCAGTGCAATTTCAGGTTTACCAGCAATCGTGATCGAAGGTTTCAGAGAAGTTGAAACCTCAATTGACCTTGATTCTCGCGAAAATGCCGTTGTTTATAATCGTGTGACTAATGCCGACGCGGAGACTCGACTCAACAAAAACAATAAAAACAACCAAAAGGAACTTTCGGTAAGCTTTGACGAAATAAAGGAAGTACTTAAAGAAGCACTTAAAGAAGCTAATCTTGCAATTGAGTTTTCTGTTGACAAAGATTTGAACCGAATGATTATGAAGCTAATAGACAGCGAAACAAATGAGGTTATTAGACAACTTCCTCCGGATATCACACTCAAAATCGCAAGAATCGTAGCAAGTGCATTAGGAAATGGGAGCGTAGCAGATGCCAAAATCTAAACTTTTCGGATTATTGGACGATATTAAAGATAGGTCTTTGAAAGTCGGAAATTGTTTAAGTCGGCTTGATGGAAATCCTGACGAGTTAGTGGACATTTACGCAGAAAGACAAGTGTTACTTGAATCGCTTGAAAAAATGCTACATGATGATTCCATTAATGAAGTAATCAAAAACAATTCTGTACGATGGCAAAAGGAGCTTGAAAACATTCAAGCTATTGAACAAGAAAATATAAAGAATTTAAAGAATATTTCGTCGCAATTAGAAAATAAGTTGAAACAACAAATGAAAGCTAAATCACTATTAATATATGCTAAGTAGAGGTTAATATGAACATAAATAAAATTTCTTCCGGTAATTTGAGTATTTATACAAAGGAAACTGATTTCAAAAAGAAAGCCGATGCCCGGGAACCTACAAAAACCGAAGTAAAGAGCCAAACTGATATTTTGCACCTATCAGATGAAATGCTGGCACTTAAGCCGATTTTAGATAGGATGAAAAATGGTTACTATTCTGACCCAAGAGTTTTGGAAGAAGTTGCACGTAGGGTCAATTATGATTTAGCTCAAGAATAGCAAATTAATGCACGACAGAGTAATTTTCCGATGTAATGTTGGAAAATTATTTTTTTTGTAGCTTAGGAGTTTTTATATTTGGAAATTGCAAAAATCGGAATTTGACAAAAGACTAAGTAAGTTATGTTTTGCTATGGAGAATAATTATGTCGAGAACTTTGAACAAAGTAATGCTAATTGGCAACGTCGGTAAAGATCCAGAACTCAAGCATACCCCAAGCGGTATTCCCGTAACTTCATTCAGAATAGCTACATCGGAAACATGGAAAGACCGTGATGGTTCTACCAAAGAACATACTGATTGGCACACAGTAGTTGCGTGGCGTGGATTAGCCGAGGTAATACACAGATTAGTAAAAAAGGGGTCGCGTATTTATATTGAAGGTAAGCTTCAGACACGAACGATTGACGACAAAAATACACAGAAAAAGCATGTAGTCGAAATATTGGCGGACAATATGTTGCTGTTGGATAATCGTAAAGATAAAAGCTACTACGGCAATGGAGAAGTATATTTCAATGATGAAAACGGAATTACATTCGACGATAGCGATTATAGCAAATCTTTCGAAGATGACGATTATTTTTCCGATAAAGGCAAAGAAATTCCATTTTAAATATTTAAAAGACCAACTAACCATTTAAAAAATGAGAAATAATCGTTCGAGAGAAATTCAAGTAGGTGCAGTATCTTTGTTGGCAATAATATTGCTGGTATTAGGGTTTATATATGGTAAAAATTTACCAATATCGCCGAAAGCCAATCTTATAAAAATCAGATTTCCGAATTCGTCCGGCATTCAAATTACTGAGCCGGTAGTTGTGAACGGTGTTAGGCGCGGATTAGTCCGCGACGTACGTAACGATGCGGGTTCAGTACTAATATCGGTCGAGCTTAATAAAATTGACGATATTAGAAGTGACGCAAGTGCCAAGATCACGCTTCTCGAAATCACGGGAGGAAAGAAAATTGAAATTAATCCGGGCAAATCCGACAAAAGATTTGACCTAAAAAATGAAATGCCGGGAAAGACACCTCCGGACTTATCTGAATTGGTCGCATTAATTGGTGATGTCAGCCAAGATGTAATCAATCTTGTCAGAAATTTGGATACAATCAGCACAAATATCGCAGAAGTTACTTCAGATCCATATTTCGTATCCGGTCTTAAAAATACGGTAAGGAATGCCGAAGAACTTTCTACCGGCTTGAATGATTTTTTTGCGAACAATAGAGCTTCTTTACAAAAGTCATTAGGTGATATATCATCTTTGACTGCCGAACTCAAAAAAGCAGTTGAGCTAAACAGCCCTAAGATTAATACCATAATAGATAATTTGCAAGCTACTGTTAATGATGCTCGTGGATTTATTGCAGGAACGGATTCGGCAGTTTATGACACACGCGAGTTAATTTCAGAACTCAACTCAATGGCTGAAGAAGTTCGGCGTGGTCATGGATTTGTTAATAAAATAATTTACGATAAGGAATTAGCCGCCAAACTCGATTCTACAATCAGAGGATTGAGTGAGTTTCTTGATATGGTCAAACAACACGGTGTCAACGTCAACTTGAGGATTGGTAGCCGACCTTAAAACGATTGGATTAATATGTCACACAGACCAACAATAATAGATGACCGACTTTTCAATTATTTGAAAAGCAATTTTTCTTCGGAAGATGAGTTTTTAAAAGAATTGACCGCTGAAGCAAAGGAAGCCGGCTTACCCCCTATTTATATATCGCCCGAGCAGGGCAGATTCATGCAGTTTTTGCTCAAATCAATCAGTGCCCGCAAAGTGCTCGAAATTGGTACTCTTGGTGGTTATTCGGCTATTACGATGGCAAGAGCATTACCTGAAGATAGTGAGTTGATTACAGTGGAGAATGAACCTGTACATTATGAATTTGCATGTCGGATGGTTGAAAAAGCAGGACTTGAGAAGATAATAAAAGTTGTTCTCGATGACGGCAAAAATTTCATCAAACAATATCGTACCCGAAATCAATTTGATTTCGTCTTTATTGATGCCGATAAATCGTCGTATGTTTTTTATCTTAATAATATTACACCCATGATTAAAATAGGTGGAATTTTTGCGGCAGATAACGCCTTTGCGTTTGGTTATATTTTAGATACAAAGCCGGAACGTAATCCGGATGACGTAAAATCATTGATTAGGTTTAATGAATATTTCAGAAGAAGAGAGAATTATTTTACATGTATTGTACCCGTCGGTGACGGAATAATTATGGGATATAAAAAGTATTAATGAGTGGATTCAAGCGGATAAGACCCCTATTAGTTGTATCTTTAATTTTGATTTTCAGTTTTGCTGTTTATTCATGTTCAACGCCTCGTAAGACTGGATTTGCTCTGCAGAAGGAAATCTGGGAAATGGATGTCGAATACGGATTAATTGATACAAGTGCAAAGGAGATTTATCTTAAAGGAACTTTGCCGATTGATTCTGCGGACCCAGAAATGTTGATTTATGACATTTATAGGGTCGAGCCATATGATTATCCCAAAGAAATAAGACTTATAACTCGAGTATTCGACTCATCGGGTTATTTCATCACAAACATGGGGGACCCGTATCGGAAGGACCCGAATATAACATACTTTACATCAATTCGCGAAGATTTAGGCAAACATTACAATATTCGTCAGGAAGGTATTTCAGAGTTCAAAGTTCGTGAGTATGGTGCAAATGATTCAATCGCGTACAACATCGTACTAACTGTTGATTACAGCGGTTCTATGGATGCAATACTGGATGCAATTTTTATCGGTACGGAACTTTTTGTTTCAATGAAATTCGATGTTGACAGAATTGCATTGGCGACGTTCAATAAAGATGTTGACGTCAAAGTACCTCTAATGAAAGATACTGTGGATATACTTAGAACTTATAGAGCGAATTACCGCCGCGGGATCGGTCTATTTAGTGCGATGAAAGACGCAGTATGGGCGAGTTACGATATTTTGAAGGACACTCCCGTTGAAGACCCGCGAGTAGTTGTAGTGCTGTCAGATGGCGATGATAATTATTCAAAAACTTCGTTGGATTCGCTGATTCGCCGAGCTAACAGAGATAAAATACATGTATTTTGCGTTGCGTTTGGATATTCAAAAGATGAAAGTATGCGTTATTTGGCGCAATATACGGGTGGAAAATATTACAAGGCGTACACAAAAGAACAGTTGATTGATATTTTCAGAGATATTTATTTAAGCCTGCGTTATTTTTATAAAATAACTTATACACCACCTGTATATTGGGGTTATCACCATGTTTATTCGGGATTGAACGTTCCGGGTAGAGTTGATTCGCTAATTGGTGAAGGATTTTATGATACATCGGGATGGCTTGCTTTATCTGATACAATTATTCGCCCGATATTTTTTGATTTTGACCGCTCCGAAATCAAGCCTGAATCATACCAAACTTTAGATGAACTTGTAGATTTGATGATGTCATGGCCTCGGCTTAGATTTGACATTCATGGACATACAGATAACATAGGTACAATCGAATATAATCAGGCACTTTCGGAACGTCGCGCCCAAGCTGTATTTGACGCACTAATACAACGCGGGATAGAGGAACGCCGTTTGCGATTCAGAGGTTTTGGCATGTCCAAACCCGTAGCATCCAATGAAACGGAAGCAGGCAGATCACAAAATAGAAGAACGGAATTTATCATTATCGCAAAATAAGTGTTCATGATAATACATCATACAATTCTTCTAAACATCTTTCTTTTTTTTACAACACCATTTTTTTTATATTCGCAACAGAATAACTACAACCCTCAAGTTAAATATGCAGAAATAGCCGATTTAATAATCAAAGAAGCAATAAAAGACAGTTCATCTTGGGAGCGACTTGCATATTTTTGTGATATGTTCGGACCAAGATTAAGCGGCTCTAAGAATTTGGAAAATGCGATTGATTGGGTCGAACAAGAGCTAAAAAAGGACGGATTTGTCAACGTAAGAAAAGATGAGGTCTTAGTTCCTCATTGGGTCCGTGGAAAGGAGTATTGTAAATTGGTTTATCCGCGTGAAGCTGACATACCGATGCTTGCATTGGGAGGCTCTATTGGCACCTCCAAAGAAGGCATCGAAGCCGATGCAATTGTTTTACATAGCTTCGATGAGTTGGAGCTACGAAAAAGTGAAATATCTGGGAAAATCGTAGTTTTCAATCAGCCGTTCAATAGTTATGGACAATCGGTACAATATCGTTTTTATGGTGCCATCAGAGCCGCATCATTTGGTGCAGTTGCGAGTCTTATCCGTTCGGTAAGTCCGGCGGTAACGCGAAATGTGCATACAGGCATGATGGGATATGCCGATACTGTTGCTCAAATACCGCATGTGGCAATTTCTCCCGAAGATGCCGAATTGCTCGAACGTTTACAAGCACGCGGTATAACACCGAGAATTAAATTATATATGGAAGCAGAGACTCTTCCGGACGCAATTTCCCACAACGTTATGGGTGAGGTACAAGGTCGGGAACTACCAAACGAAATACTTGCAATCGGCGCTCATAGCGATTCATGGGATACTGGGACAGGGGCCCATGATGATGCAAGCGGTTGCATTGCTACGTGGGAAGCAATCAAACTCCTGAAGAACTTGAACCTGATACCTAAACGTACTTTAAGATTAGTTCTCTGGACAAATGAAGAAAATGGCATCCGTGGTGGAAATGCCTATAGGGATAAGTATAAAGATGAAAAGCATGTTCTTATGTTTGAGATGGATGGTGGTGCATTCCGTCCCTCTGCGATAAGGCTCACAGCACCACAACATATATTTGATGAATTTGCCAAAATAGAACCTCTGCTGAAAAAAGTGGATAATATGCAGGTACTGCCTTTTGGTGGTGGTGTTGACATAAGACCAATGATGGATTTGGGAATTCCCGGCATGAGTCTTTCAACTGACGACGGAGGCAAGTATTTTTGGTATCATCATTCACATACAGATACAGTGGATAAAATTGACCCAATGATTTTCAACAAATGCATCGCGGCAATTGCCATCGCAATTTATATTTACGCCGATATGCCAAGCGAAATATTAAATAAATAGGGAATTTTATGGACAAAAGTGCATTAGCAAAAAAAATTTACGAATCTTCTTACATAACAGGTGAATTTCTACTTCGCTCGGGCAAAATAAGCAACGAGTACTTTGACAAATATCAATTTGAGTCAGACCCTTTGTTATTGCAGGAAATAGCAGAGCATATGGCACTAATCGTACCTGATGATTTTGATTATCTGGGATCTCTTGAGATGGGCGGAATCCCCATAGCGACTGCTTTAGCCATGAGGTTGAATAAGAAAATCGTTTTTGTCAGAAAAAAGGCAAAAGAATACGGCACGAGTAAATTAGCTGAGGGGCCGGATATTCAGGGAAAGAAAATACTTATAATCGAGGATGTCGTTACGAGTGGTGGGCAAATTATTCTTAGTACTCAAGACCTCAGAAATGCCGGGGCAATAGTTGATACTGCAATGTGCATAATTAATCGAGAGTCGGGTGGAAGACAGACTTTGGAAGAACACGGCATTAAACTCATAGAATTATTTACGATTTCTTATATAAAATCAAGTAATTCCTTAGTATAGTTTGGAAAAAAATCTATTTTTATAACTTTAAGTAAATATGTTCAAAAAATTAATTATGAATGTTTTTATGGACCAAAACGAAATCAAGCTCAAAAAAATAATAAGGGTGTTATTTTTTATCATGATGACATTCAGTTGCATATTCGGCATAATATCAACGAAATATTTTGATGTATATATTTCAATTCTTTTCTTTCTTCCGCCAATCATATCTTTTGCGTATTTATTCTATTCGTCGAAAAGATATGGACTAAAATTATTTCAAACCAGTGATAGTTTTCAGAATAATATCAATTTGAAATTAAGTTTGCTCATTAACTTTATCTTAGGCTTTTCTGTATTGCCTGTCTCAAATTTGTTGTTCAGTGAGTCAATAACAACTAAAACATTATACTTATCGTTAATCTTAGGTTTAATATTTTTGTCCATACCATTTATGGGAAGGCATCGCGGCGCAATAGCAAAGAATTGAGCATTATTGCCCATTTATAGCATTTACAGAGAAAAATTTGTCAGGAATGTCAATATGATATTCCTGACTTTTTAAATTTGTTTTGAGCTTTGATAAGCATCCAAAATGAAGTGCGAACAATTACGTAGAAATAATCACAATTTCAACTCTACGATTGAGTCGTCTTCCGAAGTCAGTTTCATTTGTAGCAAGGGGGCGCCTTTTGCCGTATCCTTTCGTTTGAATACGAGCCGGTGCAATTCCTTTTTTTATCAGGTAGTTTCTGACGCTGTTCGCTCTATCTTCGGAAAGTCGGTCATTCAACTGATGCGAGCCGACATCATCGGTATGCCCTTCGATTAAAATATTGATATTCTTTTTGTTTTCCATGAATTCCGCTAAGATATCAAGTTCGCTAACAACAGTAGGTAATTCGAAACTATTCGTTTGGAATAGTAAATTTTCGATAATTAGCTTTCTACCAAGCTCAACAATGGGGATGGTCTTACGGATAAGTTGCTTGGTATCCGAACTAAATAGAGCAATTTCGATAGAATCCGGAACTGTTTCTTCCGTGGATTCATAGGTTAAATAATACAAGTTGGTTAGCTGATTGGAGAAATTATCCAAAATTGTCGAAAAAGGATAATCCATGTCGTAAAAAGTGCCTCGCGTCTTGCTGGAAATCAGCTTGTAGTTTGTTAGCCTTGGTGGAACAATCGTAAATACTCTGATATCACTTCTTTGCATCATTTCTATTATACTCTCGGTTGTCTGGTCAGTGATTCCGTGGCCATCTTCGTCTTTTTGATGATAAGGAGCATCGGTAATCACAACGCAAACCCTGTTTGCTTCATTTCGCCAAGAAATCATTTTTGTGGCAGTTTCCAAAGCTTCAAGGGAATTTTCCTTTTCATCACCACCTCCACGAGCTTTTACAGGAGTAATCCATTTGAGAAAGTCTGAGACATTAGGCGTTGGATTATAAACTTTTTCGATGTCGTCAGTAAACAAAATTAGTCCAAGCCGATAATCTATACCTCGTTTAACCAATGATTGAGTGAAAGTCGAGATATTCGATTTAACAGAGTTAATGCTTGGTTGCATAGAGCCGGTAATATCTATTAGAAAAACGAAGTCCACGGGGACGTTTTCGGCAACGGGAATTTTTTCTACTTTTAGAACAGTGCGTCTTCTCCCCTTTTCGAATACGTAAAGGTTATCTGCTGTCAGAGTATCAAGGGGTTCTCCTAACCTGTTATAGGCTTCAATCAAAATCTTAATTTTCGGGAAAGTTGAAATATCAACACTGCGAACAGTAATTTCAATTTCCTGACGAGCGGATTGAACTCTTGCATCTTCCAAAATTTCCCGAGCCTTAGACAAACTGTCCAATTGGTCAGCTTGTCCGTTTAGACCGTTGTAAGCAAAGAATAAAGTAAGTAATAGTAACGGAACAATTTTTTTATGTTGCAATATTAAAGTCATATTTGGTGTTTAGTGTTAATACAAATAATAAAAATAAAAAACCCCGCAACCAATAACTTCAAATTATCATTTGCAGGGTTTCATAAAAATCAATTATATTGTCAGTCTGATAACGGGCGAGAACACAAAGAAATTCTTAATTTCATATGGTCTTGCATCTCTCATCGGAGTGGAGTATTTGCCTTCGATATAGAACCAGTTCCCGAACAATGGTAAAAATATTCTCGCCATGAATACCTGATTAGAAATTTGCATGCTTGCACCGAACGGAAATGCCGCTTGACTACGATATGACATTTTGAAAAACATCCAGTCGGCCACATCGTTAGGTTTATGGGTAACAAGTCCGTCAACGCCGGGAGCGGTAATACGTGTTATAGGGCCTATTTCTGTGGCTTCTCTATAAAGAGCTACTTCGCGTACTTCTGAATAATTTATACCAAAATCAAAGCGGAAATAATTCTCAGGATTGCGTTTATCAAGCCACCAATGGTAGAATGCTGTAACTTGTCCCGTCGCTCTGAGTAATGGAACTGTGTGAGAAATATCTACCCCAAAACGCGGATCATCAGGACGAAAATCCACCCTTCTATCCATGTTCTCCATTTTACCGTATGAGTCGAAATCAATAGTCTCAGTAGCAATGGATTGCATGGGTAACTCAACATTTAATCCGATACCGAAAGCGGGATGAAACCAAGCATGAACGTCTGTACCGAATATGAGCTTCCCACCGGGACCTGCATTTAATGTTCGCTGTTTTATCCAGCTAAGTATAGAATTATCACCGCTTAATCCGTTGGAAATACGATAACCTCCGCCCAAATAGGCATTAATCAGGTATGGAATACCACGTTTTGTTTCTCTGTCATTATTAATATAAAGTGGTCTTTGGAGTAAGATTTTACCTTCGCCTGATGACCAAAAGTGATAGCCGATTTGGTCTGTACCTAATACAGAACGCAGCCAGAAGCCGGTTTCGCCAATCTTCAATCCTTGCTCGAATAAGGAAATCGTAAATGCATGGTCAACGTTTGTCGGACGGTCGAGATAATCGATGATGACATCAGCTTGTGAAACAGTAATAGGTACCTCCATGGGAATATCATTATAGCAATAATCACGTCTTCCGGTACCGTTTGGCTCACCTCTGAGCACGCCTGAATAATATATACTTCCAGACAAAAAGCCGACTAACAAATCGCTGAATGTCGCCTCTATTTGAGTAGCATTCATGCTTTCGACACCGCAAGTAAGCATGAGAATTTCGAATGGGTCTTTTTCGTGTTCACGTGGAGCAGCAAGCACCATTACATCTTCACGGCTGAGATTTCCCTCAGGGTAGTCGTGATATAGGAATGATTGATAAATTTGCGCCAAAAGATCCGGTTCGCATACTTTCCATCTCGGGAAATACTGGACAATGTTAGGATCCAGAGTTGTTAATGAATCTATTATACCTTGACGGTCAAGAATTTGGGACTTAGCTTCAGTATTTGTGAAGAAAGCCAACACCGCCGAAAAAATAATCAGGTTTACTATCTTTTTCATATTCATATTCGTTGATTAATTTACAAAATCGGTTAAAAATTAACAATAAATCGTGCCATCGGCAAAAATACACTTCTATGTTCCCATGCACGCGGATTATCGGCGATTGCTTTGAAAAAGCCTTTTGCATCAAGTCTTAGTGAAAAAGTATTGTCAATAATGGGAACTTGCAGCCATATGTTAGTATATATGCCTTCGTCGAAATATTGTGCAGATACACCGAATGGTGTAGTCAATCCTCGCGCCATGAAGTCAATCCTACCGGATATACCGCCGACAGTTTCGTCTTTTAGTCTTTCGTAGCTGATTAAGTTTCTGCGAGTTTCAGGGTCTTCATGTAATTTGTTGTACCATTTTTCGACGCTGTATATTGTTCCACCTAATCCGAAGCGAAGCATGTAATCTCTATCAATGGCAACACCAAAAGTATAGTGTAATTGGGCATTAAATCTGATTAAATAGTCTAAATCATCGAGGTTGGTAACATAGGTATCGGGAGATAATTTGCGTTTGCGAGGACCTTCTTCGGCATCTCCAAATACATAACCGAAATTAGCATTGAAAACACCGCTCTTGGGAATAACGGCAAATGGGAAGTCTGCTTCACCTGCTATACCGATACCTGCATGAGTCAATTTTCTTTCTAAATCATAAATATCTGTTGAAACACTCGACCAACCGTTAGTGGGCAAAATGATCCCAAGTTTTACGGCTTCCCATATAGCACTAGCAGTTAATCTTTCACTCCAGAAAGATGGGTAGTTTATGCTTTCAATACCATATTTCAACTCAAGTCCAAATTTAGGCAAAGCAAGATTGGTTCGCCTGTCAAGAGTATCCACCCAACCGTCAGGATAGACAATGGTAGGATAGTCATATTGTCGCCAACTGATTAAATCGCCACTTACGATGAGTTCATTAAATTTATCAGGCATATCAAGCGCCTGACCTTCAGAGATGCGTTTGAAAGTTTGTATGTCGGATGGTTGAATGATTGCTTCATTTGAAATTAATGACTTGGTCACGCCAGCTTTGGGAGCAAAGAATGAGATGAAGGTACCTATGCCTTGAGCTTCGAGAGTCTTATCGTCCACATTGCCTTGCAAGAATGCATTCATAAGCAAATCGTACATATTCTCTGCTCTGAAGTCAGCTGAATTAAGTTTATGCTCTTTCAGTTCAGGATATGTATAGACATTCGTCGGACTTGGACGATTAATATTTCTTGCTAAACTTCTTTCATCCGAGTAAGACACAATCATAGCTATAATTGTATTGGGAGTTAGTGCTTCCCTCGGTTTTCGAGTAGTAACTATATATACGTTACGTACCTGTGGTACAAGACCAACGTCTTTGCTTCTATAATAGTTAAAAATACAATCAAAATTTTCTGGAACAGGAAGACCGCGACCAAACAGACTTCTCTGAATTTGTCCCGGATTATTACCATCTTTTACACCGCTTTCGATTGTTTGAAGAATGACATTATCAACACCTTTCAAGCATTCCTCATCCGCAGTTACGCCCATTTCACCCAAAGCTACGGCTTCGTCGCGTTCGCGTATTATTCTTCGGATATCGCGTTGGTCACGAAGACTATAAACCGATATGTTGGAAAACCTGTAATTTTTAAAGTTAAATAATATACTCTCCAATTTCATTCTGAAAGATTCATCGCCGACTTGTGCGTTACTTTTTTCAGGTATGCTTGCTAAGAGCGCCGAAATAATGACGACAAGTAATGTTAGTTTCTTAAACATTTTATAGTCCTTGCAATTCAAACATTTTATTTTCATATTCTATTTTATTTTTAGTTAAATTCTATGTATAAATATTATCGCAATCCACCGCCACTAGGTCTTCTCTGACCTTCACGTTGTGGTTCGTAGTCTATCTGTATTCTGACATTTTGAGTAGATGGAGCAGAACGCACACCATTAATCGGGTTAGTAGCAATAGCCGAAACGGGGACGGTGATTTCACCCCTGACTTTGGTTTCGCCACGTTCCAATTTACCTGAAATTTCGAATTCCATTCTGTAATTACCATCAGCATCACCATCAAGCATAGGCTCGGTGATTGCGGCAAAGCCCTTCAAACCATCCATATTTATAGCTCCGGCAATTGACATAGCAACATTTGCAAATTGGTCACGAGAAGCTGATGGTTTTGAAACACTCAGCCCGGTAACGACGACTCTGATTTTTGTGATGGGTCCTGACGGCTCAACTCTCAATCTTTGTGATCTTATTGATGGTTCTTCCTGTCGAATAGCAAAAGCTGTTTCTGGGAATAAATCCACTTCTCTGTTTGTCAATGGCTGCACCCAAAGAATTCTGAGTTTAACTTCTTTTGCGTCAGGTGTGAAATAGAACCCGTAATCGTTCCCCATACTTAATCCGTTGATTTCCGGGTACTGATTGTTAGCATCAGTTTTTACGAGAATTTTGAAGTCCTTAGCCGGAATCTTGCCACCTGAAGAAGGTTCAACGTTAAATATAAGCGGATAACCATAATATGCGAACGAAGTCATCCTTGTACGTAAGTTTGTAAGTGATTGCTCTGTAAGTCCCGTTGGAAATATTTCGAGTTCCATTTTCTTTAAGAAATTTCGACCGGCGAGACGGTGACTTAACTCGACTTCGTATTTACCCGGGGCGAGTTCTTTATCAACAATACCGCGATAAGGTCTGCTCTGCCCCTGTTCGGGTATTGAATATCCGAGACCTGCAATTTCGTCTAAAGGTTGCATTTGGATACGTGCAACGGTATTGCCGTTTCTGTCCCTGACCACACCTATCAATTCGTTTTGTTGTGGCTGGAATGGTGAAATTGCAAATTCAAACACAGCCGGTACCTCATCGAATGAGGGTAAATAAGTCGGCATTGCAATCGTCGGCTCGGATATAGTCGGTTTTGGTGTAACAACTCTGATGTTAAATTCGATACTGCCTCTGTTTTGGTCAAAGTTGATAGATTGCCCGGGAGCCAGAAGTTTTACAATATAGTCGTATAGATTAATGTTGCCGATTACAGTTTCGGCATTATCTTCGGAAGCGGCTTGCATTTTAGCTTCGGCAAGTTTTTTGTTGAAATTGGTAATATCGCCATTTACATCAAGTTCTTCGAGTGACGGAAGACTGAATTTATCTAATCTCATAGTTAATTCTTTTTTGACTTTCTTTAAGTCCTTGACAGTTAACTGAACAGTACCGATGTTAACTGTGGCATCATCACTGACTTCTTCGGCTTTCTGCCCTGATTTAACGCCTAAGATTCTGTTTGTTCTTGATTCAAACCTGAGCTTATACCATCCTGCCTGGTTTGGTGGTTGGAAGTTTACCACGAATGAACGGCGTTGTAAATTGGTAGCACCGCTGATTTTATTCATACTATCATCACCGGAGTAGAAAAATATACTGTCATCAGGCATATTTGGAGGTGCGAAAATCGGGCCAACTTGCCTTTTGCGCTCATTCGGATAGATTGGAGAAATTTGCTGCATATTGACTTCTGCAAAATTAATTTTATTGAATGTGGCTTCTTTATCCAAATTCAATTCAATAGCTCCAAGAAATTCCCATTCGACATCAGGGACTTCACCTGAAATTTTCTCGCCGGGGGTCATCTTTAAGAAGTCCATGTTCCTTTCCTTGAAATATGCCTCCGATGGAAATGGCGGGGCATTAGAAGGATTGTCATCTCTCGAATAAAAAATTTGATATTGAATTTGCTCAACATTTGCAAGTTCAACGAGCTTTTGAATACGCTGAATATATTCTTTTTCGGTCTCGAACTCTCGTCGAGCCAAAGAAGTACTGACATCGGTCACACCTACCTCTACAATGTACTTTCTGTAGGATTTTAGTTCTGCACCGAATATCGCTTTAATATCAATACCCGGTGGGGGTAAAGTAATTTCATCCTGAGGTCTGGTATTAATCCCCTCAGTTCCCGCACCTGACTGAAGTTGAGAAAGAATGCTCTCAACAATTCTCATTGCTTCTCGGGTCTTTTTGTGTAAGTGCTCTTCGGCTTCGTCGCGTTCTACGATGATGATGAGCAGTTCCAATACAACCGCAAGATATAATACGAAATAAACCTTTCCGGCTCCGCCGCCTTTTGACATTTTACTACCTCCAAAAGTGTTTTCGACACTTTAACAATTTATCTTTAATTCAATTTTCAAGTTTCTAAAACTTTTTAGATTCCTCATTAATTTTTCGTCGCAATTTATGAATTTTTTTTAAAAATTCATAAAAAAAGTTCATTTTGAAAATAAAGTTATAAAATTTCATTTATAAACATGACTAATTTAGGGCATTAAAATGATAAATGCAAATAAAATTTATAGTCTTGATAAAATTATTTATTAACATTTTTTCAGTATTTTTCACCAATCAGTTTCATAATCCTGCTTTTGAAGCTCGTTTTAATCATAGTTTTACTTTTATAGTATGTCTAAAATGAACGATTTTTAATTTTGCTCATGATAGTTCTGAAACAAGTTTTGCTATTGAGACATATTTTCGCATACAAACTCAACTATGAGTCTAATTGATCATTGGCAGCATACATAGCATGACAATAAGCTGGTGTTAGGAATTTATGAATACTCGGTTTTCTTACCTTACCTCTACTGAATTTTGCCCTTTTCTAGTACTTCAATGAACAGTTTATTTGAAATAGATTCTTAAAAAATTGTAATATAATATTAATATTCGATTCATAGCAAGTTTTTTTTACATTTCTAAATTTATTTTCATAAATCTTTCATTTTTTGTTATGTAAGAGTATGCTATTCGTTCTGTTTAAGGTAGTATGTAGTAGCTTCCGTACTGTATCCACCAGGCATTATAGTCGTTTGGAGAGCCGGTTTTCCAGGTTTTTTATTGTCGAGCATGACCAATGAAAAACTCATGTAATGAAAAAGACGGTTAAATGGTCTTATGGTTTCAACATCGGTAAAGTAAATCGCCGTACAAAGCTTATCACGACTGACCGGATGGTCAATGCTCATCATCAGGATGTGGTCTGCAAATGGCAGATTGGTGCCAGATACATCAATGTTTTTTTCAGTTATGGAAATATGATTGGGCAACAACGCTACTGCTTGCTTCAAGATTTCATTGTTACTTGTATTGCCGAGTAAAATTAATGAATTTTCTTTCAGTAAACTATCATTCAGTTCATCATCTGTAAATGAAGCAAAGTTGTATCCGCTTTCTTTGAGTAATTCTAAGAAGCGTACTGAAATATTATGCCCGGGAGCACTTTCTGCTGGTATGATTACAATTGGTTTATCGTTAAGAGTGCGATTTAGACTGTATGGCATTTCCCATTTATATAATTTGCGAAGTACTTCGTATTCAGGGTCAATTTGAATTTTTTCAATTTTGAATCCTGCATCGAAAGAATACTTCTCGATTGTATCTTTGACTATGAAATATTCTTTTTTACTATGCTTTTCGCCGGAAAATACAACCGGTACGGATAGATAGAATGCTAAATCTTGAATAATTTCAAACTGAGCGGTATTTTTTTCAAGGCTGACATTTCCGAGTTTAAATTTTGGAACTTCTTTCGACTTGAGCCATTGGTCAAATACTTTTCGAATTGGTACATCGAGTTTGGCGTTCCTTGCTTCTGAGTTGAAAAGTCCGGTTAAGTTGAACCAGTATGCTCTTTTACCTGAAAATCTTTCGGCAAATTTCTTGAGTATATCGAAGAATAAATCCTTGCCCAATAATTTATAAACTTCATAGAAGGCAAATGCACCTTTTTGATATCCGATAACTGCATCATACATATCTTGCTGGTATTTGAATTCGCCGATAGGATAATTCCGTTCCTCGGGAAGAGACTCAATTGATATAAGTGCTTTTTGGCGCCAATCCAATGCGGCGGCTTCATCGCCTTTGAGAATGTTATAGTAGTAATTGGTTGAGAAAGTCGTGAGAGCTTCGCACCAGTTACCGGATTCATAGTCCACAAAAACACTATTCCCCCACCAATTATGAACAAATTCATGCGCCAAGGAACCCGGCGATAAGGTTACCCAGGGCATTGCCATCAGTCTGCCTGATAATAAAGTATAACCCGGCATTCCGAAACCTGATGCAAAGAAGTTCTCTACGATATGAAATGCTTTATACGGATATGGCCCGAACAGCTTGGTATATAAGTCGTAATACTCTTTGGAGGCAGTGAGGTAGTCTTCCGATTTAACGATTTCGTTTAATTTATAAACCGAAAACTCAACTCCGTCATGGATGACAGAATCTTTTTTGATGTATTTCCCGCCGACGATAATCATTCCATCAATCGGTTTTTCCGTTGTTATGCGATATATAGAATTACCGGCGGAACGTTCAAGTGCGATTTCTCCGCTCGTTATAATTGTAAATTCTGCTGGAATTGTCGCTTTCACATCGAATTTTGCGATATCTTTATCTGTTTGCGGATAAAATGAGCCACCCGGTAAGTAAATGCCTTCATTCATTTTGGCTGATATTATTCCCGCTGTACGAGAATGCCTTTGTATCAAATTTGTTGCATCAGGCGGGTTATAAACGATACCTTTATATGATATGGTGATGTCATTAGCTTCTTTGATTCCGTTGCCGCCGTATCGTTGATTTTTTATTGTCGGATTTTCGAAAATAATCTCTAAATACGGTCCGTTATCTTTCTTGATTTGATACTCGAGCCTTCCTTTATGGAATTCAATTCCAGTAATTTCGAAAGTGTTAAGTATTTTGACGCTTGAACGTTTAAGAATTGGATTCTTGAATTGTAATCGTGTTTTACCTTCGAGAAAGGATTTCTCCGGTGAAATGGCAACTTCTATATTGAAGTCATTGATGCTGTTCTCTCCAAAATGAGTTCCACTCGACATTTGTTGAATTGGGTCGCGTTTGGGTTCTTGGCTATAAATTATGAAATCGCCTTCGGATTGCATTTTTTTGTCAAACTTTGGAACAGATTCACCCTCAGCGAAATATTTCACGGTAATAACGCCGAGCTTTAGCTTACTATTGCGTTCAACGACCTTTTGAACTGTTCCTAAATAGCTGTTGGAGTGGAAATCTCCGTTGAAGTGAATTATTTTTCTTGAAGGGAAGTTAGAATTGTGCATTACGATGCTTTCAGCCATAGTTTCATCTTTAATAAGTTGAGCACCGTAATATAAAAACATGGTATTTTCTTGATTTGGCGTGAGCGATTGAAATTTGTCATCGGAACCAAGCATAGTCTTGAAGAATTTATCGGCGTAAGCATCTTCTCTGAGTAGCATTTCTTTGGCAATAAATGCTTTTTCGTCATCGGGCAACTTATTTAGAGCAGTCATTCCACCCTGCACGTACATCGAGGCATATTTACGGGGTATGTTGGCGGCAATCACTGCACTCCCGTTTTGCTTTGCCAAGTCTACGAGCGGTTTGTAGAATTTTTTGTAATCGCCCCATGGACGCGAATTCTTGAGGAATTCTTCTTCGCCAATAAGATTTTGAAGGAAATCATCAACATATTTTTGAACATCACGCTCGAACATCTCAAGTGAAACATCTACATTCCTTGTGTTCTGGTAAACATTTAGGAGATATTCATGTTGGATGTGGTGAATCAAACTATCGTCGTGGAACTCGCCAAAGAAAATGACATCAAAGTCCAATGAGCGTTTTGCCATTTCTCCGATGGTAACAGATTTTCCGCTTTTCGTATCGTAAATTGTATAATCCAGAGAATAGAGCATGGTGCTTGCAAAAACTGAAAAGAGTAAAATATATAATCGCATTGTAAATACCTGTAAAAATTATTCTAGTTATTCCAAATACAATGGGCCATCGGGACCGACAGGCAATCCGAGGAGCATCCATACAATTAAGAGTAAAGTCCAAAATATAGTAAATAATATAGTATATGGTAGCATAGTCGAAATTATTGTTCCTATGCCGTATTTTTCGTCATATTTTTGAGCGAACGCTACAATTAAAGCGAAATAGCTCATCATCGGTGTAATGAGATTTGTCACCGAGTCACCTATTCTGAAGGCGGCTTGCGTAAGTGCGGGGTGATATCCAAGTAACATAAACATCGGTATAAACACCGGAGCCATAATCGCCCATTTTGCGGAGGCACTACCCATAAATAAATTGATAAATGCCGATAGTAATACGAAGGCAACAATCAGTGGAATGCCCGTCATGCCTACGTTTTTTAGGAATTCTGCACCATTGACGGCAAGTATAAGACCGAGATTGCTATATTTAAAGAAATAGACGAATTGAGCCGCAAAAAACACTAAAACAATATAAGTAGCCAAAGTACCCATCGAGGCAATAATATGCTTCATCATTTGTTTGTCATTACGAATTGTGCCGACAATCCAGCCGTAAACTATCCCTGGGACCATGAAAAACAACAAAATGCCCGTAATGATGCCATCAAAGAACGGAGAATGGAGAACGCCATTATCAATAGGGTTACGAAATATGCCGTTCTCGGGGACAATTGTAAAGATAAAAATAATCACGACCACAAGTAAGCTGAGACCTGCCCAACTTAGGGCACGTTTTTCGATAGCGGTCATTTTGTCCACGGTGACTCGCTCGGCATTCCCCGTATATGGTTTGAGTCGCGGTTCGACAATTTTTTCGGTGATGATTGTTCCCAGTATAACGATTATGAAAGCTGAGATAAACATAAAGTAAAAGTTTACCGCGGGATTAACGGTCATATTTGGGTCAATAATTTGGGCAGCCGATTGAGAAAGCCCGGCCAAAATCGGGTCAACCGAGCCGATGAGAAAGTTTGCACCAAAACCGCCACTTACTCCGGAAAAAGCCGCTGCAAGACCCGCCATGGGATGACGCCCCAAAGCATGAAATATAATCATGCCGAGAGGAATTAATATCACATAGCCCGCTTCGGAGGCAATATGCGATAAGATACCCGCGAAAACAATTGAGCCGGTAATGAGCTTAGGAGGAGCATTGGTAACAAGTGCGCGAATCATCGCGGTGAATAGTCCAGAACCTTCCGCTACGCCGATACCGACCATGACAGCCAAGACATACCCCAATGGCGGGAAATTAACAAAATTGGCTGTGATATTGGTGTACATCCATCTGATTCCGTCGCCGCTAAGCAAGCTTTTCACGCTTATCGTTGAGCCGTCTGCGGGATGGATTGCCTGCCAATTCAGCATGCCTCCAAACCACGAGAGTATTATTACTATTAATGCCAATAGACCGAAAAGGGTTGCGGGGTGTGGTAATTTATTGCCGATGATTTCAATATAATCGAGCGATTTGTTAAATGCTTTCGATACTGCGTCTTTAAATTTCATTATCTTCCTTTATGTTGAAAATAAATTTTCAAATTTAGCGATAAGTTGTAATATGTTGAAAAAAATAATCCTAAATCATAAATTACCATTAATAATGTGGAAAACGTGTGGAAAACGTGTGGAAAAGTATGTTTATTTGTTTTTTTTTTAGCAGTTGACAATCTGCAGTTTGTTATAAAAAATTATTTTAAACTTTTAGAAAGGTGTTCTATGAAAAAATTGCTTTTGACGGCAGGTATTCTGCTGACAGTATGTATTGCAATTGCGTATTCTTTAATACAAGATTACAATGCAAATGGATGGGTTTCGAGTAATGGGTTAGACTACATGCCCGGTCAAGCTTACAATGTCAGAGTAATACCCGGCGGTTATTCGTTTTATTGTGAAGGCGCCGGTGACTGTTACCTTATAAGTGGTCCAAACTTGTACATATGGGACAATGGAATTGGTTTTGGTAATCCAAGCATAGATATTTGGAGAAATTAACAATTTTATAAACCAAAACATTTTTAATGTGCCTCAATTTATTAAGGTACCTAATATTTTGAGGCACTATTTTAAAGAAAATGAATATAATTATACTAATATTTTGCTCATTTATACTGATAGCTTCGAGATGTACTCTGAAAGTTGATAACATTTTGAACTATCAACCGCAAGCAATAAAAACTGCAAAGATTGAAAATATTAAGTTAGAATTGTCTGAATCCCTGAATCTTTACGAAAATGAAGAATTCCAGATAATTAATATTACATCCGCAGAATTCGTCAACAATGGTAATCAATTTTGTGTAATTAATGGAAGCAGTTTAGCTTTTTATGATACACATTCCGGAAAAATTTTGAAAGTACACAGACCATTAGCCGAATTTAGCGATTTTGTTGCAAAATCAGGGAAATTACCCTACATAGACCCGAAAATAATTTATAGAAACGAGCAATCATATTTTGTAGAGTCAGCGGACTATGAAAAGCACGGAATAACCAAGGAAATGGTAAATTCTTTCATTAAAAACAGATTCAGTACCGTAAGATGTATTGATGATACAATATATGCTTCTTTTACATCTTATTGCCCATTTGTGACTTCAAAATCAGATAGAGTATATGAGAATATACCCATAATCTTCAAATTCACACCAGATTTTGAAATCATAGACAATATTGTCATAGAACTAAAACTTAATAAACATGCAATATCAAGAGATTTCATTTTGTTAGACGATTTTATCTATTTTACAATTACAAGTCAAAATTACGAGTTTATCAATAATTCCGATAATAAATCAATTCCAACTGCTGCAAAATATGATATAAGAGGTTACTATCTTGAAACTGTATCATATCAAACTGAGAACTATTTAAAAAAGGGAGGAATCCAACTTCCCTGGGTCGTACCGCGTTTTGTAG
>CAZWXI010000049.1:0-22605 GCA_964637845.1 uncultured Hyphomicrobiales bacterium | reverse complement strand
TAAATTCCTCCGGTAATTACGAAAAGCGAGCCAAGAAGAATTATGAAAGGTACGTAGTCAAAAAATACGATATGGGATAATTCATGTGAAAGTCCAGTCATCAAAAGATAGATTGCCGTAGGTATCCCTAAAACAAGTGCAATCATAAGCTTATTTCTGTTTGATTCCCAGAAGTGATGAGCCACAAGTGGTAAAACCGCAATTGAACCCAACATTAATACAAACGGTATCAGCGAGTATAATGGGATGTCATGTACATGTTCCATATTTAATTTTCTTCCCGAATTTGTTAAATTTCAAATGTCAAAATTAGTGAATTTTCGTAGCTTGACCAAGATAAATATTTGAAAGCAAAATGTTTATGCAAAGCTAAACAATTAATCATGAGTGTATTAAAAAATTGAGATTTTATAGTTTTAAACAAAAAACCTTAGGAATGATTTGCCATTTTTGGTTAATTTTGAAGGTAAGAAGTAAAATAATTTAAAAAAATTATGAAACATATTAATCCTTGGAATAAGGATGATAGAAGCGTTAGCAGTCTAATCAAAGCTATTTTTACTCGGCAATCTGATAAGGAAACAGAACTAATCCAAGATATACGCAGTCGTATTTTAAACTATATTGTCAAACTTGGTGTTATTGCCGGGCTTTTTTCCCTGATAGCAGGTTTATTAGTCGCCTACGAGAAAGTTGAGCTTTTTCAAGCATTAGTCATGGTAATAATTTACTTACTTTTTCTAACGCTAATATTATTCCCCGGAATTAAATACGAAATTCGAGCAAACATGATGCTCATGTGCATTTTCGCATTAAGCACTATTTTGGTTTTGAGCAACGGATTGATTTCAGATTCGACTTTATGGATGATTACATTTGTGCTAACCGCAACTATTTTGCACGGGAAAAAGGGGCTAATTTATAGCTTAAGCTTGATTTTTGTTTTGCTGAGTATCGTAATAATGGGAATTCCTTTGAATTGGTGGTCATGGCTATCAAATTATAATATAACAACCATTGAGTCAATTTCAATTTCAATAGATTTACTATTCTTATCCTTCATCCTTTCAGTAAGTTTATTGCTTTTAATCAGAGGATTGACAAATTCACTTATCATTGCCAAAGAAACTCAAGAAAAACTTGAAGAACAGGACGAAGTATCACGTATTGCAATAGCAAGTCTCAGAGCTGAAATTGAAGATAGAATTCTTGTCGAAAATGAATTGAAAAATAGCGAAAGAAGATTGAAAAATGCTCAATCAATAGCAAAAATCGCTAGTTGGGAGCTTGATTTAAATAAAACATTATATTGGGGTACCGAAGAATTTTTTAAAATAATTGGATATAAAAGCAATGGAAATCATATCGAATTCGAAACATTTAATAATTTATGTCATCCCGAGGATTTAGAATACAGATTAAATGCAATCACATCATTAAGTACTGAAAGTGGTAAGATTGATATTAAATATCGAATCAGGAGAATATCTGACGGTGAAATCAGATGGGTACACTCGATAGGTGAATTAATTACAGATTTGGAAGGTAAACCACTCAGATATTCGGGAACATTACAGGATGTAACTCAAGATATGCTATGGCAACAAGAACTGATTCAAAGAGAATTTCAATTAAAAACTCTTTTTAATAACGCATCAATATCAATCTTAATATTGAAAGGTCATGTTATAGTTGATTGCAATCCAAGAACAGAAAAACTCTTCGGCACTTCTCGTGAATATCTAATCGGGAATACACCTATCAAACTATCACCCGAATATCAACCTGATGGGAGAACTTCTGAAAATGCCGCACAGGATTACATAAGTAAAGCACTAAACGGTCAATCTCAGGTGTTCGAATGGAAGCATTTTAAATCTAACGGTACCATGTGTGATGTAGAGGTTTCACTGAGCCGAGTAATGATTAAGGATGAATTTCTTTTGCAAGCATTCTTGGTTGATATATCTGAGCGTAAGGAAAACGAGAGAACTATAACTCGGCTTAATCGAGAGTTGGAATTGCGTGTAATAGAACGTACGCAACAATTAGAGTTTACATTGGAAGATTTGAAGTTTGAAAACGAGCATAGAAAACGCACCGAAGAGGAATTAGTAAAAATACAAGACGATTTGTTAAGCGTACTTTCAAAAGAAAAGCATCTCAATGAGCTCAAAAGTCGTTTCATTTCTATGGTTTCACATGAATATCGTACTCCACTGACCGTGATTCTGTCCTCTACCTATATCCTTGATACACTCTTTATAAAAAACGACTACGAACCATTCAAAAAAAATATTGAACAAATCAGGCAATCAATACAATCTCTAACTAAGCTTTTAGATGACGTGCTGATATACGAACGCCCCGGCAGTAAGAATTGGCAACAAACCTTTGGAATATTGGAAGTGGTTAGTTTTATTCGTTCGCTTGTTGAAGAAATTAGACTATCATCGGGCAAAAACAGGAATATTATTATAAATTCATCTGTCAATCAGATTAAGTTGGAATGTGATAACAGTTCCATGAGATATGTAATTTCAAATCTTATAGCGAATTCAATCAAATATTCACCTCCGTCCACACCCGTTGAAGTAAATATTATTGATGACACTTCGCATGTTTATATTATGATTAAAGACTACGGTATCGGAATACCGAGCGATGACATCAAGAGTATTTTTAATCCATTCCATAGGTCAAAGAATATCGGAACTACACCCGGAACCGGTCTGGGATTGGCAATAGTAAAAAGATATGTTGATATTATGAACGGTTCAATAAGCGTTGAAAGTAATGAATCAGAAGGTACTTTGTTCACATTGAAATTCGAAAAATAAAAAAGCCGATTCTCGCCAATCGGCTTTGATTTCGAGCATAAAAAGCGACTATTTATTTGGGTTTGACTTAGTAGCTTTTGTATCGCAACAGTCTTTTCCAGACGTTTGGGAAGTCTTGTCCTTGCTCGTGCATTCCTTACCGGTAACTTTGCAGCATTCTTTGTCGGCTTTCTTTTCGTCAACTTTATATCCCAAATCAGCAATAACTTGCCTCAATTTTGTGTCGTCAGTTTTTTCTGTATCATATTTCACAGTTACAATTTTAGTTGCAACATCAGCATTGGTTTCAATGACGCCTACAGTTTTATTTAGACCTTTTTGTATTTTAGACGCACAGGAGCCGCAATGCAAGTTAGTCTGGAAACTTGCTTCTCTGATTTCAGCCGAGTATGCTACATTTAGAGCTAAAAAAGCTACAAACGCAATCATACTGAGCAACTTAATATTTTTAAGCATTGTAAATTCCTTTATATATAGATATAAACAAAATATTCTCAAAAGTAACTAATTTCTGATTATTTCCAAAGCTTTTTCAATTAATAATTCAGTATAATTCAGAAATTTATTTTGATTACGTGGTAATAACACACTCGGTTCAATTGGAATTGAGTTTAATATATTATTTTTCTTGTCGAATGCCCTCATGCCTGTATAAGCTATACTAAAGCCACCAATGAGTCGAGTTGTGAGTGTTTCACCGATAGCGCCCGCGGTCGGAGTTCCAATTAATGTTCCGAGTTGAAACTGCTCAACTAGTGACGCTACTGCTTCAGAGTATCCGATTGTTGTCTCGTCAATAAGGAAAATTACTTTGGCATCAGGGTACTTTGTACGACCTTTTATGTCTCCATGTATAATTTTTCGAGATAATAATTCTTTGTTCGGCTTGGTATAAATTGGAATCTCCCATCTGATACCCGAAATATCTTCTCGGCTGAACAAGCTCAACACATGCTCACTCATATTTATGAATCCTCGCATATCGAATATGAATGCTTTGGCTGTGTTAATTTGGTCAGAAATGCGTTTGAAGGTCCTGTCGCTCATTTGAGTCATATCAACATAATATACATTGGTATCCAATTCCATAATAGCTTCGGGACGAGGCTCGTAGATATCGTATAAGAGTAAATTACGAGTTACTTCTATTTCTCTTGGTTTGTTATCCTTACCTGAAATTGTAAGCGAAACTTTGCTTCCTTTTCTACCGGATCGAATAAATGCCAGGGATTTGCTCACCGCAAATCTGTCGTTTACTGCTACAATTGATTTGGTGTAGTTTTGGATAATTTGCTGAATATCATTACCCGCAATTTTCAGAATTTTGTCTCCTGGTTCAATCGGTAAAGTTTCGTCTATTACGGTTGTTACGATAATATCATGCCCAAATTGATTAAACACCAGAGGTAAACCGTATTTTGCATCTACAAATTGATTCCAAAGATTTGCTCTTGGGTCATTCATTAGTTTTAATAATCCGTTTAATACCGCCATCAATGAGTCATAATCACTTTGTGCTGCTACCTCCGTAAGTGATTTTCTGAGCGTAGTGATGAGAACTTCATTCTCTATTTCATTCAAGCTAAAATGTTTGATAATGTTCCACAGTTGAATTACAAGGGCTAATCTTGTAGTGCGGTCGCGATAATTGGGGTTGTATCCGGTTGGTTTACCTTTGATGCTGAATTTGTCCGAGAAATTTGTCAACATCATTTCATTACGAGGCATTAAAACGAGCGGAAAGACCAAATCATAATCATTGTTTACGAAAAATCTGCCAATTTCTCCAAGCTCGGGATAGCGAATCATCGTTTCTTCGTCAGAACTTATTCTGAGAGAAAAATTACCGTTATTCCGGACATCAGTTGTCCGCATAATCGAATAACCTGCGTCTAAGATCTCGGGTTCTGTTTGCCAAGAATGTAATGTATTGTTCGACCCCGATAATTCAAAATTTCCATTTGGAACAGCTATGTTTTTAACAAACTTGTCGCCATCGTATAGTTTTATCGAAACATCATCGAAATAAGCATTGCCTTCGCCTAAGAAAACAAGAGCTAGTCTTAGGTTATAGACGTTTTTTGGCAACGTGATTGCAAGTTTAAACTCCTGCCATTCATTTGCTAAGGCAGGATTATCGCTGGTTGTTGCAAATTCAAATTCATTTGAGTTCATAACTTCGGCTTTGCACCAGATTTGGGCATTGCTACCAGCAGATTTACCATTCAGCAGGATCCATGCCGATATTTCCAATCGCATGTTATCATATTTGATAACACTAATATTCTGGAATACTGCTCCTTCGCGACTCCGTGTTGTGGCATAGATATTAGATAATTTTGAATAAAATGCGGGGCTGTTTTTAACAACGGGACCTCCCGCTATTTCAGCCGCATAGGCAATTTTTTCAGTGATTGCGGTTGGTCTGTCAATATTAAATTTGGGGAGTTCTTTTTTTCTAATAAGCTTGGCTTGAGGAGCAACTTCTCGCAGGATACCATTCAACTCGGCAATATAATCTGATTCGGCGGAAAGCAACTCCGTCAGTACATAAAGCAAAAAACGTTCCCCGTCAAGATTTTCCCTGAGTTGATTGGAAGGATAGAAGTGAATCAAATTGCCATATATATTCGCAAAACTTATTAATTTTTCAAGTTCTGCGTCTGTCAGAGCTTTCGAAGTTTCATCAATGGCATCAGTGGGAGATAATATTTCAAAAGCAACATCATCAGCCCACAGTCTGCCCTTACCTTCGATGAGGAATCCGAATCTGAGTTCGTCTGTGTCCGGCGGTACGAGAATTATTATTTGTTTATAATGCCAGTTAGTATCAATAATCTTATCATCTTTGCCAAATAAACTGATAATGGTTTGCCTTTGTTCATTACGGGCGACAATCCATAGCTGACCGTGTGCATCTCTTTCTTCGGATTTGCATTTCACCCATGCACCAAATTTGACATATTTATTCCTATAAGGAAAGGCATCTACTGATTGATACATTGCTGCCATATTTTCGTTAGATTCTACCAAAGCCGTGTCGGCGTTGTAATGCGGATTGTCAATAGCCACACTTTTCCTGCCTTCGTAAAATATTTTATCGTCCACAAAAGCGATGTAGCCTGCTTTGGCAAGCCGGGACGGGAAAATCCAAGAATTCGGAACGATTCCGGGCTCACCTTGTTCAAAATCCAGATTATCGGGTTGATATAAGATATTGGCTTGTGCCGAAACAACGACGATTAAAAAAAGAAGAACTGTTAATCTCACTCTAAAAATTCCGAATTTGTCCATAATTTTACATAGAAAGACACATAAAACAATAAAATGTTTACTTAAAACTACTATAAAGTAAATTATTTGCAAAGATTAAATGAATGTGACAATGAAAATTTATACTAAAACAGGTGACGACGGAACTACAGGGCTATTTAACGGAAAACGAGTTTATAAGGATGACTTAAGAGTAGAAACGTATGGTACTGTTGATGAATTGAATAGCGTCATCGGACTGGCAAATGCAAGCAACATGCCCGAAGAGATTGCAAAAGATTTGACACAAATCAGTAATCTTTTATTTATACTGGGAACAGATTTAGCAACTCCACATGCTCCCGAATCCAAATTCAAGATTGACAGAATTTCCGAAAGCGACGTTTTATTCATTGAATCACTAATTGACCAATATGTTGATAAATTGCCCGTACTGAAAAATTTTATTTTGCCGGGTGGTTCAGAATCAGCAGCAAGACTACATTTAGCACGCACTGTTGCCCGCCGAGCGGAGAGACTTGCAGTACAACTGTCACGTCAAGAGCCTGTTTCACGTGAGCTTTTGCTTTTTTTGAATCGCATCTCGGATTATTTGTTTACTGCCGCAAGGTATGCAAATCAATTGCTTGGAATTGCAAATGTCGAGCGAGAAATTAGGCAATTATCTGAGCAAAATATATAAATAGCCGGCAAAAAGAACCAAGAAAATGATTCCTTCTTTTCGGTCTATTGCATATCCCGTTCTGGCAAGCGGCAAAAGTACAACCGCAAACATCAGCATAATTGATAAATCAATGTAGGAAATATTTCCTATTGATATCGGTGTAATTATTGAGGCTATTCCAAGAATAGCAAGAATATTAAATATATTTGAGCCGACAATATTTCCCAAACTGATATCGCTCTCCCCTTTCAAAGAAGCAACCACACTTGTTGCAAGTTCGGGTAAACTTGTTCCCATGGCGACAATTGTTAAACCGATGACAGCCTCACTCAAGTTTAGCAGCCTTGCGAGTTCTACAGCACTTTCGACAAAAATATTCGCTCCGAACACTAAGACCGCTAAACCGACTATGATAAACAGAATATTTAACCAAATGGGAGAATTTGTCTTCGTCGGTTCATCAGATTCAGCAAGTTTGTCCTCCTTGCTGATTTTTATATTATAGACAACATAGATTATAAGTAGTGCGGTTAAGATTATACCGTCAACTCGGCTCAAAATGCCATCGTAAAGCAAAATAAAAGGAAGTACCGAAACTATTACCATCACTATTAAATCAAATTTCACAATTTGAGTTGAAACTTTTATAGGCTTGATTAAAGCGGCAATACCAATAATAAATCCGATGTTGAAAATATTAGAGCCAATTACGTTTCCTAAGGCAATATCACCCATATTTGAATATGCAGCGTTAACGCTAACAACAAATTCGGGGCTGCTCGTACCGAAAGCAACAATCGTCAGCCCAACAAGCAACGGCTTAACACCAAATCTATAGGCAAGCTTTGACGAACCGCTTACTAAACCTTCAGCACCGAAATACAGCATTGCTGTTGCAAGAATCAAGAGACCAAGTGATATTAACATAGTTGATGCAAAATGTTATGTAAAATGAATATAAAACGTAACATGAGAATAAAATTTTAACGATATTTGACTAAACTCAATTTTTTACTTATTTTAAGAGCTTATATTGTGAACGATGGCGGATAAAAAATTGAAACTTACATTTGACAATGAGTTTGACTGCATTTTATGCTTAAATTCGCCTTTACCTGATTATGTTTTTAGGTGGGTAAAAAACACTGTGATTATTGCCGCCGACGGTGCAGCAATTGAGTTGCATAAAATAGGAATTAAAGCCGATAAAGTCATAGGCGATTTGGATTCATTTTACGGAAATCCGATAGTTAATCAGTATAAACCCGACGATGTCATTTTATTAGAAGACCAGGATATGAATGATTTTGAAAAATGCCTGAAATGGTGCATTGAAAATAGCTTGCAAAATATATTGATACTTGGCTTTCACGGTGGTTTGTTGGAACATACTATCAATAATTGGAGTATATTGATGCGGTATGGAAGAAAAATGAATCTTTGCATTTATGAAAAAGGTAGATATGCAGCCCCTATTTACCGGAATTTCGAAATGGAGGTAAACGAAAACGAGATTATTTCAATAATACCGAGTGGCGAAGCTCGGCTAAGTTCAAAAAATCTTAGATGGGAATTGAGAAATGAATCCTTGAACTTCACCGAAAGAGAAGGTGCGAGAAATCAAGTCTTAGGAAAAAATTTTAGTATTGAATTACAAAAAGGCGAATTATTATTGTTTGTTGATTCACGTTTGCCATTCAGCCCGTTTTTTTCATAACTTTGCAAATAAACACAGGACAAAAGATGGAAAAGGAAATAAATATCTTTTACAGCGAAGCTCTTAGTCAGGAAATGGAAGTCGTAACTTACGGTAGATACGGTATTACGATGATTATGTTTCCCGCCGAAAGTGATTCGGGTCACGAACCCGAGCAAATCGGATTTATTGACTGTTTGAAGAATTATTTGAATTCGGGCAGATTAAAATTATACTGCGTTTCTACGATTAATTCGCAATCGTGGTTCGATACAAGTATATCTGATGAGCAAAAAAGCAACAGGCATTTTGAGTACAATAAATTCATTGCAGATGAACTTGTACCTCATATATACGAAACATGTGGTGGTCCTGTACCGATAATGACAATTGGTGCTTCCATCGGAGGTTATCACGCCGCAAACACTTTCTTCCGTCGCCCTGATATAATCATGGGAACCGTAGCAATAAGTGCATTTTATGATATCAGGCGTCTCACAAAAGGTTATTTTGATGAAAACTGCTATTACAATTCCCCTATGGATTATTTACCAAACTTAACTGACAGTTATTGGATTTCTTATCTGATGAGCAGAAGGCATATATATATCATAAACGGTTCAGGTCAAGATGAAACGCCCCAAGAAACAGAAGCTTTCAGCCGTATTTTGGAACAAAAGTCCATTAGGCATAAATTTGATTTATGGAATGAAAAGTGGGGAGCCAACCCTACATCATGGAATGAAATGCTGAAAAGTACCATGAACAGTTTTCTTTAATTGGTGACTTATGAGTATTCTTGGAATTCCATTCGCGGGAAGAGCGAAAATTAGCGAAGTGATAGAGCATCGGTTCGGATTCGACGAGAACACCGATTTGGAGTTCTTATTAAATTCTTGCAGAAAGCATCTCAATAAATTCAACGAGCAAAAAATCCGCAAGGCTTTTATGATGTGCCTCGGTGCCCATCAAAATCAGATACGCAAATCCGGTGAGCCATACTATACACACCCGCTTGAAGTTGCAATCATAGTATTAAAAGAAATTCCACTCGATGAAACTTCCGTAATAGCATCACTGCTTCATGACGTTCCCGACCAAGGCGATTTATATCACATAAAAGACATCAGAAATGAGTTCGGTACAACTGTTGCCAATATAGTCGAAAATATTCATCGAATCGGACATATTGAGAATAATAGTTTACCCGTAGAAAATCAAGCTGACAATTACCGTAAATTGCTGTTATCGTTATTCCGTGATGTTAGAATTATTCTGATTAAATTAGCCGATAGGCTTCATAACGTGCGTACACTTGAGTTCTTGTCCGAAGAAAGCCAAAAAAAACTTGCGCGAGAAACAATGGACATATATGCACCATTTGCAAATAGATTTGGATTGCGTAACATCAAATGGGAACTGGAAGATTTAGCCTTCAAATACCTGAACAAAAATGCTTATGAAGAAATCAAAACAGCGCTAAACAGTACACGTGAAGAGCGTGAAAAATACATAGAAGAATTTATTAAACCGCTAAAAGATCGCTTGAATAATGATGAACTATTAAAACGGTTAAAAGTAAAATTTACTATTGGCGGTCGCCCGAAGCACATTTATTCGATTTATAACAAAATAAGGTCGCGCAGCAAGGGCATAGACGAAATTTATGATTTATTTGCCGTAAGAATAAATATTGACTCGAAAGACCCATTCATGTGCCACTACGTATATGGCATAGTTGGGAGCATCTACAAGCCAGTACCTGAAACATTCAAGGACTATATTAATAACCCGAAACGAAATGGGTACCAGTCAATACATTCAGCATTGGTAGGATTGAACAATAAGATTGTCGAAGTACAGATACGAACCAAGTACATGCATGAAGTTGCTGAGAAAGGTTTAGCGGCACATTTTACTTATAAAAATCAAATCGAACAAAGCATACTCGACAAGAAACAGATAATGGATTGGATACAGGTTGTAAGGACACTTTTCGAAAATGCAGGTTTAAATACAAATGAAGAAGTAATAAAAAATGTACGTAATAATTTCTTGCTTGACGAAATATATGTTTATACGCCAAATAATGAATTCAGAACCCTGCCAAAGGACTCTACACCGTTAGATTTTGCCTTCGACATCCACACACATGTCGGATATAGTTACATAGGTGCAAAAGTAAACGGGAGAGTTGTACCGATTGATTATAAGTTGGAAAGCGGCGACATCGTTGAAATTCTAACTTCCGAGCAAATCAAACCCAAATCCGAATGGCTTAAATATCTCGTTACTCCAAGAGCAAAATCAGCAATTATTAAGTATTTCAAGGAACAAGAGAAGAGATATGTAAGTGACGGAAGAAAGTTATGGAACGAAAAAACTCAAAGCTACGGATTGAAGATCACGGAAAGTGAAATCGAGAACATAGCAATTTCATTGCAGTTCAAGTCTTCCGATAACTTATTTATCGCGATAGCCAAAAGAGAACTCGATCTGGACAGAACAATGGAATTTATCAAGTATAAGTTGAAAGACGGATTTAAAATTGGCAACGAATTAAGGCGGATCCGTGAAAAGCATACCGATACTTTGCTATCATCAGATAATTACGTCCATTTTGCCAATAAACTTGAGCAAATCGAATTCGAAAGAAATGAACAAGGTCTTTATGAATTGAATATTACAGTCGGCGCCAACGAAAAAATGCAAATTCTTGAAGAATTGAATTCGAAAATTATTTCAATAAATGACATAGAGTTGAAATCACTATCATACAGAACGGAAGGTAATGTATTGAGAGAACAAATAGAACTCTTGGTGCCCGAAAAGAAACATATAAAGATGATTTTTGAGAACATTTGGAGTGTTCATGGAGTAAACTTTGTACAAATTGATAAAAATAAAAATTGAACATAAAGACTTTTTTATTTACTTTTGAAAAGATAATGTTAGTATAATATAAAGTTGCAATTGTGAGTTTACAAGTAATACTATTCATGATACTCGGCACCTTGGCAATAGGTTCGGCAATAGTAACCATAGCAAGCATACACCCTGTGCGTTCAGCTATGGCATTGGTTTTACATTTTTTTATGTTGTCTGGCTTATACTTGACGCTGAATGCTCAATTCATAGCGGCGATACAAATTCTTGTATATGCGGGTGCGATAATGGTGTTGGTAATATTTGTCATTATGTTATTGAATTTGTCTGATGAAAGCAAATTGAAACTAAAATTTACTTCTCGATATATTTGGGGGATTGTTTGGGGCGCGGCATTGGCTTTTTTGTTGATGACCATGTTCCTGACACACTCATCATTGCCGACTTTTAACGAAGAAAGTGCTGTAGCAATTGGAACAGCAACAAATCTCGGCAGGGAGTTATTCACAAACTACATTGTATCCATTGAGTTAATTGGCGTATTGCTTACCGTAGCGATAGTCGGAGCCTTAGTTTTAGCAAAAAAGAATTTGGAGCATTAAAGAAAATTATATGCAATCTATACCATTAGAATATTATCTCATATTGTCAGCCGTAATTTTTTCTATAGGTGCAATTGGTGTAATTATTCGCCGAAATGCAATAATCATTTTCATGTCTATAGAATTGATGCTTAATTCCGTAAATCTGACATTTGTCGGCTTTGCCGCACATTTTGCGGATGCAGCAGGGCAAGTATTCGTATTTTTTGTAATGTCCGTGGCAGCAGCGGAAGCGGCAATTGGTTTAGCAATAATAATTGCTCTCTTTAGACTTAAACAAACCATAAACGTGGACGAAGTCAACGTTTTACGTTGGTAATCGAACTATAACACATATAAATCAGCCATACTGACACCATTGGTGAATAATATTCATGATTATTATAACTCTTCAAAATCCGAAAAGCCATTTAACTAATTAATCATAATCAAAATACAGTCTGCCACTGTATTTACATCATTTATGTACAACTTAATCTTACTTTGGCATAAGGCTTGATTGTTTGGTAAAAAAATACGGAGCAAGGATGCTGAAAGAATTATTCACGGCTTCATTAGGGATGATGAATAGCCAAACGAGATTAGAAGTATCGGCAAACAATATAGCCAATGCCTCAACTACAGGTTTTAAACGAGCAGAGGTTTTCGAACGCAATCTCATTGATGCTCGTGCCAACTTTTACAATGTAAAAGGCGATATAGAGCAAAATGACCCGCCAATCGGCTCTTATTATGATTTTACAGACGGAGCATTTGAACAAACCGAAAATCCGCTTGATATCGCTATTGAAGGTAAGGGATTTTTTGTTCTTCAGGATATGGAAGGTAAAGAGTATCTGACAAGAGCGGGGAACTTTTCAATAGCCGAAACGGGTGAGATTATCGCCCAAGACGGCAAAAAGTTGCTCGGTGAAAATGGAGTAATAGTCATAAATAAAGAATTTATGTCGAATCCATTAATTACACGCGATACCCGCAACGTAAATCTGCGTATTTCCCAAAACGGCGAAGTATTTTTTAATGATTATGACGTTGGAAAGATTCTGGTCGCAATGCCAAGTGACTTAAAGACATTACAAAAAATTTCAAACCAAAATTTCATAGCAACATGGACATCAGAAGTTATTAAGATCGAAGACGGTGAGTTCAATATTCGCCAAGGCTGGCTGGAAAATTCAAACGTGAACATAGTGCAAGAAATGGTTAAAATGATTGAGTTGCAACGTATGTTCGAAGCGGGCAGCAAAATCATACAAACAAATGACAATACATTAGAAAAATCACTCGCAATGAGCAGATTCTATTAATAGACAAAATTGAACTGAATAAATCATGGATAAAACATTAAGAACAGCAGCAACCGGCTTGACAGCCCAACAAAGATTTGTCGAAATTATATCGAATAATCTCTCGAACGTCAATACGACAGGATACAAAAAGGTTCGTCCCGAATTTCAAGATTTGCTGTATGAAACACTACGCCCCGCAGGTAACGTTGCACGCTCGGGAGTTGAACCGTTGAATGAAGTTCAAATCGGCTCAGGCACTGAACTTGTTGCTACAAAGAAGATTTTCCGTCAAGGGGATATAACTCAAACGAACAATCCACTTGATTTGGCAATTTCAGGAGAAGGATTCTTTATTATCAGAAAGCCGGACAGTACTTATAACTTCACTCGCGATGGTTCTTTTCAGCTAAATCGCAATGGTGAAATTGTAACAAGTCAAGGATACTTGCTCGAACCCGGTTTTAATGTACCGAGCGACGCTTTGGAGCTAAGAGTATCGAGAGACGGTATTGTAAGCATACTCTTGGAATCTTCGCTGGATGAACAAGTTCTAGGGCAATTAGAGCTTGCAAGATTCATTAATCCCGGGGGTTTGCGTTCAGTCGGTAGCAACCTTTATGTTGAAACACCTGCTTCAGGTCCGGCAATATTTGAGCAACCCGGCACAATTAATACAGGAGAATTGATACAATCGCATCTCGAATCATCGAATGTGGATATTGTTGAAGAAATGGTAAATATGATAAATGCACAAAGAGCATACGAACTAAATTCCAAGTCAGTAAGAACAGCGGATGATATTTTAGCAACTGCAGTTAATCTAAAGAGATAAATGATTAAATATATCGTTATATTTACGATTTTCAGCAGCATTTTATATTCGCAATCGAATTTCTCATCGGAGCGAATAAGAGAAGCTGTGAATGATCACGTAATAAATGTGAACTCTTCTGTGGCCGAAATCGAATTTCTGCAAAACATTCCCGACTTCAATTTCAACGAAAGCGGAATACATGCCGAAATTGACTCAGAACTCAATGATTGTGGCATCAATAGAATATTCCTAAGCTTTCACAACTCAAAACGAATAATTAAATACCTTGAACTACCTGTAAGATTAAAATATAAAATGATAGTATATACCTTGAATAAAACCGTGGGTACTGGACAAGTTTTCGATACAATGGATTTCAAACAAACGAGCATAATTACGGACAAAAAATGCTCGGATTACATCGTCAATCTTAATGAAATAAACGGCAAAACAGCATCAAGAAATTTATCTCGCGGGTCAATTATGAAGAGAGAAATGATAGCGGTAGGAATTGTAATTCGTCGTGGCGATAGGGTCAGCATTACCGCTACATCCGGAGCTGTTAAAATAAGAACTATGGGCACGGCGCTTCAAGATGCCACCGTTGGACAGCAAGTTCGCATAAAACGGGATAATGGTAGCACATTGACTGGCATTGCCGGTGCAGACGGAGTGGTGTATCTGGATATCAGCAGTTTTTCAATGAGGTAGAAAATGAGTAAATATTTAGTTTGCATATTATTTATTATCTTTTTAACTTCTGCTGCAAGTTCTCAATTCATACAGAATAATTCTCGTTCATTGTTTTCGGACGTGAAAGCGTTTCAAGAAGGCGATGCGATTATGGTTCTGATAGTCGAAGATACCCAGGCTGACAATTCTGCAAAAACGCAAAATGAGCGTTCTACAAGTATAAGCGGAAATTTGGGATATAATACAGGAAGCGGGAATAACTCAATAGGTGGAAGCGCAGGCACGGGCACAGGGCACCAAGGCCGCGGTCAAACCAGCCGAAGCGAAAGAATACGCTCAAGGTTGAGTGCAAGAGTAGTCGAAGTGGTTGACAACGGAAATTTGAGAATCGAAGGGACAAGGACAACGAAAGTAAACGGTGAGACTCAAACCGTTTTAATTAAAGGTATTGTGCGTCCCGTTGATGTAAGGTCCGATAATTCGGTTTACTCCTATTCGATTTTAGAGTTGACATTAATCATTGAGGGCGACGGAACAGTATCAACAATTCAAGAACCGGGTTTGTTGACAAAGTTTTTGAGAATATTATTCTGATGAGCATGAAAATCAAAGCAATAATATTGTTATTCTTTGCGGCAGTCACAACAGTAAATGCTACCCGAATTAAAGACATTGCGGTAATTGAAGGAGTGAGCGGATCCCAAGTAATCGGTTACGGCTTAATCACGGGATTAAATCAAACAGGTGACAATCAACAAACGACCTATACGGTTCAGTCGGTCTCTAATATGTTAAAACGTTTCGGACTCACCGTACCCGAAAGAAATCCGAGAATCAGAAACGTAGCCGCAGTGATGGTGACTGCTACAGTACCCGCATTTTTAAAGTCGGGCAGTAAAGTAGATGTTCAGGTATCATCGATTGGTGATGCTACTTCACTTCAAGGTGGCATCCTTTTAATGACACCGTTATCCGCATCAGACGGCACTATTGTTGGTATGGCACAGGGACCGCTGTCTGTTGGCGGATATGATTTTTACGCATTTGGCTCGAGATTAGGAAAAAATGTTTCAACCACAGGTAGAGTACCAAACGGACTTATGCTTGAAGTAAACATGAATCGAGAAATCGTAGTAAATAATACAGTGAGAATAAGTTTACGAGAACCAGACTTTACGACTGCATCTCGAATTGCTCAAGCTGTTAATTCAATGCCAAACATGGCAAATACTGCCGCAATGTTTGATGCGGGTACAGTTGAAGTAGCTTTGCCTGCAGGCACAAACAACACACAAGCAATGGAATTGATTGCCCAGATTGAGGTAATGAACGTAATAAGCGACCCCATCGCAAGAGTGGTTATTAATGAAAGAACGGGAACTGTGGTTGTAGGCGGAAATGTTGAACTACTGCCCGCAGTTATTGCACATGCGGGACTTGAAATTTTAATACAAAAGCAGGTGCTTGTCCCCCAACCCGCTCCGTTTACGATAAGACCTCCACAAATTGCCGAAACAGCCGAAATTACAACGCGGGAAGAATTGAGAGAATCCCGCCCATTAGTTGTACAGGGACCGACCGTTCAAGATATAGCTAATGCTTTGAATTTATTACAAGTTAATCCGCGAGATTTGATTTCGATTTTTCAAGCTTTGAAAGAATCGGGAGCATTACAGGGTGAATTAATTATTCAGTAATATGAATGACTTCAAATTAAATATTGAAAAACCTGACCCGAGTGCAATATACGAACATCGGATTAATGAAATGAAGGACAGAATAAATTCTACAAAGCGAATGAATTTGTCTGATGCAGAAAAATCACAACTCGAGAAAGCTTCGCGAGGATTTGAATCCATTTTTTTGAATATGATGTTGAAGGAAATTCGCAAGGCGCAGTTGGGAGATGAAAATGATGAGGGTTTCGGCAGCGATATTCTACTCGATTATTCTTATATGACGTTCTCAGACAAGATTTCATCAACCGGAAAGGGAATCGGCATTGCGGCACAAATCTATAAGTATTTTACGGGTGAAAACATCCCCGAGAAAAATATTATAGAAAAACATGAGCAATCAAGTGAAAATAATTACTCGAACGGATCCGGCACAGTTCAGATATTGCCGAAAATAGTTGAAAGTGAAATTCCTAAAACAGCGAATTTCATTGACAGGGTAAAACGAAGATTAAGCAATTATGAACAAATTATTGAAACCGCTTCAACAACATATGGCATAGATAAATCTCTGATTAAGTCGATAATAACAGCCGAATCCGCCGGTTTACCAAATGCGAAATCATCGGCGGGTGCGAAAGGATTGATGCAATTGATGGACTCTACGGCTAAAGATTTGGGAGTCAGAAACTCATATGACCCTGCTGAAAATATAATGGGTGGAGCAAAATATTTAAGTCAAATGTTAAAAAGATTTGGAAATGATTTAACATTAGCATTAGCCGCATATAATGCGGGGCCGGGTAATGTCGAAAAGCACGGTGGCATTCCTCCGTTTAAAGAAACCTCGACTTATGTTGACAGAGTAAAAAGATATTTAAAATTATTCTAAGTAATGATATGTCGGTAAAATTAATTACATACCTAAAGTACGAAGAGCAACTTTTGAACGAGCTATTGAATTTAGCCGAGCAACAGCAAAATGCCCTTATAAAAATGAAATTCGATGAGTTGAATGTAATTACAGGGCTCCAAGATGAGGTGTCCTCCAATTTACGAAAAGCCGAAGATGTTCGTTTGACAATAATAGCCAATTGGCTCAAAGTCAACAAATCTGAAGCAAACTCACTGAGAGTCAGTGACCTTGCTAAATTATGCAGCAAGGAAGATCGCATAGAACTTGTTCAACTCAAAAACACAATGAGTGAAGTATTGACGAGATTGCATGAAATAAACACCTCAAACAGGGTTTTGACTAATCGTGCCAAGCATTCTGTTAACGAAATGATACAAATACTAACGAATGGCACAAATAATGTATGCAACGTAAGAGTTTAGTGAAATTATTTGTGATGGCAGAATGAGTCTAAATAACGGATTAAGCAAACAGATGTTAGAAATTGCCCTGTCAATTAGGCAGGAACTTGATTCTATAATAGAAGCAATACCTAATTGTGAACTCTATCAGCTTCAATTAAGAATGCACAATACCGTCAAGGATTTGCCGGAAAAATTAATTATGGGATTTTCGCGTGATTCTAGATTAGCAAGGATTAGAACTTTTATAGAGATTACCGGTAGTCTTCAGGAATGCAAAGATTATCTCGAGTTGCTGAATCGAATCAAAATCGGAGATTATAGCGAATTATTGGCAAAAATTGACAACATGATTGAATTATTAATGGTAAACAGCGGAAGCTTAAATTAAACATGAGTTTTTCATCGCTCGAAATAGGTAAACGTGCCCTTTTGGCTCAACGTCTGGGGCTTGATGTCACGAGCAATAATATTGCTAACGTTAATACTCCCGGATACTCGCGTAGAATGGCAATACTCAAGGAATCCAACCCGCTTAAGTTTAGCAATAATTACTTGGGCACGGGGGTATTGTTCTCAAAGCTCCAATCATTTCGGGAATCGTATTATGACCGAGAACTAAGAAATTCAGCTTCGAGATTAATGAATTACGGTTCCGAGGCGAGTTTTTACAGAAGAGTTGAAACTGTCTTGGGTGAACCTGGAGATGCGGGTTTAGGTAATCTAATGACCGATTTTTTCAAAACATTCGATGAATTAGCCTTAAAACCCGAAAGTATGTCTTTGAGGAGCTACTTGACTACTCAATCACAAACCCTTACGGACAGGATAAATCGTATTGCTAACGGAATGCAGGATTTGAGGAATGAAGCATTATTCAAAATAAACTCAAATATTTCTGAAATTAATAGAATTATTTCGCAAATTAAGGAAATTAACGTTCAAATTGCAGCAAGTGGTACCGAAGCTGCTAACTCGACTTTGACTTATATTGATGACAGAGAGAATTTATTAGAAGAATTAGCTAAGTTTATTGATATTACCGTAGGGAAAAACGCTAACGGTGCTGTCAATGTTTTTGTTAATGGTATAGATTTACTGACTTCAAATTCAGCGAAAGAACTTAAAGTAAAAGTAGTCATTGATTCAAATACAGGGGAGCAAATTGCAAAATTATATAAATATGACAACGAAAAGCAACTTGAAACCGAAATCACTGCTCAAGGCGGCGAAATAAATGCCAATCTAAAGATATTTAACATAAATATGAACGAGAAATATAGCGGTAATGATTTTTCTATCGCCAAAAATTTTCATGCATTTGTAAAAACCTTTGCTTCGAAAGTTAATAATTTAATAATGTCTGGCTTTGGACTTGATGATATGAGTGGTTCACTGCCAATGAGACGTTTTTTCGACCCGCCTGACGGTGAATTAACTGCTTTTAATATAAGAATTTCCGATGATATTAAAAATAATCCGCAAGATGTCCCATTATCCGATAGCACGGGCGAAAGTGGTAATTCAGCCATTGCAAGAGCCGTCGCAAGATTGGCTCAGGACCCGGATTTCTTCATGTCAAGCAATCCGGTTGAATATTTCAATGGATTTATGGGAAAAATAGGTTTATTAGCAAAAGAAGCCGAAACGGGTCATAGAACAATGGGACTGATTAATGACCAATTGAACTCCCAGCGTGAGTCCATAATGGGAGTAAATCTGGATGAAGAGGCAATCAGTTTAATAAAGTATCAAAAGGCATTTGAGGCATCTTCACGAATCGTCTCTGTTACGAATGATTTGCTTGGTACATTGGTCAATCTGGGGAGATAACAATGAGAGTTACGCATAAATCTACATTTATTCCCTATCAAAGAAATCTTGACGAAATCCAAGGACGTAAGTTCAAGGAAGAAATACGATTATCAACGGGGAAAGCTATTACTTCTCTATCCGATAATCCAGCGCATTATGTTGATTCTAAAATGTTTACATCGAAGATTCAGCAGAATGAAAATTATATTAATATTATTGAAGATGCATTAAGTGAATTAAGAGCCACGGAAGAAAGTCTTGAATTCATTTCGGATAATGTGCGGAAAATTCGTGAGTTGGCAATAGATGCAACACAAATCGGGAACTCAGGAAATACCTTTAGTCTATCAGCTTTCATTAAGGGTATTTTGAAAGACATTGTCAAGCAAGCAAACAGCGATTTCAACGGAAAATATTTATTTGGAGGCACAAAGACTACACCGTCATCATACAACGATGACCCCGGCAATGACAAACTTCCGTTTGAAATTATTTATTCAAAGCCGACACCCGATAATCCATCGGGAATGACTCTACTTTTCAAAGGTAATGATAAAGATAGAGTAATCAACAAAGACAATAAGACAACCGAAGTAATAAATATCAAAGCAAATGCAGTTTTCGGAAAGAATAACGAACTATTCGATACCATTATAGCATTATATAATTTATTAGCTTTTAATCCCGATGGCTCGAATCGTCAGGAATATGACAATATAAGCAAAGAAGATGTCGAGCAACTTAATTTGTTGCAACAAAAGCTCGCAGCTTATATGGAAAAGATTGATAAAGCCAATGGAGAGAACGGAGCCAAAATAAATCGTTTCGATTTAATCAGTCAACAAATGACAGCTGAAACTATAAGATTAAAAGAATATCGCTCTATCAAGGAAGATACTGATGTCGCTCGCTCGACAATTAACTTACAAATGGAAGAACTTGCACTACGATATTCATTGCAAGTCGGTAGTTCAATTATGCGAAGCTCTTTATTTGATTTTCTGAGATAGATTGATTATATTAGAATTATGAAAGGCAGCACATTATTTGGGATAATTTTAGGATTGGTGGCAATCCTCGGCTCGTTTTTCTTGGAGGGCGGAACTCCGGATATGTTGTTCCTTATCCCGGGTATGACAATTGTGATAGTCGGTACATTAGCCGCTGGTTTGGCAGGACACGATTTCGCAATGATGAAAAGAATGCCGAAATTAATCAAAATAGCAATCAGCCCACCCGTTTATAATCTGCGTGAAATTTTAGAACAAATAATTGAATATGCTTCGATAGCAAGACGCGACGGCATTCTAGCGCTGGAAGGAAGATTGAAAAACGCCAAGCACCCTTATTTGAAAAAGTTTTTCGAAATTTGTATTGACGGTGCCACTCCCGAGACATTTACTCGTATTGCCAATAGTGAAATTCATAATATTTCAGAACGTCACATGTTCAATATCGGGTTTTTCAACAAATTAGGGGGCTACTCCCCTACTATGGGTATAATTGGTACCGTAATGGGATTAATTCTATCGTTTGCATCTGTCGGAGCTGACCCGAATGTACTGATTAGGCACATAGGTACTGCCTTTATAGCTACTTTGTGGGGTATATTAATGGCAAATATTGTTTGGCTACCTTTGGGCGACAAGCTAAGGACTATTCACGACCATGAAATCAATGTACTACAAATGATGATGGAAGGAGTCGAAGCCGTGCAAGCCGGCGAAACACCTACGGTCATAAGAGCAAGATTGATTTCCGCTTTCCCGCTCGAAGAGCAAGAGCTAATATATAAGGGACGAAAAATTTACAATATCCCACCAAAGGACAAGACCGAAACACCACTGCCAACCATAATTGAGAACACTATTAATAAATAGTGTTAAGATTTTTTCTCTAATCATTCACCATTGCTGAACGTTTAATTTGATTGAGACATCAATACATTCGCAGTCAAGGCTAAAAAATTATTTTCCTCTCAATTGAAAATTTCTTTGGTGTTTATAATATTTTTTATAAATTTGTATAGTAGTTTGAATATAATAAGGGAAAAACATGTTTGAAATTGTCTATTGAAAAAGCCGGAGTATTTCTAAGGGATTTGAGTTCGGCTTTTTCTTCAATGCTCAGAACTAAAGTTTCTGCAAGAATCCCTTTTTCTCAGCATTTTCGTATGTTAGTAGCATAGCTACTGACAAACTAGTAACATACAAAAGTACGAAATTTTGTTGCGATGTAATGATTTAATTCACTTTATTTAAACAAATTTTAAGGAAACTAAAATGAATTTGAATAAAATAGCAAGATACATCACAGCAAGTGTAATGATAGTATTCCTATTCGTTATTGGCACTTTTGAAATGAAAGCGTCAGCTTGTAAAACAGGATTTACACCAAGAACAGTCAACATGACTATCAATGGTTGCTTGTATGAAGTAAATATTTGTGTCAAATGTGCGACTGGACCGGCACCGGCTGAGATTTATTTGAGAGATTTTTCACATATTGTATTAACGCCTGAATGTGAACAAACTTGGACGATCCAGCAAGTACTTGACTATATCTCTCAGCAAATTTCAACATATAATTGGATTAATACATACTTATGCGATTTTATGACTGCTCCCCCATGTCCAAATCTAAGCGAAAAGTATAAATTCTATCATTGGGTATGTTGGAATATTGAAAAGATTTATTATTCTGACCAGACTCATATCATATATCGCGCTTGTGATTATGATAATTATTGTGAAGAAGAATTCAGATATTGTTATGACCCAATTTTAAGAACAAATGTAAAGACACGGGTTTCAGGTCCGACATTAGTTGGTTCTATTAATTGTACGCTTGAAGGTCATGAAGTTGAAGTTCCAGAATATTATAATTATCCATCAGATTGCTTCATATATCATACACCGTGCAATCCGTAATGATAATATATGAATACAAACATATTTATAGAGAATTTCAAAATTTACAGGGTAGCAATGTTACCCTATAAATCTTCTTTTTTTTTTCATATTTTATAGGAGCTAATCAT